>JBHHWM010000053.1:0-22149 GCA_046756545.1 Rhodothermales bacterium | reverse complement strand
ACCCGATACGAGTGGTTTTTCAACCCTATCTCTGAAAGTGATAGGTAGCTAGAGGGATTTGTAATAAAGCCGATATATGTCGCCAACGGGAACCAGCCGTTTTCGGAGCCGGTAGCAAGGCCTCGTTTGCTGCCAGATGCCCGCAAAAGCGAACGGCTTCTCACACAGCACGCCCTCTCTTCATCTATCCCGACTGCGCTTGAGCGACTGATACCGAACGGATCTACAAGACGCTACCCTTTCCTTTCATGCGCTCGTTTCGGTATGCTCGGCTGGCAGGCGGTCTCTTGCTCGGTTGCCTTCTCTGTTGCCCGTCCAGGGTGTGTGGACAGGGTACGTTGAATACCTCGTCCTCCGTTTCCAAGACCCTGTCGTTTAGTTTTCCGCTCACGCAGCGTCAATCCATCGTGCTGACCACGGAATACATGCGCGTGGAGTCGTTTCCGAAGTCCCTGGCAAATCAGTTCAACGGCATGCCGGCCTGGCGATATAAGGCGGTGCCGATTACCGTGGCCTATTCCTATGCCCTGACGCCCCCGACCAGACGCCTCGTGCCGATTGTCGGCGTGGGGGTTTCCCTCTATCTGGGCTCGGCCAAGCAACTCGAAACCTATGAAGAAATGGACGGCATGCGTCACAGTGCCGAAGACTTCTCGACCCAGGAACCGCGTTTCTCGTTCCGGGAACACCTCGGCATAGGCTACGGCGCGCAGGCCACACTCGGCCTCCGGGCTAACCTCAACCGTCACCTGTTCGTGCAGATGCAGGGTCGTGCCAGCTATATCAACGGCCTGGGATTCACCGGCGGCAACGTCAGCGACTTCCGTTCCGAGTTTGCCAAGCTGGACTTCGCGCTCGGCCTCGGCCTGAAGCTGTAGGGCATCCACACGAGGGTAACTGCTTTCACTGAAGCGCCTGGCGGCTTTCGCCATGGCCGCTTCGACCCGTTCATCTCTTCCCTGCCCTTCGATCACCCGGTTTGTGCCTTCCCGGTTGTTCGGTATCGGACACCCGGTGTATTGCCAGCGGACATACCGCCCCTTCTCTCTCGTCAAACACATCTACCTATCCACTGCATAAATAAAATGTTATGCAAAACGGCATTGCGTTTGTCCTGGAGAGGGCGTGACGACATCCACACGGCTCTCCGTCCATGCTCAAGAGCTATCTGAAAATCGCTCTCCGAACCTTACAGAAGCAGAAGCTCTCGACGTTGATCAACGTGGTGGGGCTGGCCGTCGGCATCGCGGCGTGCCTGCTCATGTTCCTCTACGTGCGCGACGAGGTGAACTACGATGCGTTCCACGAGAACCGCCCCGACCTCTACCGACTCGTCTCGTCGCTCGGCCAGGGCAACGGCGCGAGCCGACAGCTTTACGGGCGCGTTCCCATGCCGATGGGACCGACGCTGGAGCAAGAATATCCCGAGATTCGGCAGGCTGTCCGCTTCTGGTCGTACCGGGACGTCGTGCGATACGCGGATCAATCGATCACCGAACAACTCACCTTTACCGACGCGGCGATCTTCGACGCCTTCTCGTTTCCTCTGCACCGGGGAGATCCGGCGTCGGCCCTCCGCACCCCGGATGCCGTAGTCCTGAGCGAATCCACGGCTCGACGGTACTTTGGCGAGGCCGATCCTCTGGGGCAGCGCCTGTCGATCAAGCTCGGCGAGGTGTTCTACGACGTTGTGGTGACGGGTGTAGCGGCTCGGTTGCCCGGCCCCTCCAGCATTGACTTCGACTTCCTGCTGCCCTTCGCGCGTGTCGAAGACGTCGTAGGAAAAGCGCGTACCGAAAACTGGCGCAGCGCGTCTACCCATACCTACGTCCACCTCGTGGAAGGAGCCGAATCGTCCGACCTGGAAGCACACTTCCCTGCCTTTGTCGCCAGGCACATCGGCGCGGATTTCACCCGGTCCTACCAGTATCGCCTCCAACCGCTCCGCGAGGTGCATCTCGACCCGCGCGTGACGGGCGGGATGAAACCGGCAAGCAATCCTGCCTACTCCTACATCCTCGGAGGCATCGCCCTGCTCGTGTTGCTGACCGCCTGCATCAATTTTATGACCCTTTCTATTGCCGGGGCTGCCGCCCGGAGCCGCGAGATCGGCGTGCGCAAGGTCGTCGGGGCGCAGCGCCGGCAGTTGATGCAGCAGTTCTGGTGCGAAGCGCTCCTCATGAGCCTGCTGGCCCTCTTGCTGGGCCTCGGCCTGGCCGAACTGTTCCTGCCTCTTTTCAACGAACTCGCCAACAAGGAGCTTGCGTTCGATGCGGGCGCTCGGGTCTCCACGCTCGCAGCCCTTCTGGGGGTGACGTTGCTTACCGGCGTGCTCGCCGGCAGCTACCCGGCCCTCGTCCTCTCCGGTTTCCATCCCGTCGAGACGTTGAAAGGCCGGCTGCAGCTAGGGGGGGCGAACCCCTTCACGCGCACCCTGATGGTCATGCAGTTCGCCCTCTCCGTCTTCCTGATCGTCAGCACCCTGGTCATGGCGGGGCAACTCGATTTTTTGAAAACCAAGAACCTGGGACTCGATGCCGATCAGGTGGTGGTCATTCCGACGCATACCGACGCCGGTGCCCCGCTCCTCGAACGCTTCCGCAGCGAACTGGCCGGGCATCCGTCGATTGCGTACATCACAGGGTCCGACGCCGTGGTGGGCCGCGCCGAAACCTTTTCGATGGGCTACACGGAGGCGCGAGGCGAGCAGGTGTCCTTCCCGTATCTCTTCAGAGCCGAGTACGACTATCTGGCTACCTTCGGGCTTGAACTGGCGGCAGGCCGCGATTTTTCTCCCCAACGGACGACCGACGCCACCGCTTCGGTGATTGTCAACGAAACGCTGGTGCAGTCGCTGGGCTGGGAGGCGCCTCTTGGCGAGACCCTCCGGATCAACGGTGCAGAAGTCAATGTCATCGGCGTGGTGAAGGACTTTCACTTTCAATCGTTGCACCACTCGGTAGAGCCTGCGGTCCTCCACCTCAATCCCTCCCGGCCTATCCGCCATCTCATCGCCAGGCTACACACCGACGACCTGCCTGCGACGCTGGCCGTGCTGCGCGGTACCTGGCACGAGATCGCTCCCGGCTTCCCCTTCGACTACGCCTTCCTCGACGCCGACTTCGACCGGCAGTACCGGGCCGAAGAGCGATGGAGCCGGATCGTCCGCTATGCCTCGTTCTTCGCCATCTTGATCGCGTGCATGGGCCTCTTCGGTCTGGCGGCCCTGGCCGTGACGCGACGCACCAAAGAAATCGGCATACGCAAGGCGATGGGGGCCTCCGCATCCAACGTGGTCGTGCTCCTGTCGAGCCGTTTTGTCCGTCTCGTGCTGGTGGCGGCGGTGCTGGCCTGCCCGGCGGCCTACCTGGTGATGCACCGGTGGCTGAACACCTTCGCGTATCGCATCGAGATTCAGCCCCTGACGTTTGTGCTGGCAGGCGGCCTGGTGTTGCTCGTCGCGTTGCTGACCGTGAGTTTCCAATCCATCAAAGCGGCGCTGATCGACCCCGTCGAGAGCCTGCGATACGAATAGCGCTTCGGCACTTCAACGTGCAACGACCATGCTGACAAACTATCTCAAGATCGCCCTTCGCAATCTGCGCAAGCATACAGGATACAGCTTCATCAACATCAGCGGCCTGGCGGTGGGCATCGCCTGCTGTGTGTTGATCGCGCTCTACATCCAGGACGAACGCGGCTACGATCGTTTCCACGAAAATGCCGACGCCATCTACCGCGTCGTGCGGGAACGCCTCGTCAGCGAAAACGAATGGGGCCGGAAAGCCGCTACGCCCTGGAAGCTCGGCCCGCTGTTGCAGGCGGATTTTCCGCAAATCCAAAAAACCGTCCGGATTGCGAGCCAGGAACGGATGGTGCGCTACGAGGCGGCCCAGCACACGGAAGAGCGCTTCTTCCTGGCCGACTCGGTCTTCTTCGACGTGTTCACCTTTCCGCTCGTCCAGGGAGATCCCGGGACGGTGCTGCGCGAACCGTTCTCCGTCGTGCTTACCGAAACAACGGCCCGGAAATACTTCGGCGAGGAAAACCCGGTCGGCAAGGTCCTCACCATCGATAATGAATACGACTTCACGGTAACCGGCGTCGCCCGAGATGTGCCGCCCCGCTCCCACTTCCACTTCGACTTCCTCGCCTCGCTGCACAGCGCAGAGACGATGTATGCCGGCAACAGCGAGCTATTCGAATCGTGGGGGGCTATCTGGCTCTACACCTACCTGCTGCTCGACAAAAGCACCGACCCGGCAGCGCTGTACGCTCAATTCGACGACTTCATCCGCCGACACGCCGCCGACGTGTACCAGCCGGGGCAGCTTCGCCTGCCGCTCCAGCCGCTCACCGACATCCACCTCCATTCGAACTACGACGGCGAGATCGAAGCGAACGGCGACGCCACGACGCTCTCCCTTTTTGCCCTCATCGCCGTCTTCATCCTGTGTATCGCCTGCATCAACTTTATGAACCTGGCGACGGCGCGCTCGGCGTGGCGAGCCCGGGAGATCAGCGTGCGCAAGGTGGTGGGGGCGCACCGGCTGAACCTCGTCGGGCAATTCCTGGGCGAGTCGATCCTGTTGAGCCTGCTGGCGCTGGTGCTGGCCGTGATGCTGGTCGAAATGCTGTTGCCCCTGTTCAACGACGTGACCGGCAAGGCCCTCTCCATCGATTACGCCGGAAACCTGCTTTTCCTGGGCGTCCTGGTCGGTGCCGCCCTGCTTGTGGGCCTGGCGGCTGGGAGCTATCCGGCCTTCTACCTCTCCGCCTTCCGGCCCGTGGCTGTGTTGAAAGGCAACGCCGCGGCAGGAGGGCAGCGCGGTGCGGCGCGGCTGCGCCGGGGGTTGGTCGTGTTTCAATTCGCCATCACCATCGTCCTGCTCATCGCCACGGCGGTGGTCTACCGGCAGCTTCAGTACGTACAGCACAAAAAACTAGGCTTCGACAAGGAACACCTGATCATGGTCTATTTGAATCATGACCGGGCCCAGAGCGACTACGCGCTGTTCAAGGAAGCCTTTGCGCAGCACCCCGGCGTCACACGCATCGCTGCCGCCTCGAACGCACCACCCGACGGCCTGAACACGTGGGGCATCGCCTGGGAGGGAAAACCGGACAACCTCCAGACCTCCATCCGCGTGATGGCCGTCGACTATGACTTCGTCGAGACCCTCGGCCTCGAACTGGCTGAGGGGCGCTCCTTCTCGGAGACCTTTCCCACCGACGCACAAGAGGCTTTTCTGGTCAACGAGGCGGCAGTGCGGCAATTCGGCTTCGAAGAGTCCATCGGCCAACCCCTAGATTTCAGCGTCGGCTCGTACTTCCACAAGGCGGGAACCATCATCGGGGTGGTGAAGGACTTTCACCTGGCCTCGCTGCATGAGGAGATCCACCCGGTGATGCTCAACATCCATCCACGCTGGTACGATCAGCTCCTCGTCCGCATCCGTCCCGGCGCTGCGCGTGAGGTGCTGGCCTTCCTGGAACAACAATGGACCGCGCGTGCGCCGGAGTGGCCCTTCGAATATGCCTTCCTGGACACCCGGCTGGATGCCCTGTACCGCGCTGAACAACGCCTGCGAACGGCCTTCGGATACTTTGCGGGCCTCGCCGTCCTGATTGCCTGCCTGGGCCTGTTCGGGCTGGCGGCCTACAGCGCCGAGCAACGCACCAAGGAGATCGGTATCCGTAAGGTCTTCGGGGCTCCCGTGCCGGGCATCGTGGCCCTCCTCTCCATAGACTTTCTCAAGCTCGTCGCCGTGGCCTTCATTGTTGCTGTGCCCGTCACCTACTTCGCCATGCAGCGCTGGTTGGAGAGCTTTGCCTACCGTATCACCATCGGCCCGTGGGTGTTTGTGGCGGCGGGCCTGCTCGCCCTCGGCATCGCCCTGCTGACGGTCAGCTATCAGTCCATCAAAGCGGCACTGGCCGATCCGATCCAGAGCCTGCGGTATGAATAGGACCGCCCGCCGCCAATCCATATAGTATCGCCGACACACGCGCCATCGCCTTGCTGACTGCAACCCGCTGAACGCCTGGAGCTATGATCAAGAACTACATCAAAATCGCGCTGCGCAACCTGTTGAAAGACAAGACGCATGCCTTCATCAACATCTCCGGCCTGGCCATCGGGCTGGCGTGCTGCCTGTTGATCATGCTCTTCGTGCGCAACGAGTGGAGCTACGACCGCTTCCACACCCGCTCCGACGACCTCTACCGGGCCTGGGTGCTGGAGGACTACGGCGAAGACGAGCAGTTTTTCAACACCGTCACGCCCATCGTGCTCGGCCCCACGCTGGCCACGTCTTTTCCCGAGATCGAGCACGTCGTTCGCGTCGGCACGTTCGCCGACCTGGTGCAACGCGGCGAGACGACCCTCCAGGAACGCGTTCACTACGTGGACCCGGCGTTCTTCGAGGCGTTCGACTTCCCTTTGCTACGCGGTTCTGCGGTCGGTTTCGCCGGCAACCCGAACACCGTGATGCTGACCCCGGACCTCGCCGTTCGGTATTTCGGCCAGACCGATCCGCTCGGGCAAACCCTCTCGATTCGGGTCGGCCAGGATTTCCAGGATTTCGTGATTGGCGGCATCGTGGAGGCGGCTCCCGGCCCTTCGAGCATCCAGTATGACCTGCTCGTGCCGTTTGCCAAGGCCGGCGATCTGTTCAGCGAACGCCAGCAGCAAAGCTGGTTCAGCGTCAACGTCGAAACCTACGTCCTGCTGCACGACAACGTACCCTCCACGGCGCTCGACCCCAAGTTCCCCACGATGATCCGGCAGGTGCTGGGCGAGCGGGTGCCCGAAGGAGCCTACACCATCGGCCTGCAACCGATGACCGCTATTCACCTGGACCCCTCCTTTCCGTTGGGCATCGCTCCGATCAGCGATCCGGCCTATTCCTACATTCTTTCCGCCATCGCGTTGCTGGTGCTGCTGATCGCGTGCATCAACTTCATGACGCTTTCTATCGGTCGCTCGGCGAGCCGGGCGCTGGAAGTGGGCGTGCGGAAAGTGATCGGTGCTCACCGGCGACAACTCATGCACCAGTTCTGGGGCGAGGCGCTTCTGACCACCGTCCTGGCGTTGATCCTGGGCGTGGCGCTGGCCGAAGCCTTCCGCTCCCTGTTCAACACGCTGGCCGGCACCGACCTCGCCTTTCGCTTCGACGGCGGCATGCTGTTGTTCATGGGCACGCTGACCCTGCTGATCGGGCTGGTCGCAGGCAGCTATCCGGCCGCCGTGCTCTCGGGCTTCCGCCCGGTCGATGTGCTCAAAGGAAAGCTCTCGTTAGGCGGCGACACTAACCTGCTCCGGCGCGGCCTGGTCGTAATCCAGTTCGCGCTGTCGATCTTCCTGATCGCCGGTACCCTGATCATGGCCCGGCAGTTGACGTACCTGCAAACCAAAAATCTGGGGTTCGACGAAGAACAAGTGGTCGTCATTCCCACGAGCGGCACCCCCACCCAGGGACAAGGCCTCGCGTCCCTTCTGGAAAACGGCCTCCGCACCGCCGAACGCCTGCGCAACGAACTGGCCGCTAACCCGGCCATCCTCAACGTTACAGCGTCGGCGCACACGTTTGGGGAAGGCTGGATAAGCATCGGCTATGACGCCGATGACGGCACCTATCGCACCTTCTCGATGAACATCGTCGATGCAAGCTACCTGCCGACCATGGACATGACGCTCACTGCCGGCCGCAATTTCTCCCTCGACATCCCCTCCGACGCGCCTCGGGCACTCATCGTCAACGAAGCGATGGCGGCAGAGTACGGCTGGGAAGATCCTATCGGCCAGCGCCTGCCCGGCGCATCGTTCGAGGATCACGAAATCATCGGCGTGGTGCACGATTTCAACTTCGAACCGTTGCACGGGAACGTACGCCCGCTGGTGCTGGTGCTGAACCCCCGCCTCATCTTGCAAGGATCTTCCGACGTGAATTTCTCTGCCTCGCCCACTCCGAAAATATCGGTGCGTATCGCGCCGGATGATGAGGACTCGCAGGCATCTTCGATGTCCGGCACACTGACCCTGATCGAACGCACCTGGCAACGCGTCGCTCCGGATCAGCCCTACAACTACGCCTTCCTGGACGAAGCCCTGGACCGTCAGTATCGGCAAGAAGAACGCCTCGGTCAGATCGTCGGCATCGCGTCGCTGCTGGCTGTTGTCATTGCGTGCCTGGGTCTTTTCGGACTGGCCGCGCTGGCCGTCGTGCGGCGCACCAAGGAGATCGGCGTACGCAAGGTAATGGGCGCTTCGACCTCGGGCCTCGTCCTGCTCCTCTCCAAAGACTTCACCCTGCTGGTACTGGTCGCGTTCGTGCTGGCCGTCCCGGCGGCCTACCTCGTGATGGATGCCTGGCTGCAGGATTTCGCCTACCGCATCGATCTCGGTGCCGGCACGTTCGTGCTGGCAGGCGTGCTGGCCTTCGCCATCGCCCTGCTGACGGTGAGCGTCCAAGCCGTCAAGGCGGCACTGGCCGATCCGGTCAAGAGCCTGCGGTATGAATAGCAGTAGCCGGCCTCTTTTTAATCATTCGATGAAACTTTATAACGCCCTATGATTTCTACAGATAGACTCCGTTAGTGAGGATACGGTTGGAGTCTGCGGGCGGGCTGGTACACCTCCAACCAGCCTGCCTTTTTTTGGTGCACTCCCTATCTCTTCTCAATGCACCGTCCGCTATGATGTACGAACTGAGCCGCGTTGTTTGATACAGAGCGGGTACCACATGCTTCCGTAAGGCGTGGGAGCAAGCGACGCGCTCGGGCGTCTATGTACGTCCTCGTTTACGATGGTCGAAAACCCCAGGGAAAGGCTCAGATCGGTACCCTAATGGAATCCCTTCTCTCGAATGATTGGCTGAGTACGATCCATGTATTAGGCGCAGCACAAGGCATCTTTCTGGCATTCATCCTGGCAAGCAAACGGCGTAACTGGATCGCCAACAAGATCCTGGCCGTCGCTATGCTGGCGTTCTCGCTTGAGCTTGTTACCGCCGTCTATCACGCCAGGGGCTACGACGATCTGTACCCTCATTTCATCGGGGCAACCTATCCCCTGCCGCTGCTCTTTGCCCCTCTGCTCTACCTCTATGCCAAAACGGTCAGCGCGGGGAGTCAGTCTTTCAAAAAGGGGAATCTCTTTCATTTCATCCCTATTGTGCTGGTCGTTTTGTACCTGGTGCCCTTTTACCTGCAAAGCGGCCCCCAAAAACTCGCCCTGCTCAAAACGCCGGACCAGCACCCGTGGACGCCGGAACTCACCGCAATCAATCATTTCAAGTTTGTCTATAGTTTTGTCTATCTCATCCTCATCATTCGATTGCTGAAACGACATCGCGAACGGGTTCAAAACGCTTTCTCATCCATCGAACACATCAACCTGGCCTGGCTGCGCAACATGACGGTGGGCGGCGTCACCCTCTGGAGCATCGCCCTCATCTTCTACGTGCTGGGACTGGTAAAAGCCGGACGCGGCGAAGGGCTGGACCCTATCGAAGGATACGATGATTACGTCGCGCTGGGGATGGCGGTGTTCGTATACACCATCGGCTATCTGGGGCTGCGCCAGCCGGAAATATTCGAACCACGCGCCCACCCGTACCAACCGGAAATGGAAATGCCTCCGGTATCCGGAACTGGAGGCGGGTTCTCATCCGAACGAGCCCTGCTTTCTAACGAGGCTTACAGAGAAAAGCCCCGGTATGCCAAGTCCGGCATGGACCCGGAGACAGCGCAAACCTACTTGCAGCGCTTGATCGACCTGATGGAACAGGAGAAACCCTACACCAACAGCACCCTGACGCTTCAGGATCTGGCCGATGCCTTATCCATTTCGGCGCATAATCTATCGGAGATCATCAACACGCAACTGGGGCAGAACTTCTACGATTTTGTAAACAGCTATCGCGTCAGAGAAGTGCAACGGAGAATGGCGGATCCACACTACGCGCACTTCACCCTGCTCGCCATCGGGCAAGAAGCCGGCTTCAATGCCAAATCTTCGTTCAATGCCGTCTTCAAAAAGCATACGAAGATGACCCCGTCTCATTACAAGAAGCATCTCCTTCAAGACGCCGAGGCTTGATAGCCGGGGCATCTCCCGGCCCACAGCAGGCTCCTTAACCGCACGATGAGGCCCGATCCCCTGGGTTCGGACCTGTTCCAGACGTCCGGCCCCGTTGGTTTGAACGCAACAGGAGGCGGCACCTCCTATGTTGTTCGCTGTTTTTGACGCGTGCATTACAAACAGGGTATTTCATGAACGCATTACGCCTCGGGGCTTATCTGTCCACACTCCTCCTGAATCTCTCCTTCGCTTTTAGCAGCTATGGGCAGCCCGTCCCGTTCGGCACGGTGAAAGGGCAACTGCTCGACGCCGAGACCAAGCTTCCCCTCATCGGCGCAACGGTCCTGCTGGCTCCCACATCGCGCGGCACCACAACCGACATCGACGGCTACTTCATCTTTACAAGTGTGCCTGTCGGAAGCTATCTCCTCCGGTTTAGCTACGTCGGATACGAGCCGGTGTCAAAGACGGATGTCATCGTCCGCTCGGAGCGCATCACCTTCCTGCAAGCCGAACTGTATCCCGCCGTTCTCGAAGCGGAAGAAGTGATTGTGAGGGCCGGCTACTTTTCCGACGCCGCCGACCAGCCGGTTAGCCTGACCGGTTTCAGTGCCGAGGAAATCCGGCGGGCTCCCGGTGCCGCAGGCGACGTGAGCCGCATCATCAGCGGGCTACCCGGCATCGCCAAGGTCGACGACATGAAAAACAGCCTCGTCGTACGCGGGGGAAGTCCAACAGAAAACAGCTTCTTCGTCGATAACATCGAGATTCCCAATATCAACCACTTTCCCACGCAGGGATCCTCGGGCGGAGCCGTCGGCTTGCTCAACGTCGATCTGATCAACCATGTCGACTTCTTTGCAGGCGGCTTTTCGGCAGCCTACGGCGACCGTCTCTCGTCGGTAATGAACGTGCAGTTTCGGGAGGGGAATCGCGACGAATTCGATATGCAATTCGACCTCAGCCTCGCGGGAACAGGTTTTGTGAGCGAAGGGGGGCTCGGCGCTTCACAGGGCTCCTGGCTGGTTTCGGCCCGCCGCAGCTATGTGGATGTGTTGGTCAACACCTTCTTCGAAGAAGAGGCCGGTGCCGCCATGCCTACCTACAGCGACGTTCAGGCAAAGCTGGTCTATGACCTTGCGCCGAGGCACCGGGTCACCGTGCTCGATATTCTGGGCATGGACCGAAGCGTCATCGACAAAGACGACGCGCTGAACGAACAAGAAACCTTCTATGGCGACTGGGGAGCCACCGAAAACACCCTCGGCGTCAACTGGCGTTTCTTGTGGGGCACCCACGGATATTCCAACACCGCCCTCTCGCACTCCGTTACCCGCTTTAGAAGCACGTCTTCCAAAACGCAGACCGGCGACGTCTTCTTCGACAACCGATCCCTGGAACAAGAGTTCAGGCTGCGGAATGTCAATACCTACCGGGTCAGCCCGGCCCACCGCTTCGAGTTCGGCGTCGAGGCCAAACTCCTCCACACCTCGTACGACCAGTATTATGCAGCGTCCACCGATCTGCTGGGTCATGCGACGCCCGCCCTCCGCGTCGATGACGATATTACGGCAGCCAAGCTGGGAGCCTTCGTCAGCTATCGATGGCACCCGCTCAGCCGGCTCTCCGTGACTTCGGGCCTCCGCCTCGATCATTTCACTTTTAACGGGCATACGCACATCTCGCCCCGTATGGCCGCATCGTATCAACTCACCAGCCGCACCGCCTTCAACGCCGCCCTGGGCCTGTATGCTCAGAACCTGCCGCTGGTGCTACTGGCCCAGAGCGAAACAAACAAGGCGTTGAAAAACCCGGTCGCTTTCCATTACATCATCGGCATGCAGCACCTGCTGACCGACCATACCCGCCTGACGATTGAGGTCTATAACAAAGCATACCGTCACTTTCCCCTCGACCCCACTCAGCCCTCACTTTTTATCATCGACCAGCTCTTCTATCAGAACGGTTTTTTCCTGCATCACGAGCACCTTGTAGATACCGGAAAAGCCTACACGCGCGGCGTAGAACTGATGATTCAGAAGAAACTGGCCCGCAACGTCTACGGCATGATAAGCGGTTCGTACTTCCGGTCGCGCTATCGGGATTATGACGGCGAATGGCATAACCGGGTCTTCGATAACCGGTACCTCTTCAACGTTGAGGGGGGATACAAGCCGAGCCATAAACACGAAATCAGCGGGCGCTGGATCTACGCGGGAGGAACGCCCTATACCCCCTTCGACTTCGCCGAATCCAGACGGTTAAACCAGGGAATACTCGACGTGAACCAGGTCAACGCGGCGCGCCTGCCGGCCTACCACTCGCTGAATCTCCGCTACGACCGGCGGTTCCATTTCAAGCGGTCTACGTTGATTGCCTATCTCAGCGTGTGGAACGTATACGGGCGGAGAAACCTCTCCGCCCTCGACTGGAACGAGAGCGATAACGCCCCTCGTTCCCTTCAGCAATGGGGCACGCTCCCGATCCTCGGCCTGGAATTCGAGTTTTAGAGGCTGTTGCCTCCCCTTCCTAGTATGCTCCCCTGTAACCATTAGATCGCCCTCTTCGTGTAAGCCTTGTCATGGATCGCCACCGACCTTACACACAGGGATCATGTTCAAGAACTACCTCGTCGTCGCCACCCGGCAGCTCGTCAAAAACATTCATTATACCCTTATCAACATCGTCGGGCTGGCCGTCGTGTTGGCGTGTTGCATCGTCGCCTACCTGAACTATACCTACAGCCTGGGCTTCGATGCCTTCCACGAGCACGCCGACCGGATCTACCGGATCAACAGCACCAAGCTCGTCGGCGATCACGAGCAACAGTGGGGCGTCACACCGATGCCGTTGGGACCTGCGCTGAAAGCCGACTTCCCGTTCGTAGAAGAAGCGGTGCGTATCTCGCGAACTGGGGCCGTGTTTCAGTATGGCGACAAGGTCCTGAATGAGACCGTCGTCTTTGCCGATGAGGGCTTTTTCGAGATGTTCACGTTCCCGCTGAAGATCGGCTCGCCGGACGTCCTCCGCGATCCCAACAACATCATCCTCAGCGACGAGGTGGCCCGTAAATACTTCGGAGACGAGGACCCCCTGAACCGGCAGGTGACGCTGCGGTTCGGCGACGAGGTACGCGGGTTCACCGTCGGAGCCGTTGCAGAAAAGATTCCGAAGAATTCCAGCATCCAATTCGACATTCTGACCACCTACGACAACCTTCGCATCACGGTAGGGGAAAACCTCGACGACTGGGGCCGCTGGGGCCTGGTGACGTTCATCCAGGTGCCGGACCCGGCCCGGCTGGCCGATCTCCCCGCTCAATTTACCCCCTACCTGGAACAGCAAAACCTAGCGCGGCCCGACTGGTTGATCAACAGCTTCTATTTCGTCCCTCTACCGGAGATGTTTTTGACGGAGGATGCCACGCGGGCCTACATCCTTACGAACAGCATCCACCCGGCCTCCATCATTACCCCCGCCATCCTGGCCGTGTTGCTCCTGCTGATGGCCTGTTTCAACTTTATGAACACGGCCATCGCCTTTGCCGACCGACGGCTCAAGGAGATCGGCGTGCGCAAGGTGGTCGGCGGGCTGCGGCGACAGTTGATCGGGCAGTTTATGGGCGAGAGCATGCTGCTGTGCGTCCTCGCCTTCGGCCTGGCGCTGCTGCTGGCCGAGGTGTTTGTACCGGCCTACAGCAGCCTCTGGCCCTATCTCGACCTGCACCTCGACTACGTCGATAACGCGCCTCTGCTGGCGTTTCTGGCCGTTTTACTGCTAACGACCGGCGTGATCGCCGGAGCCTATCCGGCTATCTACATCAGCGGCTTCAAGCCGGTCAACATCCTGAAAGGCCGCCAACTCCTGCGAGGCACCTCTCCCTTCACCCGCACGCTGTTCACGTTTCAACTCAGCATTTCCGTCCTGGTCATCATCGCAAGCATCGTCTTTACCAACAATGCGGAGTACCAGCAAAACTTCGACCTGGGGTACGATCAGGACATGGTGCTGATGGTGCCCCTGGGCCAGCCGGAACGCTTCGCACCGTATCGCGATGCGCTGGCACAACATCCGGAAATACTGAGCGTAGCAGGCTCCCGCAGCCACGTCAGCTACTCCTATTTTAACCATATCGTGAAGACCGAACCGACGGCCCAACGCGAAGCCCTGGAGGACGAGGTTGATCTCTACCTGATCGGCAAAGACTACCTCGAAACAATGGGGCTGGAGATGGCCGAAGGCCGCGCCTTCGATCCGAATCGCGAAATCGACTACTCCGAGTCGATTCTGGTCAACGAAACCCTGGCCCGGGACTTCGGCTGGAACGAGCCGGTCGGCCAATGGCTCACCATGGATAGCGTGCGGTACGAGGTGGTCGGGGTCATGGCCGATTTTTACGAGAACGTATGGGATGCCGTAGAACCGAGCGTCTTCCGCCTCGCCAAACCCGAAAACTACCAGTACCTGATCGCCCGTGTGTCCGCCGAAAACCTGGCCGAGGCCAACGCGATCTTGCACGCCGCCTGGCGAAACATCGCCCCGGATGCGCCCTACGAAGGACGCTTCCAGGACCAGGTGATGGCCGAGGCCATGTTGATCAACGGGAGCATCAAAACCGTCTTCTATTACATCGCGCTCATCGCCATTATTATTTCGGCGGCGGGTTTGTTTGCCCTGGTGTCGCTCAACATTGCCAAACGCACCAAGGAGATCGGCATTCGCAAGGTGCTCGGAGCCT
The DNA here is from genome assembly GCA_046756545.1 of Rhodothermales bacterium. GTDB lineage: Bacteria > Bacteroidota > Rhodothermia > Rhodothermales > JBHHWM01 > JBHHWM01. The sequence continues at coordinate 7,327 of JBHHWM010000053.1, read as the reverse complement.
CCGTGTTCAGCATCGGCCACCTCATCAACCGGGAGTTCATCCTGATGCTTCTGATCGCTTCGGTGATCGCTTCGGCGCTGGGCTACTTTGGGATCAAGGCGCTGCTCGACAGCATCTGGGCCTATCATGTAGGCGTGGGCGTGATGCCCTTCCTCCTGGCGACGGTCCTGATCTTCCTGATCGCCCTGGCGACCGTCGGCGGACGCATCTACAAGGTCGCCTCCGCAAATCCGATTCACGCCCTGCGCTACGAATAGCGACAAGGGGGAGCGGACACTGTGTGATCAGATTGCCGCATCCTCAGGGGGTGTAATCACAACCTTCTTCGGCTGTTGCGCGTCCTGTTGATCGCAGGATGCGCTCACGGATCGCGTGTCGGCTCAGGGGGTGTAGCCGAGCGACTGGGTCGAGCCCATGGGCACGAGGCGGCGTTTCCCTGGGCTCCAGGCTCTCCGGGCGGCGCTGACTGTGCCGGGTGATGAGCACAACGGCGGAGACGAGCAGCACAATGGCAAAGAGAATACGCAGGTTGAACGGCTCATCGGCCAAGGCCCAGCCAAGAAAAACAGCCACCACCGGATTGACATACGCATAGGTGGCCACCCGCGCCGGAGAAGTGTTGTTCAACAGCCATATATAGGCACTAAAGGCGATGAACGACCCGAGGACGACCAGATAGCCCCATCCCAGAAAAGAACGCAACGAGATCGATCCCACGTCGAGGTGCCGTCCCTCACCCAGGACAAGCCCGGTTATCGCCAGAAGCACGCCCCCGGCAAACATCTGCATCGCCGTAGACATGAAGGGGTCTTTGGGAAGATCGGCCGTACGCCCATGGATAGACCCTACCGACCACGAAAGCGCTCCCACCAGAATCAGAAGGGCAGCGAATACATCCACGGACAGGTTTTGAACGATAGCCACGGGATCCACGAGCAACACGACCCCGGCGAATCCGAGCAACAGACCGAAGAAGATAATGCCTCCGGGCCGACGGCCCCCTTTCCAGAGCCAATCCAGCAAGACCATCCACAGGGGCACCGTCGTCACCAGCAAAGCGGCCAGGCCGGACGGAATGTATTGCTCGGCCCAGCCCACGCTCCCGGTCCCCACACACAACATGAGCCCGCCAACCAGCAGGGCCGTTCTCCATTGTCGCCAGGAGGCCGCGCCCTGCCACGCAAGCGCAACCCCCCGTACATGAGCGCCCCCGCCACGGCAAAGCGCCCTCCAAGCATCAGAAACGGCGGGATGGTCTCGATGGCTACCCGGATGGCCAGGTAGGTAGATCCCCAGATGAAATAAATAGCCGCAAAGGCAATAACCAACGCCCACGTCGCAGGGATAGATACCGCCTCGTGTTTCGTCCTCAGCATCCTGATCCTCGGTTGACATTGTGGCAAGGTAGGGTATGCTAACTCACGTTGTGCCTTCGGGTCGCCACGTGGCGAGAGGAGACAACGAGACGATGAATCGACGAACAAACCAGCGGGAAACCCCTCCTCAATGCGTCGTCTCAACCCAAGGGGGTTACAACTTGGGTTATGATATGGACCTTTTTGGCATAAGATTCATTTATTATTTTAATCCATATGATAAGCGGAGATTATACCAATCCATGATGAACAACCTGTCTATCGACCAGCTTCGGAGCTTCGTCACGATTGCGGAGACGGGCAGCTATACCCGTGCCGCTGAACGCCTCTTTCGGACACAACCCGCCCTGAGCCTGCAAATCAAGCGGTTGGAAGATCAGCTAGGCACGCGCCTTTTCCAGCGGAACGGACGGCAAACCACGGTGACGGAGTCGGGCCAGGTCTTGCTGGACTATGCGCAACGCATCCTGGACCTGAACGAGGAGGCCCTGGCCAAGCTCTCGGTCGTCGAGACGGAAGGCGCGGTACGGGTGGGGGTGCTCGAAGAAGTCACCATGGGGCCGCTCGTCGGATTGCTGGCAAAATTTGGCCGGCTGTGCACGAAGATCCAGATCGAGTTGCACGTGGCCACGAGCCTGGATCTTGCGGAGCGGATTAAGGCCAACAAGCTCTGCCTTGCCGTAGCCAATGGTGCGTTTAAAACGGGTCATACGGTCACGCTCTGGCACGAGCCGTACGCCTGGGTAACCCATCCGGCGTACGACTATTACAAACGAGACCCTATTCCGCTGGTGCTCTATCCGCGCGAATACCCGTGCTCGCTCCGCGACGAGGCGCTGGCGGGTCTTGCCCGGCAAGGACGGCGCTGGGAGGTGGTCTTTAGCAGCGTCAGCGAGGCGGCGGTGCATGCAGCGGTACTGGCCGGCCTGGGCGTGGGTATGCTGCCGCAGAGTACGCTGTCATCGGAAATGCAGGTGCTCGGCCCGCAAGAAGGGATGCCTCCCATCCCCTCTGCCGAAATTGCTTTATACCGGGCTACCGAAGCGACATCGGACGCCGTGGACTGCCTGGAGGATTTCCTGATTTCCCACCTCCGTTCGTTCTCCTCTCAATCGCCGTAGGACGCACCTGTCCGAAGACCCTCACGGCTTGCGCGCAGCGAATAAGGCATACCCCATACCCCCGGTGCGATACGCGAGCCAGATGCGAGGCACCGTCAGGCTGAAGACGCGGTTCGGTTGTGCCCGATCAAAAAGGAAGCGACGGTATACGCGCCTGGTGAGCAACCCCCTTACCACACGCCGCATGCACACCGACCAGGTTTTGCGCACCTGCAGGGTAAGATCGTCCACCTCATCCACCGCGAACCCTGCGTCCTCCAGCAAGCGCTGATAATCCGCGGCGGTTCCCATACCGGGCAGGCGACCCTCCCGGCAGATCGGCTCCAGCAGCCATCGTTTCTGCCAGCGCCGCGCCCGATCTCCGGTCAACCAGGCACAGACGACGAGCCGCCCCTCGGAACGGAGCACGCGACGGGCCTGCCGGAAGAAGGCCGCCTTATCCGCCATGTGGGCCAGCGACTCGATGGCAACCACGGTATCGAACGAGGCATCGGGCAGCGTGTTGGCGAGCCAATCCTGCTGGAGATACACCGGGTTGGAGGCGTCCGGGTCCACCGCTTGCGCATAGGCGTATTGCTTACGGGAGACGGTGAGGCCCGTCACCTGAGCGTGATACTCGGTCGCCAGCATCCGCGCCGTCGCGCCGTAGCCGCAGCCCACGTCGCATACGCGAGCGCCGGTCGCACGGGCCTTCTCGGCCACCAGTACTACCAGTTGCCGCACGGCGGTGGACACATCTTCGCGCCCTGTGCGCCATAATCCGTGGTGCACATGCTCGCCCCAGACCTCTCGATAGAACACGTCGAGGTCATCGTAGTGCGCCGCGACCGCTTCCGAAGTACGGTCGGCGCCTCCGATGCTCCCTGTGCCGTCCCATGATTCGCGCATCCCGGATCTCAAAGGGTGGAACATGATGCCTCAGAATAGCACAAAACAGCAAGAGGGAGCAACTGTTCTTGAGGACCTCCATCAAAGCTCCCTTGACCGGGTATCCGGAAAAGCGACGGGAAGAGAAATAGTAACAGAATCGAAGATGTACCGTATGGCTTTAGGAAGCGCCGGTTTGCGCTGCTCATCCATCACCCCTACCACCTGCTTCCCCTCCGACGTTATGTTCAAGAGCTATCTCAAAATTGCGCTGCGTAATCTGCGCAAACATGTTGGCTATACGTTGATTAACCTGGTCGGATTGGCTGCCGGCATCGCGTGCTGCCTGCTGATCGTTCTGTTTGTGCAGGATGAACGCAGCTTCGACCGCTTCCACGAACAGGCGGACCAGATCTACCGGGTACGGTTGGAAGGGCAGTTTTCCGGCAGCGAGTTGAATGCACCGGTGACGCCGGCTCCCATGGCCGCCGCCCTCGTCAAAGATTTCCCCGAAGTGCAAACGTCCACACGGATTTTCCCTTTTGCCGGTCAACAATTGCTGCGTCGCGGCGACCAGTATTTCATCGAAGAAGGGGTCTACTTCGTCGATTCGACGTTCTTCGACATCTTCACGTTTCCCCTCCTCCGGGGCAATCCCGAGACCGCCCTCAAAGCGCCGAATATGCTGGTGCTCACGGAGTCTATGGCGAGCAAGTACTTCGGTAAAGAGGACCCCATGGGCCAGAGTCTCATCATAGGCGATTCGACGCATTACGAGATTTCCGGCATCATCGCCGACGTTCCGGCAAATTCCCACTTCCAGTTCGACTTCCTCGCCTCGATGACTTCGTTGCCGTTCAGCCAGAGCGAAGTCTGGATCAGCAACAACTTCTTCACCTACCTGGTACTGCCGGAGCACGCCGACGTGGCACAACTCGAAGCACAACTGCCCGAGTTCTTCAAGAAATACGCCGGGCCGCAGATCAATGATGCGCTGGGGCTTCAGTTCGACGAATTCATGGAAGCGGGCAACGTGCTCGAATACCACCTCCAGGCCCTCACCGACATTCACTTGCATTCGAATCTTCAGTTCGAGCTGGGCACGAATAGCGACATCGCCTACGTCTATATCTTTTCCGCCATCGCCTTCTTCATCCTGCTCATCGCCTGCATCAACTTCATGAACCTGGCGACGGCGCGTTCGGCGGGCCGGGCGCTGGAAGTCGGCATGCGCAAGGTACTGGGGTCGTCCCGGAAACAACTGATCCGGCAATTTCTGGGCGAATCGATCTTGTTGAGCTTCATCGCGCTGCTCCTGGCCGTCGGCCTGATGGTGTTGCTGTTGCCGTCGTTCAACGAACTGGCGGGTAAAGAAATTTCGGCCGCGTTCCTCGGCAACATTCCGGTGTTGATCGGCCTGGGCGGCATAGCCTTGGCGGTCGGGTTGATCGCGGGCAGCTACCCGGCCTTTTTCCTCTCCGCCTTCCGTCCGGTAACGGTGCTCAAAGGAACCTTGCAGGGGGGTATGAAGAGTTCCTTGCTGCGCAACGGCCTGGTGGTTTTCCAGTTCGCCATCTCCATCGGGTTGATCGCCGGGACGATGGTGGTCTCCAACCAGTTATCCTACGTGCGCAATAAAAAGCTCGGCTTCGACAAGGAACACGTGGTGGTGATCCAGCGAGCCGGCCAGTTGGGCGAGCAGCAGGATGCGTTCAAGCAAGAGGTACGCGCCCACAGCAGCACCGTCAATATAGCTGGGACGACGGCGTTGCCCGGCGGCTTGTTTGGAGCCACGGCGTACCAGCCGGAAGGCGCACCGGCCAACGAAACCCACCTCATGGCCCCGGTTTTCGTAGATCACGACTTTGTGAAAACACTCGGCATGACAATGGCCTCGGGGCGTGCCTTCTCCGAAGACTTCCCGAGCGACTCGGCGGCTTTCCTGCTCAACAGGGCCTCCGTCCGGGCGCTGGGCTGGGGCGAGACTGACCCCATAGGGAAAAAGATCACCCAGTTTGCCAACACCCCCGAAAACTTCTTTACCGGCGAGGTCGTCGGCGTGATCGAAGACTTCCACTACGCCTCCCTGCACCAGGAAATCGGCTCCCTTGCCATTCGGCTTTCCAATTTCCCGCTCCCGTTCCTGGCCGTCCGCATTCGCCCCGACGACATATCCGGGACCCTCGCCTTTCTGGAGGAGACGTGGCGAACCTTCGCGCCGGACGAACCCTTTCAGTATACCTTCCTCGACGAAGATTTCAACGCGCAGTATCAGGCGGAGGAACGCCTGGGCAACATCTTCACGGCCTTTGCCCTCTTCGCCATCTTGATTGCGTGCCTGGGCTTGTTTGGATTGGCCTCGTTCACTGCCGAACAACGGAAGAAGGAAATCGGTGTGCGCAAAGCCCTGGGAGCCTCCATCCCCCAGATCGTTCTGCTGCTCTCGAAAGAATTCACCAAGCTCGTGTTGATTGCCTTCGTAGTAGCCGCACCGGTGGCCTACTTCGCAATGAACGACTGGCTGCAGGATTTCGCGTATCAGACGAGCCTCGGCGTGGGCACCTTCCTGATCGCGGGCATCCTCGCCCTGGCGATTGCCTGGCTCACCGTCAGTTACCAATCGGTTAAAGCCGCCGTCGCCAATCCCGTCGAGAGCCTGCGGTATGAATGAGCCTTCGGCGGTCGGCTCTCAGCGGTCGGCTTCGTGACGGTGCCAGCCGCAGACAGCACCGCCAGGCCACGATTACGCTCCCCGAGGTGTGAGGGGCCTTTCCCCATACACCCATCCTTCCATACTACCTTCCGGCGGACCTCTTGAAAAAGGGTCCTGTACTATGGCCGGAATCATATCTTTAGTCCGTGTCCCGGGCCGTTGGTACCCGGGCCGCGCGACCGTGTATTATAGATGAACGCGTACCGGTACTCACCCTAGTGCGATAGATAGTGGATCCCTTTCCCGCATGGAGCCGCAGGCTGCGTGCTTCCGATGCTACGGCTTGTACAGAGGTGTTCGACACGATGCACCCCGTCTTGCTGCGCTACGCCTTGCAACTGACGCACGACGAAGCCGCCGCCTATGACGTCGTGCAGGATGCCTTCATCAAGCTCTGGAACGTCCGGGAAACGCTGGATCCGCACCGTTCGATGAAAGCGTTGCTCTACCGCATCGTCCGCAACCTGTCCTTGAACTATCAACGCATGAGACGCCACGAAGAAGCGAAACGAGCCGCCATGCCCGTCCCCGACCCGACGCGCATGCCTTCGCCGGAGGAGACGCTCGACGCTGAAGCCCTGGGCGCTCGCCTGCGCGAATGGATCGGCGAGTTGCCGCCTCGCCGCCGAGAGGCGTTCCAGCTCAGCCGGTTCGAAGGGCTCAGCCATGAAGAGATCGCCCAGGTGATGAGCCTGACCCCCCGCACCGTCACAAACCACATTATGCTGGCTTTGCAGTTCTTGCGTGATCGACTTCGCGCGTTTCAAGCCAGTGGAGCCTGACTATGAACAGCCCGCCTTCCCCGCCGCCGGAACCCCATCCGGAATCCGGGCTTCCGCCGGAAGCCCACGCCTGGCTGGCCGAACATCCGGAAACAGAGCCGTCAGAACTGGAAGAAGTCTGGAGGCTGACCGAGTACGCCCAGCCTCCCGAGGCGGCCTTCGCACCTGATCCGGCCCGCGTCGCCGCCATGCGTGCGCGCATCGTGAGCATCACGACCGGCGAGATGCCTGCCCAAAGCCTGCCGCCTCCTGCAAAAGCCCGCCCGCCTCGCCGGCTGGTGTTGATCCGTGCGATCCCGCGACCCTGGGCCGTGGCTGCCTCTATTGCGCTGCTCGCCGTCGTGGGCGCGGCGCTCTGGCTGCAACCCATCACCCACGCCGCACCGGTGGGCGAACGACTCACCACGACGCTCCCGGACGGCTCGCTGATAACATTGAATAGCGGAACGACCCTCACCTACCGGCGCA
>JBHHWM010000052.1:0-22450 GCA_046756545.1 Rhodothermales bacterium | reverse complement strand
AAGGATGGAAAACGGCGTCGCTTCCGTACCACCTGCTACTTCGACAATGATCACCTCGGGCTCAACATGCGCTGTATCACGGATGAAATCTTTCCGATGAAAACACTCGGGTTTCATCCGTTGGTAGAAAAAGGGCTCATGTTTCGCCATGTGCGCGATGGGCTTACGCTCGTTACGGGGGTAACCGGTTCGGGCAAAAGCACCACGCTCGATGCCGTTATCGATGCCAACAACGAAGACGTTGCGGCCCACATCGTCATTATCGCCAAGCCTATCGAATTTATGCACGATCCCAAGCGGTGCATCGTGCGGCACCGCGAAGTGGGCAAGGATGTCAATACGTTTAAGGACGGCATCGTGCAGGCGCTGCGGCAGGACCCCGACATCATTGTCATTGGGGAGATGCGTGACCCGGAGACCATCTCCGCAGCCCTCGAAATCACCGATTCCGGGCACAAGGTATTCTCTACGCTCCACACCATCTCGGCTATCGAAACGCTCGACCGTATCATTGCCGAATATCACACCGATGAACAAGAGCGTATCCGAATGCGCCTGGCCGACGTGCTCCGGTGCATCATCTCGCAAAAGCTTTGCCCGAAGATCGGCGGCGGTCGCGTTCTGGCCAAAGAGGTGCTCTGGATGGACTCTTCGGCTCGGGCAGCCATCAAAAACGGGAATACGGGAGAGATCTACCAGATGATGTGGGAGGGGACCAAGCAGGGCATGACTACTCTCGAGCAGGATCTGTTGCGGTTGACCAAGAAACGCTTCATCACTCCCGAGACCGCCATCGACTTTTCCAACAACAAGCGACGCATGCAGCAACTCTTAAGATGAGGGGGCTGCATCCGATACTGTTCGCATGAACTTTGAACGTAGCGTTCCTGAGAATTATGGCAAAGCGCAAAGCGAATAAGCAAGTTCTGGGCGTGATGGTCACGAGTCGTACCATTCATGCCATTTTGCTTGAAACCGGATCAGACGGGCTGACGGTGTTGCGGCGGTTTATGCGCCCGCGAACCTCCCGTTTTTCCACGACTCAGACGGCTCTTCCGGATCTGCAAAACTCGGAAGATGATAACGACTTTTCGATCCAGTTTTCCAGCGGTTCGTCCGTGGAAAACATGTTCCTCGGCTCGGAGTTCGGCGGTCTGGAGGTCAGTGGAGGCGAAACGGAAGGCGAGCAGAAAGAGCTTGCCGCTACCTTTGTTCTCGAACTCGGCGATATCCTGGCCGAATGTCGAGAGGTTGGTGCTGAGAACCCCATGCTTGCTTTTTGCGCGGCGGCCTCAGAAATCAACCAGGTTGAACTCACCATCGTACGGGAGGGAAAATCCAAAGGCGGTGGGGAGATCTCGGAAAAGGAACGCAAGAAACCGGGAAAAGCGGCGAGCCGGAGCGAACTGCTCGAAGTGCTTGCCCTGCAACATAGCGGTTCCTTCGAGGAAGAGACCGTTGCGTTTTTGCCCATGACCTTGTCTGAGGAAGGCGCGCAGCGGTATCTGGCGCTATTCCCCAAGGTGAATGATCCGGTGGCGGCTACGTTGCGCACGCTTCGAGAGCAGCAGGGGCGCACGATGCCTCCGGTCCGATTGCTCGATACGGAAGCATCGCTCTATCTGGGCCTGGCGCGGGCAACGCGCAACCTGGTGCCGCAGAAACCGAAGCGGGCGACGGATACCTTCGACGAAGGAGCCGCCCTCGACTCGGGAGAGGGACGCAATACCTTGATCGTTCGTGCAGGAGCCGAGGATACCCTCGTCTTGTTCATGCAAGACAACAAGCTCCAGCAGAGCGAAAACTTGCGTTCGCTGACGGCCTACGAAGCCCCTGAGACGATCTGCAGCCGGGTGCTCTTGCTGCAAGACGAATACGGCATCGGCGAGGTGCAGCACGTGCTTCTGCTCAGCGAGGAGCGTGAAGACGACCTCGTCGAGAGTTTCGAAATGTTCTTCCCCGATGCCCGCGTTGAGTCGCTACGGCAATATGTGCCCGAACTCAGCCAGCCGGCCTCCGGGGAGGTATCGACCGGGGCGCTGTTGCCGGCTATCGGCGTTGGGATCCGTGTCATCGACGACGAACGCTACAAAAACGTCTTTGAAGACGTCAACCTGTTGCCGAAGCAGCTCTTGCGGCGGCGCATCCAGTTGCCGGTGACCTGGCACGTGCTGGTGCTCTACGTGTTGCTTTTCTGCACGGTACTCTTCTTCATGGCGCGCTACTTCAAGACGGAAAGCGTCATCAGCGATCACCAGCGGAGCATTCAGGAATTTCAGGAAGAAGTCGGGCCGGTGGATATGGACGCCAGAGTGCTCCAGGCCCGCATCGACAGTCTGGAGGCTGTGCATGCCCGCTATATGCGGTCGCTTAATGTGCTGGAAGGGCTCCTGCAGGGCAGCGATAAGTGGAGTCGAGCCCTGGAGACCATTTCAGATGAGGTCTCTGACGTGACGGGAATCTGGATTGAAAACTGGAATCCGCGCGGAGCCAGCCTCGAACTCTCGGGCAACGCCACCGCTCGGGACCAGGTGGTCAACCTGGCCGAGCGTCTCGACGGTACTATTGCCGCGCTGACGTTCTCCGAGATCAGGGAATGGCAGGTGTACTCCTTTACAGTAACCGTGCCTTTGGAACAAGGCTTGCCTAAGGCGGCGCAGTACCTCCGTGAGCAGGTAGCCGCTGCCGAGCAAGAAGCTGCCGAAGGGGTCCCGATCACATCCACGGCCCTGCAAGGGCAATAGAATCCATACTCTGCGAACTTTTTAGTCGCTACGCCATCATGCCTACAAAGGTTATCTACAACATACTCATCCTCGCCGTCGTCTGGGTGTTTATCATCGTGGCAGGCGTCTATGTCACCATGGTCAAGCAGCCGGAAGAAGTCGAACGTGTCGAGAAAGCAGAGAAAGTGATGCGTCTGAAGCAGGCCGAGTTGGCCTCGCTGATGACCGAGTATTCGTCGTCCTCCGAAAGAGCGGATGCCTCGTTACGCAAGTGGCGCGCCCGCTACAAGGTGATTCCCCAACAGCTAACGGGTCCCGAAGTAATCGGGTATCTCAACGAGTTGACGAAGACGGGGTTTGAGGTCTTCGACATCGCCAATTCGGGCACGCAGAATACCGGCGATTTTAGCTTCCATAGCTTTAACATCAGCGGGCGTGGGTATTTCTCCGAACTCTACCGGGTGGTTTGGGAACTGGAAAACAACAGGTATTTCTACCGGATTCCGGATTTAACCCTCACCCACATGGATATCCTTTCCGAGCATCCGGAGACGGGCAACGAGGAGTTGAAAGTGATGGTTTCGTTTGAGATGCATGTCGAGGCCATCTTTGGTGGAGCGGAGGGTATGAGCGCCCCGACGGAAGGAGCCGACGTGTCTGAAATGAATCCGTTGCCTGTGAGCCGTGCGAAAGGCGAGCGGCCTCCGGTACCCGAGGATGTGCTCCCGGCTACGCGCCCGACTGTCAACCCGTTTTTCCCGCTCATCATGAGCAAACTACCCCCGAACACGCACGGGTTAATCGACATCGAAAGGGCGCAACTCGTCTCGATTGTCGGAGAACAGGCCGTGTTCAAGGAAGGGGAGTCGTACCGCTCGGTAGGCATTGGCGGAGACGTATATCTGGGGCAGATTATTGAAATCGACCCCAATGAAGGTCGGGTCAAAGCTCGCCTCAATAAAGGCGGTATTATTGACGCCGTGGAGTTATATCTACAATCCGGCGAGCAGTATCGAGAAGCGTTGGGTGCTATTCGTAGAGCACCCACCAACCAGTAGTAGCTTGAACATAGCTCGGCAATACGCCGAATGTCACTAGCGCAGACTGCACTAACAACCTGGAGCGCGCTGGTCCTTCCTAACGGGGGGTGACGAGACGCAGCGGACAAGGACTTCTCCGTCTCGCGGTGCCGCGCACGCTAACGTAAAGGCCTCAGTATGAAAGCGAACACACTACATTCATCCTATCGTCTGCTCACCCTCGCTGTGGTGTTGGTGGTCGTATCTCCGCTGTGGAGCAGCCCCGCGCAGGCCCAGGACATACCGCCTCAACGGCAGATTCGGGGCTATATCCCTCCGGATCAACTCGTCTCGTTCCGTCCTGAGACGCCCTTTACCCAGTTTCTCGATTTTCTCAACCCCATCTTCGAACGGGTCGTCGGGAAACAAGTCATCGACCCTGACTCGCGTCAGCAGCCGATAGGTCTCTCCATATCGGGCATGCATTTTCAAGACGCACTCGAACTGGTGCTCAATTTCAACGGGTTGACCTACCGCGAGACCGAACGTTTCTTCATCGTGGAAGTGGCACCCGAAGAAGATTTTCCCACGGTAACCCAGGCCGGAGGCGAGCTAGCCGAGACGGCCCTCATCCCGGCTACACTGGATACCCGTGAGATCGAAATTAATGCCGTCCTGTTTTCGATTAACAAGACGAAGGCGAAGGATGTGGGTATTGACTGGAACATCTTCTTCGGCGGAGAGACGGCCAGTGGCGGTGGTGGTGGTGGCGCTGTGGGTGGCGGTGCCGGCGGTGCCGGCGGCGCGGGCGGCGCTGCAGGCGGCGATGGCGGCGGAGGCCAGCAACAGGGGACCATTCCGCGATTCTTCGTGAAAACCGATGATCTGGCCAATGCGGTCGATGATTATCTGATCATGCCCGATCAGTTCGAAGTTTCGACCCTCACACGGCTGTTCCGTTTTCTCGAAACCGAGGGCATCGGCGAGACGATTGCCAACCCCAGCGTTACGGTGCAAAGCGGCCAGGATGGGCGCATTCAGATCGGTACGGATTTTCCATTTGTAACGCGTGATTTCTCCGGCAATACGATTACATCCTTTATCAGCACAGGCATCATCATCAACGTCAAACCCACGCTCATCACGGAAGCGCTGGTTGATACCGTAGGCGCTGCCACGCTCGACTTTATTCACCTGAACGTGCAGGTCGAAAACTCGAACGGGCAGATTACGCAGGCCGGTCCCATCGTCGATCGGAGTACGGCGAACACCCAGGTGCTGCTGCTCGACGGGGAGCAAACCGTCATCGGGGGGCTCTACAGCACGGATGAGGTCGTGAACCGGCGCGGTATCCCGATCCTGAAAGATCTGCCGTGGTGGGTTCTCGGGCTTCGCTACCTGACCGGGGTCACGCAGAAGACCAAGATCCAGCGTGAACTCGTCATCTTGTTGCAAGCCCGCCTCGTCGATCCTCTTCGTGACCGGAGCGACAGGCCCTACGACAAGAACCTCCTCGAACGGTGGCGTCGTAAAGTGGAGGAAAATATGAACGGCCTGAGCGAAGAGTGTGATCCGGAATTCAATGAATACTGTAAGTCAACCGGGACACAGAAGTAAACAGCCTCATTGCGTCATGCTGAATCGGGGTGGTGTCGTCTGGGCGATGCCACCCCTTTTCTTTGGAACGAGGGGATTTATTCGCTATCGCCGGATTCCTTGGCGCTTCCGGCATGGAGGCATCAGGTGCCGGGAGAAGGCAGCACGACGGGCGTTGAACGATAGAGTGGGCGATGGCGATAGCGCTTTGTGTTTCCTGCCCGCAGCAGTTCGTCGAAAGGAGAGGCGAGGGTCCAGTCGCTGAGCAAGGTCATAAACTGGTGGAGGCCCGCCCGCAGATCGAAGCAGAGCACGAACCGTATGACCTCGGCCGCGAGGACGATCAGCAGCAAACCGGCCCCCGCGAGTACAGGAGAGGCAGCGACCCTCAGCAGTGATTCCGGCACCGACCCCAGCCAAAGCAGCAGCAACACCGTGAGCCAGAGAAGATCGAGGGGCATCCGTGAAGGAAAAAGAGCAGCGAAGCTCCGTGAATAGGATCGGCGAATATGAGCGTGCTGCTCTTCTTCCAGTGCTGAATATGCGCCCGGCTGTTTAAACAATGCTTGTAATCCATTCAGCGTCGAACTTGAAGTCCACAGATGATCGTACCGGTGGAGGCACGTGCGAACATGTTCCACAGCCGGACTGTAGCGGACGAACTGTTCTTCCAGGCGGAGTTGTTTGGACACGCGGTGTGCCCAGAGGACCCGGAGTACGTTGCGTCCGAGGTAACCGGCAAACACCCCCCCTAAGGCCAGCCTCCACCAGCCCGATTCCGTCGTTGTAAAGAACACAGGCCCGCAGAGTAGGAGGACTCCTGTTCCTATCAGCGTAGTCTGTTGTATGCGTCGTAGCTGACGGCGCATGTTGATGATATGGATAGTAATGTGACGCGACATCCTTTTGCGTATGGAGACAGCGCGGATAACTCCCTGAACGAGAACGCTATTTCAGTGGACACATCTTACTGAAACGTAAATGGTTATGCAATAAGGGGAATATTTCGTCGTGCTCGGCGTACCCATGCTTCATTGAAGGACGTTCCTTCCTATCTTGCCCCCTGTTCACCGTTCACCTGCTTGCGCTACGATGCGTCCGTCACTGTTTGTATGGTTGGGGTTCGTCGTCCTCGGACTGGGAAGCCTGGTTCAGTGGGGAGGGTGCCAATCCTTTTCGGTGGTGGAAGAGTCATCGCGTTTGGTACCGAACCAGCCGGTGTGGAGCGATGACGCGTTGCGGGAGCATTTGCGCTTCTTCAACGGTTCCGAGGTCGAAAGTCGCGCAACAGGAACCCAGGGATTTGCTGCGGCAGGCACCTACGTGGCCGCGCGCCTGGCCGAATTCAACCTTCAACCGGCGCTGGGCGGGGATGCTCGTATCGTCTACCTGACCCCCCTCAACGAAATCCGCGAGGCTACACTCAACGTACTCGGAGCCGACACCCTGTTGTTCTACCCTGGTGTCGATTATCTACCCGATGGTCGGAGTGACTCCGGACACGTCGATATCCCCAACCTGGTCATTGTCAGCGGTGCGGTGGGTGCCGAGTCCGCAACGTCTCTGCCGGGGCGTGCCGTGTTGTTGCCGGCCCGGACGGCATCCACCGAGAACCTGGAAGCGCTCCGAGACGCCGGTGCGCGCATTGTATTCACCGTGGGCCGTCTGGAGCCGCGTCCGTCGTCATTCCCTATCCAGGGCCTGATGGTGGTACAGGTTCCGCCGCGCACGGCAGCGCGTTTCTTGCGGGTGCCCCCCGCTACGGTGGCCACGGAGTTGCGCGATCCAAGCCGCAGGTCATGGGTGCTTCCTCGCCCGATACGAGTGCGTGTGGAGACCCAGCGGCTGCCCAACGCAGGGGCTCTCAATATCATGGCCTACGTGCCGGGTAAACATCCACAGCGGGCCGAGGAGTTGGTAGTGGTGTGTGCGGATCTGGATGCTGTGGGGCCTTTTGCCGGTGTGCGAACGCTCGACGCAGATCACCTGGGAACGGGGGTGGCAGCCCTGTTAGAAGTGGCTCGTCAGTATGCTTTTTATTCAAGGTATCAGACCGTACCGGAGCGCACCATCTTGTTCGCTGTGTTTTCAGGTGCCCGGCAGGGATATGCCGGATTGCGCAGCTACCTGCGTCATCCCCTCTGGGCCCTCGATCATACGCGGGCGTTCATCTACGTAGGACTCGATCCATCCGAGGAGCCCCTGGTGCGAGCGGTGCTGGATCCTTTCGACCTTCCGCTCCTTGCCGTGTCTGCGTCTGCCGACACCCTTGATGCCTCGCGTGTGTTGTTGCTGCCGGAGAGAAGGCCGCCCCGTCAGCGCACCGTCCGGGAATCCGGGGAAGAGGCAGAACGGGAGGAGCCTCCGCGCCTCTCGGCCTTGATCGAAGCGGGGGTGTTGAGCGCGCATCAGATGGTGGAGCAGGTGACTCCCCTGTTGTTCCGCGAAACCGTGTCTCCAGCTCCTCTCTTTCCCTTTTTGGGCGATACCCTCCGCGTTCCCAGGGGGCATTGATACGAGCGGTCTATGCAGACCCGCCGTACGTCAGCGAGCATATTTGGCCTGGATGGCGGCTCGCTCTGAGGCTGATACGAAGCCGCCGGTGTTCATCTTGCTGCGTATATGCATGGCGTAGTAGCGGTCAGCGTTCGTGATGAAGGCCTCGATCTTATCGCGGTGGTGCTGAAAAAAATAGACATCTTTGAACGTGGCGTCGAGCGAGTCCATGGTATGACTCACGCTTCTAAACGACGGGTTGGGTTCCAGGGAAAAGGTTTTGTCTTTATATACTCTTCTGTTCTCGGTGAAGTACGTGGCTACGATGTAATTGACAATCGAGAAACAGTGAACAAGAGCCATATTGCGGGATTCTTTTTCCTCGGAAGCGTGGCCCGTGTATCGAAGAATATGCAAGACATCCTGGATATTTACCTCGATGTCCGGAAGCGAATTCTTGTTGCGCGGTGTGATGCCGAGGTTGGTCAGCATCTCCAGGGTGGGTTTGCAGGGACCCTTATATATCTTACCCGGATAATACTCCTCTTCGCCGTTAAACAGCGCCCCGAAATGCTGCACGAAGCATGCGAATCCCAGGGTATAAATGACGTGATCGGAAGCGTACGGATTGATTTGCCGTATCAGCGAGATCGCGAGGCTGGAGGCACGCGCGCTGTCGGTGAGGATCGAAGCGCCGCGCCGCGTATTCAGATGGGTAGCGAACAGGGTACTGATGCCTCGTAGATTCACTAATTGAGTGACAATCTTCTCCAGATACTTCTCCTGGTTGTGAGCATTCACCTGTCCGTACCAGGACGTTTTCATCGTGGTCGGATCGGTATAGAGGGACTGGGCGACGCTGCTCGTGAAGATGTCGCGTACGACGTGATCGTAGTAGGCCACGAACGAGTCATGTTTATCTGTAGCCTCGATAATGATGGGGCCGTAGTCTCTATCCTTGTTGATATCGCGATCCGTCAGCATCTTGCTTGTGAGAAATTGGAGCGCCGTGTGGATGGGTTCTCCCTTCGCGCACATGAGCGTGAGTCCGTTTTCTTGATCGGACGGATCGTCCCGGCGAAAGACATCCTCGCGAAGCTGTGTATGCTTGAACGGAAAACCTTTCTTATCCAGGAGCCTCATGATGTCGCTGACGGTCAGCTTGTCGGCAACTTGATCATTGGCGAAGAGGAAAGGGCCGAGGTGAAAGTGTAAGAAATGGTTAAACGTAGGATGCGTATAAGCAGGGTTTTTCATGGTATGGAAGCGCTATTCACACATCAAAGGTCCGGGTTTTTGCAGTCCTGAGCCTTTCCGCTTCAGACGTTCGTCGGCGTCAAGGTGGGGTGGGGCGGAAGACAGTGGGGGAGTGTCGCTGAGCGAAGCAGAATGTGTGCCAAGTTGGAGCGTTTATCGACGCTGCGTATGGATAACAGGTGATGTGGGTGGTTGGGGGTGTGGATGTGTGAGAGAATATCCCATTATCTTTGGTCAGAACACGATGCCGACAAAGAAGACTGCGCCCATATTCTGCAACGGTGGATCTTCCTCTCGGGCATTGGCCCGGCCGAAGAACGCGCGAGCCTCGAACAGTAGGCGCTGGCCCCCCACCTCCACTTCGAGGCCGGCCCCGGCAACGGCTCCATAGTCAACGCTTGTCGCATCATCCGCGTCTTCGGTCTGGGTTACGTCGCTGCCTTTGGCGCGGAAGCTGACCTTGGCATTCAGCAGGAAGGCCAGGAACGGTCCGGCAAACAGCCTGGGATGCATATAGCCGCTCCCCTGGAAGCGGTAATGCACCAGGAACGGGATATCCAGGTAGGTGAGGTCGCTCCGAAGACGAATAGGGATGGTATCGATCTCGCGGTCGGCATACGCCCCCTTCGTGACGTAGAGCAGTTCGGGTTGAAGGATCAGGCCGTTGCCGAAGTCGTAGCCCAGCGCCACGCCGCCTACCAGACTCGTGCGAAATTCGGGAGAGGGTTTTTCACCGCCGGTAAAGTTCGTGACGGCACTTCCGATTTTGAGGGAGCCGGTCCATTGCTGGGCGCGGACGGGGAGGGTGAGGCTCAACAGGGCACAAACACCTAGACAGAAAAGGAGGCGTTGACTCATTTCGGGCAGAAAACGGTACGTTAACGAGGGAATGGACCGGCAAGGTAGCAGATGGCCGAACCAGATCCAAGGCACGAGGCGGTACATACGGGCATAGAAGGACATCGGCTACGTGGAACAGCGAGCCGGGGATCCCGTTGAGTGTGCGGCTTTGTATTTGGGCGTGTGTTTGTATCTTGGCCCTGACTGGAAACGGTGGCGTGCTACCGGCACCCTCTCCTCCGTGGATAACGAGCGCATCGACGATGGCAATTTCTAGAGACGAGGTACGTTACATTGCAGCGCTGGCACGGCTGCGCTTCTCTGAACAGGAGGAGCAACGCCTGGCCGAACAGATGAGCGAGATGCTCGATTATGTGGATAAGCTGAACGAATTAGACACCACCGACGTACCCCCGATGTCGCACGTTCTCGACCTCTACAATGTCTTCCGCAAGGACGAAGCCCGGCAACGGATTTCGCGAGACGAAGCCCTGCGCAATGCGCCGGATGCCGACGGCGACTACTTCCGTGTGCCCAAAGTGATTGAGTAATCCATCTCGATGGCTCGCAAAAAAAACAGAAAAAAACACGCCAGGACCGCGAAGGCGAGCGATAAAGCTCAGGAAAAAGCACGGCGTCCGTCCGGGTGGGATCGTCTTTCGGGCCGCGTCCAACACGGTCTCTGCGTGGTCTTTTTGCTCGTGGTCGCCCTCGGATTTTTTGCGCCGGCACTCTTCTCCGGCAAGGCGCTCGTGGGCGGAGATATTGTCAATTGGCGGGCTTCCGCCGAATCGCTGCTGGAATACCGCGAGACGACGGGAGATGAGCCCCTCTGGGCCACCAACGTCTTTGCCGGGATGCCAGGGTATATGATCTCTTTTCCCCTGAAAACGCCACAGCTCGATACGATTCCTCGGATCTTGCGGTCGGTTGCCTGGCCGGTTTCGCACGTTGTCTTTCTGCTGCTCGGGGCCTATTTGCTCGTGTTTTTTCTCACGAAGAATCCGTTGAGCAGTGTGCTGGCGGCCTGTGCCTACGGGCTCACGACCTATCTGCCCATCATCCTGGTGGCCGGGCACAACACCAAGTTTATTGCGCTCTGCTTTGCGCCGTGGCTGGTGCTGGCTTTTGTGTACGCGCTCCGCAAGCCGGGCCTGCTTGCGGGCCTGCTGTTCGCCGTGGCGCTGGCCTTCAACCTGCGGGGCAATCATGTGCAGATCACCTATTACGTGGCTTTTTTGCTGGGGATCTGGTGGATCGTGGAAGGGGTCGGCGCTGTCCGGAAAGGGGAATGGAAATCCTTTGCTGTCTCGACGGGCTGGCTGGCGCTGGGGGCGGTGCTGGCGCTGCTGATGGTAGCGCATCCCTATCTCTCGACCTACGAGTATAAAGCCTTCAGCATCCGGGGCGCGGCCACAGGGGGAGGCGGTGGGGGCCTCGACTGGGCGTATGCGATGGGGTGGAGTCAGGGTGTAGGAGAACTGGTCACGCTGTTGTTCGCCGATGCGTATGGCGGCAGCGCGAACTACTGGGGTCCGAAGTCCTTCACGGCAGGCCCGCATTACGTCGGCGGCATCGTGCTGTTGCTGGCCGCGTTGGCGCTGTGGCGCTATCGCGTCCGCGCCGTCGGGGTGTTGGGAGGCGGGGCCGTCCTGATGACGTTTTTCGCCCTCGGCGAGCATTTTCCCGCTCTCAACCGGCTGATGTTCAACTATTTCCCTCTGTTTAATGCCTGGCGGGTGCCGGAGACGTGGCTCAGCGTGGTGGCGTTTGCCCTGGCAGTGCTGGCGGGGCTGGGGCTGTATTACGTCGTCCGCTCCGAGCCGTCGAAGGGGGCCGAACAGCAGAAGACAAGGGCCATCTATTATACCCTGGGGGGGATGCTCGGCCTCGCGCTAGTGCTCTTTCTCGGGAAAGATCTCTTTTTCGATTTCGAGAAGCCGGGCGAGTTCGAACAGGTGCAGCAGATGGTGGCGTCGCAGTCCGGCCTTCAACCCGATGATGCGCGGGTGCTGAGCACGACACAGCAGTTTATCGAAGAACGCTTGACGCCGGCCCGAGTCGACCTTTTTAACGCCGATGCGCTCCGCACGCTGCTTTTCCTGGTGCTGGCCGGGCTGGCGCTGGTGGCGTATCGGAAAGAAAAACTGCCCGCCTGGGCGATGCAGGCCGCCCTCGCGTTGCTCGTTGTGATCGACCTTGCGGGGGTCGGACGCCGCTATTTCAATGAGGATCGACTGGTTCCGGCCCCGGATCCGGCCTCTCAGATCCAGACGTTCGACTTCGACCGGTTCATTCTCCAGAAGCGCGAAGAAGCGGGGGAGAGCGGCCGTTTCCGGGTGCTCTCGTTCGAATTCAACCGCGATCCCAGTACGAATGCGCGTCCTTCCTACCATTATGAGTCGCTGGGCGGGTACCATGCGGCCAAGCTCCGGCTCTTCCAGGATTTCTTCGAGCACCTGCTGATCAATCCGACGACAGGGCTGCCCGGCGAAAACGCGCTCGACCTGCTCAACACGCGGTACATCGTGGCGCAGGGGGCCATACCCGGCTACGATCCCGTCTATCAGGGCGAAGAGACCAACCAGTACGTCCTCGAAAACATCGACGCCGTGCCCAGGGCGTTCTTCGTCGGTGAGACGGAGGTGATCGCATCCTCGGAGGACACGTGGGCACGTATTCACAGCGAGACGTTCGATCCGGGAAGGACGGCGCTATTGCCGGAACCCCTCGACGGAGCGACGACGCCCATTGATTCGAGCAGCACCGCTTCGGTGCAACCGCTACGCTACGGACCGCGCGAGATGGCCTGGACCGTGGAGACCGATGCGCCGCGTCTGCTGGTGGTCAGCGAGATCTACTATCCCGCGGGATGGAACGCCTACATCGACGGCGTGCCGACCCCGATCCATCGTGCCGATTACCTGTTGCGCGCCGTGCCGGTCCCGGCCGGAGCGCACGAGGTGACGATGCGTTTCGAACCGGCCAGCTACCGCCTTAGCCTCTGGCTCGCCGGAGGATCCACACTGGGGGTCTACGGAGCGGTCATTGCGTTGCTGGGGCTGGTCTGGTTCCGACGACGCGGGGGAGGCACGGCGGCAGAACGCGATGCGCCTGCATGAACGAAGCGACCATGGACTCGGGCGCTATGAAACGCGTGCTGATCATCAGCTATTACTTCCCGCCGTCGGGAGGGCCGGGCGTACAGCGTGTCCTCAAGTTCGTGAAGTATCTCCTTGATTACGGTTGGCACCCCACCGTGCTGACGGTAGCTCCCGAACACGCTTCCTATCCCGACCTCGATCCTACGCTGGTCGAGGAGATTCCCGACAGCGTGCAGGTGATACGGACCCGATCCTGGGACCCCTATGCGGTGTACGCGCGCGTGCAGGGAAAACAGAAAGAAGAGACGGTAGGTGTCGGCTTTGTCAAGGAGGAAGCCGCCATGGGGCGGACGCAGCGCCTGGCGCGTTGGATCCGGGCCAACGTATTCGTGCCGGATGCTCGAGTGGGATGGGTGCCGTTCGCTCTCCGCGCGGCGAAGCGGCTGATTGCCGCCCGGCCCTTCGATGTGGTATACACGTCCGGGCCTCCCCATTCGACTCACTTGATCGGACGGTCGCTCAAGCGGCGCTACGGCAGCCCCTGGGTGGCCGATTTTCGTGATCCGTGGACGGATATCAGCTATTATAACGACCTGCCGCATACCGCCGCGGCGCGCCGCCTCGACGCCGGGCTGGAACGCTCGGTACTGTCTGAAGCCGATATCGTCCTTTCGGTGAGCGATGGGGTAGGGCGTCTGCTGGAGGCTCGGGCCGCGCTTCGGGCATACCATACCCTTCCCAACGGCTATGATCCCGCCGATATACCGGAACCGTGTGAGGTACGGCAATCCTCGGAAAAACGGTTCGTCATGGCGCACGTGGGCACGTTGACGTCCCAGCAACATGCGGCCGGGCTTGTTCAGGCACTGACGCAACGGGCCGAGGCGGACCCGGCGTGGCGTGACCGCCTGGAGATGCGGTTCGTCGGCCACGTCGATCACTCGATCCTGGCGGCCTTCCAAGACGCGGGATTGAGTGATACCCTGAAGCGGGTGCCGTATGTGTCTCATGCCGAGGCGATCCGGCACATGCAGGAGGCCGACGTCTTGATGGTTGCCGTGCAGCGCGTCGAGGGGAACGAGGGGGTGGTCCCTGCCAAGACGTTCGAATACCTGTCGCTCGGCACGCCGGTGCTCGGATTCGGACCGCCTGCCGGGGATCTGGCGCGTGTGCTGCGCGGGACGGGGGGCGGAGCCGTCTTCGAGCATGACGACACGGAGGGTATTGCAGCCTATATCGCCGGGCAGGCAGCGCGTGCGGCGGGCGGTCTTCCGCCGCCGCGACCCGATCCGGCGGTTCTGCGTGCCTATGACCGGCGCGTCCAGACCGGGAGGCTGGCCGCCGTTTTTGATTCGCTTACGGAAAAAGGTACGGACCACGGTTCATGAATCGTCCCCTGCGAGTGTGCTCTGTTGTCGGTGCGCGGCCCCAGTTTATCAAGGCGGCGGTGGTGGGGCGTGCTCTGGCCGAAGCGGGAGTCGAAGAGACCCTGGTTCACACGGGGCAGCATTATGATGCGACGATGAGCCGCGTGTTTTTCGACGAACTGGGCCTCGCGCAGCCCGCCGTCAACCTGGAGGTCGGTTCCAGCTCGCACGCCGAGCAGACGGGCACCATGATGGTGCGGCTCGAAGAGGTGCTGTTGCAGCCTCTCCGGCCCGACTGGGTGGTCGTGTACGGCGATACCAACAGCACGCTGGCGGCGGCCCTCGTGGCAGCAAAACTGCACCTGCCGCTGGCGCACGTCGAGGCGGGGCTGCGGTCCTTCAGCCGAACGATGCCGGAAGAAATCAACCGTATCGTGGCAGATCGGCTCGCTGATTTGCTTTTTTGTCCCACCCGGACCGCCGTCGAGAACCTGCGGCGTGAGGGGATCGAGCAAGGCGTCCACCTGACGGGCGATGTGATGCTCGATGCCGTACGTCTTTTCTCAGGTCGGGCTGCCGAGAGCGCGCCCCTCTCTGCGTTGACGCCCCATGAGGCCCGGAGCTATTATCTCGCCACGGTGCATCGGGCCGAAAACACCGACGATACGGCCCGGCTCCGGGGGATCTTCGACGGCCTGGGCCGGTTGGACGCGCCGGTATTGATGCCGTTGCATCCACGTACGCGCGGGTGCCTCGGTGCCGTCGTGGTGCCGCCCAACGTCGAGTTAATCGAGCCGGTGGGCTACCTCGCGATGCTCACCCTCGTGCGCCATGCACGCCTCGTACTTACCGACAGCGGAGGGTTGCAGAAGGAGACGTTCTGGCTCGGTGTTCCATGCGTCACCTTGCGGGAGGAGACCGAGTGGGTCGAGACGCTCGACCATGGCTGGAATCAACTTGTAGGTTGCGACCCGGATCGGATACGAGCGGCAGCTCACCAATTGCCCTCCGGACCGCAACGTGCCTTCGGTGTCCCGTCTCAGGGAACAGCCTCAGAGACCATCGTTCGTGCTCTACTCCATGTATCCCCCTGATGCCCTTAGCGATATGTCTCGTGCACGTGATTATCCTTTGCGTATCCTCATGGTGTTGGACCATGCTTTCCCGCCGGATGTGCGAGTAGAGAATGAAGCGTTGTCATTGATTGAAGCAGGGTTCGATGTGGCTTTGCTTGCTGTGGCACCCGATGATCGCCCAGCACGTGAGGATTACGTCGGCATTCGCCTCTTTCGTGATCGGATCAGTAAGGAATTACGTAACAAGATGAGGGGTCTGGCTGGCACTGTTCCCCTTTACAACTGGTATCTGAACCGGCGCATTCGTCAGGTCTATCAGGAATATCCCTTCGATGTGCTACATGTGCACGATCTTTATCTCTTCGGAGGAGGCTTGCGTGCCGGGCACAAGCTGGGGGTTCCCATCGTCGGCGATTTACATGAAAACTGGGTAGCAGCTCTCAAACAGTATGCATGGAGCACCAGAATTCCGGGGAAATACTTCGTCAGCATCCCACGATGGGAGCGCCTCGAAAGGAAGTGGGTCAACGCGGCGGACCGGCTCGTTGTGGTAATAGATGAGATGGGCGAGCGGATTCGGGGCCTGGGTGTCGATCCGAAAAAGGTTACTGTTGTGCCCAACACCATCAAGTATGCTGCCTTCGAACGATACGAGATAGAGCAAGAACTGATCGATGTGTTGCGCTCCGAGTTAACCATCGTCTATACCGGTTCGTTTGATGTGCATCGCGGGCTTGCTTCTGTGCTTCGAGCGATGCCTCACGTTTTGGCCGAAAAACCGAATGCTTTGTTCGTTATCGTTGGTGAAGGGAAAATTCGACCTGAACTGGAAGCATTGGCGGGTGCGCTTGGCATCACGGATCGCGTCCGGTTCGAAGGGTGGCAGCCTCAAGCCCGTCTAAAGAGTTATATCCTTGCCAGTGACGTGTGTCTGGTTCCACATCTCAAGACACCACAAAACGATGCAGGTATGCCTCACAAGCTGTTCCATTACATGTATCTCGAACGACCTGTGGTTGTCTCTAACTGCCGTGCCCTCCAGCGTATCGTTGAGCAAACTCAAACAGGGCTTGTGTATCCCGCAGGGGATGCAGAGGCATTAGCTCGGATCATTCTTAAGATCGGGGTTGATCAGGAGGCTGCCCAGGCCATGGGACGCCGGGGACGGGATGTTGTGCTGGAGCGTTACCACTGGGACAATACGGTTCGAGAGTTGATAAAGATGTATGAGCAGCTTGCCATCGAGCAAGGTCAGGGATGAATTAGGGCGGAGGTCGGTCTGTTCATTCATTGCCTGAATACATTGGTCGCGCGAGCAGGTAGCGCGTATTTTCCTTTCACGAGTTCGGATTCAGGAATTATCCGCTGAGTTTGAAAGCCGGGTGGTTAGCTGCCGGGATAGGGGATTATTATGAAATTCCATTTACTTGCCTGTAGTAATCCCAAAAAACGTCCACCTTCGCATCAATGAGAAATATTTCATTACGCCTTCTGCGCCAGAGCGGCGTGTATGCGCTGGGCAACGTGGCCCTGAAGGCGAGCGGGTTGGTCCTCGCCTTTTTCTATCTCAACCCCGCGTATCTGACCGTTGAAGAGTTCGGCTATTTTGGGCTGCTGATCGTAACGGCGCAATTAAGCATATACCTTGCCGGGCTGGGGTTGGGCACGGGCTTGCTCAAGTTCATGACCGATCCTACCTACGAAGGGGACCATGTGGCGTTGCCGTTCACGGCGCTCCTGGCTACGGTGGGGGCCGCGCTCCTGGCCCTGGGAGGGTTAGGCGGGCTCGCGCGTCCGCTGGCCGCGTTGATGCTCGACGATGCGGCGCACGCCGTCCTCGTCCAACTCATGGCGCTCTACATGGCGTTTAAGGTCGTTGGGGGCATTCCCCTGATGTTGCTCCGTGTGCAAGAGCGAGCCGGGTGGTACATCGTGGCTATGATCGCGGAGGTGCTCGTTCTCCTCGGGGCGGCGTACTTTTTCCTGGTTGAACGCGAGAAGGGGCTCACCGGATTGATAGAAGCTTATGCGCTGGCCGCCGGCGTGAGCGCTACCGTACTGATAGGACTCATGCTACACCGCGTGCCGTGGCGCTTCGAGAGGCGGCTGGTGCGGGTGCTCATCCGGTACGGGGCGCCGCTCGTCATCGCCAGCCTGGCCGGCTGGTTTCTCAACGCGGGCGACCGCTATCTGCTCAAGTGGCTGGCCGATGCTACCGTCCTGGGCCTGTATGAATGGGCCGCGCGGCTGGCCGGTGTGCTCAACATGCTCTTTGTGCAGAGCTTTAACCTGGCCTTCGCGGTGATTGGCCTGAAAACGCTGGGCGAAGGCGGAGGGGATGGACAGGTGCACCGTCGTACGCTCCGCCACTACGTGATCTGGACCGGATGGGCGGCGCTGGGATTGGCACTTCTGGCCTACGACCTTACCCGGCTCTTACCTGCCGATCCCTACTATCTCCAGGCCGATACGCTGATTCTGTTTCTGGCGCTCGGGTTTATGAATTATGGCATCTACTACGTCATCATCAACGTCGTCTATGCTGCCGGGCATACGAAAGCGATCAGCCTGATTGTGCTGGGGGCGGCGATACTCAACGGCGTGCTGAACCTGCTGCTGATTCCGTGGCTCGGTGCCCTCGGCGCGGCCCTGGCGACGTTCCTGGCGTATCTGGTTCTTGCGCTCGGTGCGGCCCATGCGGCGCGTAGCGAAGTGCAGATCGGCTTCCCCTGGAGCGTTTTTTTGATCGTCGTCGGGTTGGTCGGTGGGCTGTATGCGTTGGCACAGCCGAGTCTCTCCTGGTCTGTTGCCGCGCGGCTCGGCACACGTCTGGGGCTGATTCTGGCCTACCCGTTCTTGATCATCCTGACCGGTCTTTATTCACGAGAGGAACTTCGGATGCTGCGGGATGCCCTGAAAGGATGGATCAGGCCGTCCAACGGGCGCAGGCCGGGATGATTCGCTCCAACCGTCAGAGCGTGATCTCAGAGACGGACCATTCCTCGTCAACCCAGATCCCGATGACCTCGCTGTTCGGATACCGGCGGGATAATAGCTGAAGGCACGAACGCAACTGCTCGATTTGCTCCTCTCTGGGGACAGGGTTGCCGGCGCAGTCGTGATGCGCAACGACGGCGAGGCCCTTCGAGCGGTGCGCTTCGATGGAGACCTCGACGCGGCGGAAAATCGAGTGGGCCGTGTGGGAATCAGGCTGTGATGCAAGGGCGCGGACGGGACCGGCTTCGGAGACCACATCGACGTAGGTTGTAGCGAAACGTTTTCTTAAAAAAACGTTCACGGGATCTTGTACTCTCCCGTCCATGCAGTTTATGGCCGTGCAAAAAGACATGCTTTCCATCGCATTCGTTCAGAGGATGGCGTAAATACGAGGCCGGTGTACGGCGCAGACGCCTTCGGTTTATCTATCGTGTGAGGGAAAAAATAGTAAACCCCTTCGCCAAAAGATCGAAAGCTTCCAGGGGCTTTAGTGAAGATTGGATGCGGGATGTCGGGAAATACAATCCGGCCTGATAAAAAAGCGGATTACAGCCCGGATTCACCTCCGACCCGTCTTTCAGGCCGGCTGCTCAAGTTGACAATCGTGGAGGGCACTTCTATATTCGTTCAGCATCGGTCGGAGTCTTTTCCGATCCTCTTGAGCCTGCATCGAAAGGGTGCAGGAAGAACAGGTTTGCAGGACATTAGGTAACAATAAAAACACGCTACAATGGCAGAAGATTACGGAATCGCTCTGGGCATGGTGGAGACACGCGGCCTCGTTGGAGCCATCGAAGCCGCCGACGCTATGGTCAAAGCTGCTCGCGTACGGCTTATCGGTAAAGAAAAGATTGGAGGCGGCTACGTGACGGTGATGGTGCGTGGCGACGTGGGGGCGGTCAAAGCCGCTACCGACGCCGGTGCCGCCGCCGCAGAACGCGTGGGCGAGCTCGTTTCGGTACACGTCATCCCGCGCCCGCACAGCGACGTGGAGATGATTCTGCCGAGTGGAGCGGGAGCCTGACCGGCCTACCCGCCTCCGCGACACACTCCTTCTGTTTCAGCACATGGGGCCTGTCCGATAGGTCGCCGTGGCGAATCGTATACGCTCTATGCCCGCTTCAACCGAGACAGCTTTCGGTATGGTGGAAACGCGTGGCCTGGTGGGTGCCCTCGAGGCCGCCGACGCTATGGTCAAGGCTGCCGATGTGCGTCTCGTGGCCTCGGAAGTTACCATGGCCGCGCTGGTGACGGTGCAGGTGGTGGGCGAGGTAGCGGCAGTGAAGGCCGCCGTCGAAGCCGGGCAACGCGCCGCGGAACGGGTCGGCGAGGTGGTGTCGGTACACGTCATCCCGCGCCCCGACCCCGACGTGCGCATCCTCCAGGGGCTCGATGCACCCTCTTCGTCCCCGTCGGGAAGCGCGTCTTCGACGTCTGATCCGATCCCGGAAGATTATAACACCCTGACGGTTCGAGAGCTACGGTCGCTGGCGCGCACGGTCGCCGGCTTTCCCATTCAGGGACGTGAAATCGCGCGGGCCAACAAGAAGCAACTCGTTGAATTGCTGCAAACATACCGCTGAGCGTGCGCCGGATCGATCTTCGCCGAGTTCCCATCGAACCTGACGCCTCGGTGCGGAGTGAAAGTGTCAGTCGATTACGATGAACGAACCGGGTAGAGCACGCCGTGGCGTCGTCCAATTCTCCAGCAGAAGGGGCCATCTTGTGGGAACGGCTGCGTGAATGGTTTTCGCGGAGCCGGGGCGAAGCCCTGCTCGGCGACGACACCCCGCGCCACCGGGGATTCGCCGTTTCGATGTGTGTGCTGCTCTCCATCGTGCTCTGGTTCACCCTCAGCATTCGAGAGACATATGTCGATCTGATCGAGTTGCCCACGCAGATCGTAAACCTCCCGGAGGACCAGGCCCTGACTCGACTGCCCCCTTCCACGGTGCAGGTGCAGGTGCGTGGAGAAGGGACGAAGCTCTTCGGGCTTCACTTCGATCCGCCCGTCGTCGTCATCGATGCCGTGCAACCTGAGGTCGACTTTGCCACGCTGGTGAACCTGCCCCAGGGCGTCAGTTCCGAAAGTGTGATCCCACGTAGTTTTAGCTTGCAAACGGAACCCAGCATTTCCCGCAAGATTCCCATCACACTCCGCGCATCGATAGAGACTGCGGCCACCCATGCCCTGTTCGATGAGCCCACCCTCTTCCCTGATTCCGTCGTGGTTACCGGAGCCCAATCGATCATCGGGGTGCTGAAATACTGGCCGACCCAGGACTTCGAACAACAGGGGTTGCAAGATTCTCTGGTGGTCGTCGTCCCGCTTGCCGATACACTGGCCGGCCTGGTAACCACGGATGTGAAGGAGACGACCATGACGGCCGTCGCTCAACAGTTTACCGAAGACCGGCGCTGGCTCCAGGTGCAGGTAACCGGCGGGGCGACGGAGCGGTTGGTCACGTTAGATCCACCAACAGTCGTGGTTACGTATCGGGTGCCCCTGTCCCAGTACGATCAGGCGAAGACAGCTCCCGACTTCTTCGCGACGGTCTCCTACGATGCCATCCGAAACGACGCGACCGGACGGGTTCGACCCGAGCTGAACTTGCCCGGGTGTTGCATCTTGCACCATGTGGTCGTCGAGCCGTCCACGTTACAGTATTATGAGCGGTTGGTCGGCCAGTGAGGATATCGACCGTATCGAGTAGCACCGTCAAAACGCCTGTCTATCGTCGTGAAGTGAGCGGGATCTGGTGAATAGATCCTTATTTGAACGTTCCTTTTATGCGCTCCTCCGGGGAGCGTTTTCTATATGATTGAATTGATCCTGGCGGTTTGTTGTCACCTGTCCATCGGCATGATCTTTAAGCATGCGGCCCGGTGGCACCTCGACCGGATGGCCCTGTTGACGGCCAACTATGCGGCGGCGTTGCTCGTGGCCGTAGCATTTCTCGGAATCAACACCCAGCGCGTGGTCGGAGCGTTGAGCCCGAGTCTGGGGCTACTGGCGCTCGCGCTGGCCACGGGGGCTCTGTTTATTGCCGGCTTTTTCGTGTTTGCCTGGGCGACGGAGATAGCGGGCATGTCGCTGGCTATCGGAGTCATGCGCGTTTCGGTCGTCATTCCGTTTCTGGCATCGTGGGGCCTCTGGGGCGAAGTGCCGACGCCGGCGCAGGGTGTCGGGCTGGGGTTGGCGGGTGCCGCGTTTTTCCTGATCGCCCGGCGTGACGACACCGTGCCGTCCGATACGGCCGGACCGTCCGGCAGGGGAAGCCTCTTTGGGGTACTGGCGCTGTTGTTTTGTGCCGGAGGCCTAGTTGACGTCTCGATGAAAACGTTCGATGCCGTGTTTGCCGAAAACAACAGCCGGACGTTGTTCATCCTCCTCCTTTTCGGGGTGGCCTTTTTAATGGGGCTGGGTTTTGTAATACGGACTCGAAGGCGCCACGGCATCTGGCCGGACCGGGCAACGTTGGGGTGGGGTGCCCTGCTCGGACTGTTCAACTATGGTTCCGTAGAGTTCTTCCTCCGAGCGATCAGCAAGCTCTCCGGTCCCTTTGTCTTTCCGGTCAATAACATTGCGTTGGTCATCGGGGCGGCATTATTGGGCGTCTACGTATGGGGGGAGCGACTCACAGGCGTCAACTGGTTGGGATTGGGTTTGGCCGCCGGGGCACTCGTCTTACTGAGCCTATAGGGGATCAAAATGATGGTAAAAGCATCTATGCATTGTTTTCAAAAAATTTTGAAATTGTAGATATTGTACTTTGAGGATGTAACAACAGGCGCATATCGGAGTAGCCCTGCAAGGAGTACCAACAGGGTGGGATGCGGCCTTCTCGGCCAATCCGTCAGTTGCATGAAAGTACCAGGTTTTCATAGCCAGGAAACAACGTTTCTAGATACACCGCGAGGGATTTTTACCGCTTCGGGGGTATGGTTCCGCACGCGGGAGGCCTCGCTGTA
>JBHHWM010000051.1:0-23138 GCA_046756545.1 Rhodothermales bacterium | reverse complement strand
TACATCCAGGAACCCTAGCGATTCTTCTTCTTATGGCGGTTCTTGCGAAGCCGCTTTTTACGCTTGTGGGTGGCAATCTTGTGGCGCTTACGCTTACGACCGCAAGGCATAGGTTAACCTCCTGTACATTGAATGGAGCCTTAGCAGGGGCACCTAAGGTACCAAATGCGAGTGGCTAATGCAACGCTTTTTTGCCCTTAGAGTTTCGGAACTCTTTGAAGATCGCGCACATTTGCAGCCCACTCGGCAATCCTTTTGGCTCGATTCCTGCAAAGCCGACGCAAACCCGTGGTGACGTGAAGCCGCCGGCTTTCGCTTCTTAGGCGTCGTCCCCGTATCTTATCTTCGGTATACACCGGTGCCCCTCCCACAGCACCGGTCGCTTTGCCCATCTAGCTGTATGAAGACCTTGAACTACTCCCTGCACGACGCCTTCGGCTATCAGTACATCGACGAAGGCCTTGCCTCGGATCTACCCCCGGTCGTACTCCTCCATGGGATGCTCGGCGACATAACAAACTGGACGGCTACACTGCGCGCCCTGGTGAAACGCCACTACCGCGTCCTCATCCCGGTACTACCTGTCCACAAGCTGCCCATGAAACAATCCAACGTGCAAGGACTCGTCGCGTATGTACGCGGCTTCTTGAGCGCATTGGAGGTAGATCCTGTCGTCTTGGCCGGCAACTCGTTGGGGGGACAGATTGCTTTGTTTTACGTACTTCACTATCCCGAGTCCGTCTCAGCCCTCGTGCTTTCTGGTTCCTCCGGCATTTACGAACTAGAGATGGGCACCTCTACCTTGCGCCGACGGGATCGCGACTTTCTTCGGGAACGCGCTGAAATCACGTTTTACGATCCCATTCACGTCACCGACGAGATTGTAGAACGGGGCTATCGCTTTGCGAATGATCGAAGCATCGCGCTTCGCCTCCTCAAACTGGCCCGGTCGGTCAAATCAGAGACCGTGATCGACCGGCTTGCCCACATTGAAATCCCTACTCAACTCATCTGGGGTCGGAATGACCGTATTACGCCTCCGGACGTGGCCGAACTATTCCAACAGCGCATGCCCCATGCTGAACTGCATCTCATCGACCGATGCGGCCACGCTCCTATGATGGAGCACCCCGACATATTTAATGAAATGATGCTCGCCTTCCTCCACAAGACCATTAGAACCGGCGTCCTGGCATCCTCCGCCAGTGCCTCCTGACTCAACCATGCTTTCGGAACAACACCTTGTGTTTACAATGGTTGATAGAACCTGTCTTATTATCCTGTGCCGGTGAATGCAAATCTATACAGTTCGTGGTTCCATCGGACAGGTTGCCGCCGGTCTTTACCGCTTCCATCTGCCTCAATTCTCTTTGGCATGGCTATTGCTTTATCTTGACGTAGCTTCGGGATGCCTCCTTATCCGGAGCAATGAACGGTGCGACTAAAGCACCGCGGAAGGCCTCCGCTTCGCCAGGCGGACATGTTTGGGTGAGCATGTCCGTCTGGCTCTTCTCTTTTGCTCTATTCTTTTTGTCGGGAGCCTTTTCTACCTGTCGGAAGTAGGTATTATTTTCCTCGTTCCTTCAGAACACCGGCGTTTTTTTCCAAAACACCATGTCTCTACCTTGCTCTTTCTCTTCGTCGTGTCTCCTGGCAAGCCTGCTTGTCGTTACCCTGAGCGCATGCTCGCCGTCGCTTTCGCCTCTGTATCGAGACTATGAGGTACAAGCCGAGACCAGGCCCGTAGAAGAACGCATTGAAAGAGCCTTGTCGGAGACGGGCTGGAAGACGGTATCGGCAAGCACCCCTAACGCCGTTTCGACGGAAGAACGCAAGGTGAGTAGCTGGGTCATCTACCGCGTATTCGTCTCGCTGGAAGTGGTGCCCATAGGCGACGAGTACGTCCGCCTCTACTTCCACCCCTATCGCAAGTACTTCACCGGCGGGCGGAGCAAAATTCCCTACCTCAACAAAAGCCTCCGCCGCTCCTTGCTAAGAGACCTCAACGCGGCCTTCCGGGAGCAGGGTCTGATCGCTATTGGAACAGGCATAGACCGAGACAAAGAGGCCGCCGCGCGCTGACGGCTGAAACGTTTTTCGCTTCGTTCCGTTTGACAAATGGGCTTTGAAAGAAGCGGTGTTCTTTACCATACTGGGGATGATACGGATTCGACGGGTGGAATCGCGCAGCAGGCTGCGTGTCGAGCCTCTTGGTATGCTCGCCAAAACTGCCAAGAACACGATAACTGCGAACGACTACTCGTACGCGATGGCGGCGTAAGACCCGCCTTCTGTCTCAGAACGTGCTCGCCCATCGGCGCGCCTGAGACATCGACTAAGATGGGCTAGTCGGGTCGATTCCGGCTGCATCGACACGGCAAAACGCTATCAGCCTTTGCTCATGCCTGGCCTCGTTGGTTGGCATACGGCATGAGTGAGCACCTAATAAACCAACTATGCACGTAGACGCCTGACTTGTTCGTCCATTCGGACCCGGGTTCAACTCCCGGCATCTCCACTTGAAGGGGCATCGGGGTGTGATCACCCTGATGCCCCTTTTTCATATCCATGCTTTGCACCCATCGTTGGCTGTTGCAGCGTGCCTATCGAAGCTGTGGCTAGCAGCCCAGGTCGATTCGAGCTACCGGGTCGTTGACGGGCGTGCAGTTCCCTGAAGGAAGCGACTCGGGCACGTATCGCATAAGGTCCGGATCACGAAGCGATTCGGTCAGAAACGCCACAAGATCGTCGATCTCGGCACGGGTGAGCCCGAGCGGCTTAAACCGGGGTTCGAGCCGACCTTCAGGGAGCGTTCGCGCCGGAATGCCTGCATTGTAATATTCGACCACTTCACGGATGCTTTTGAACGTCCCGCCGTGGCCGTAGAAAGGAGAATCCTTGAGGTTGTATAGTTGCGGAATCTTGAACTTGTAGAATTCGTTCGGATCCTGAAGGAACCACCCTCTCCCCAGGGTCTCCGGCACCTCGCCAAAGATATTCGGCCCCGCCATATCGGGCATGCCCAGGGCATAAAACGTTACGGAATTGAGCGGCGGCCCTGTGTGACACGATTCACAGTTGGCTTTGTCGAAAAACAAGATCGCACCGCGTTTTTCCGCCGCGCTCATGGCTTCTAAATCACCCTTCAACCACCGTTGAAACGGTGCCTTATTCGCAAGCACGGTGCGCTCAAACGCGGCAATGGCAAGGCCGGCGCGCAGCACCGAAACCTCTTCGCCGGGAAAAACGCGTTCCCAGAGTTCGGTATAGGTGGGATGCGACGCAACAATGGAGGACTTGATGTCGCCCATGCGGTGAGCCTGAAGGCCCACGATGGCCTGCGACTCGAGGCCGTCGAACCCGAGGTGATTGACTTCGAGCAAGGTACCGCGTATCCAATGCGCCTCGGTGCCTTCATTAGGCCCGTTCGCGCCCAGCACCCCGGCCCAGGACATGACCTGCTGGTAGCCGCTGTTGAGGATCGACGGCGACCGAGCAGCCTGCACATCCATCTCAGACACTTCATAGGCAGGATGCCGGGTACGGCCTTCGCCATTGACGCCCCAGCCTGAGCCTCCGTCTGATATACCCTGTTGGCGACCTGCCTGGAACCCGGCCCCCGCATGGTGGCACGCCGCACACGAATATGTGCCTCGTCCCTCCTCGTGTCGCGGTTCCGTCGCCAGCGCAGTCTCGTGGAACAATAGTTTCCCCAACGCCACCTTATCCGCCGTTAACGGATTCGCCGGATCGTGCGGAATGGTGGCAAAATCATCGCTCTCCGGAAGAATGAAGTTCGACAACCCGCGTTGCCCCTCACGGGTCACCAGGGCGATCAGCGTTTCATCGAGATGGGCGTCGTCGCTGTCTCCGGAACTCATGAGTTCGCACCCGGCAAGCCAGAACCCGCTGCCGACCAGCAACACGGAATAAAGGAGGCAATGATAGAGATACTTCATGACAACATCTCGCACCATAGGAATCGAACGGAGACCTGGTACCCACGCGGCCCGGCCTCACCCATCAGCCCGTTTCGATAACAAAGACCCGCATGGGAGACCACTCGCTGACACCCGCCGGATTGACGGCACGCACATGCCAGTAGTACGTATAGCCGTGGATCAACTTGCTGACCGAGAGACCGGTGCCGGTCACGCCTTCTTTGTCAACTTCCTTTCGAAAGAACCCCGGATCAAGGGAGACCTGGATATGATACGTAGTGGCACCGGGCGAGCCTTCCCAGTCGAACATGACAGTCGTCGGGAGGCTCGTTTGATCGTCGGCAGGAAATGTCAGAACCGGGGTGGGGGGCACCACCGCGATGGCGTTGGGCGTAAAGCTCCACGCGGGCGACCAGTCGCTGAAGTCCGCCAGATTAGCAGCGCGCACGTGCCAGTAGTACGTCTTGCCGACCTGTAATTCATTGATGATAAAGGAGGTATCGTCGATCTCCTGTGCCTCCACCTCGACGGTCGCAAAACCCGCATCGCCGGACACCTGGACGTGATAGGTTAGCGCACCGGCTGAAGGATACCACTGAAGCTCCAGCGCATTCGGCACATCGGTCACTCCATTTCCGGGAGACCGCATTGTGGGTATCGCCAGGTGGGAATCGCCGGTGCCACCGCTGTCGCACCCCAACAAACCGGCCAGAAGGATCAACAGCAGAAAAGACCGAAACACCCCAAGATCAATGTGTCTACTCATGTGTTCACCGTGAGGGTCTACCCCCTTCCTATCAGATACAGTAGTAATCTACCAAGTGCATCCCAAACTTGCACAGGGAGCAAGCAAAAGTTCGCATGAGTTTAATGATCTAAACAGGGAATCATCGATGCCTGAAACCCTCGGCGAAGGACAAGGACGCGGTGTAGCCGGGAATCGTGTTGGCGAAATCTATATCGAAGCGATTTTGTTTATTTCCAGGCCGTTATTCCTTACAATCAGGAGGGTGTACTATCTCCCATCGTGCCAATCATGTCATACCAAGACCAATCAAAAGAGGAAGACGATGGAGACAAACGGCACAAAGGTGAGGATCAAGAGCAAGGTGCGCTTTGCCTTTTGGATCGTGTTCGCCCTCATAGCACTGACGACCGGTCTGCTCTTAGTAGCCGAGATCTTCGATATTTGGATGGGTCCAGCGGTGTATATCATAACAAGCCATGGTCCAAAAAGCGGCATCCTGGGAGGTCTGAGTGCATTATCCAGCGGCGAGTTTGGATATGGAGTGGACCTTTTGTTTTCCGGCTTAACCCGAGGAGTCCCGGGAAAGATCAATATCGCGCTTTTTGTCCTTCTATTGGTTCTAGGCATCTATAGGAGTTGGTTGTCAAAGAAGCGTGGACCCGCCGTGGACCCACCGGAGTAACCAGGAACTCCATCGTTGCGGCCTCAGCGCCGTTGGTGGAATGACATCCTGGAGGTTGAGATCACCACGGTCGATCCGGCCATGATGAGGGCCTCTGGGGATAGGCAGAATCGAGGTAAAGCCTCTCGCCTGCCGATCCGGCGCGCGACGTGGACACGAGCGTGGCCTGCCGTTTTTTTGCGCAGGGTGAGCGGCTGACGCCAAAACCGTAAGGTGCAGAATCGCCTCAGCATATGAGTGAAAACGTCCAAAGCATGTTGCTGGCTCCAGCGGGGCTGTATCTTGTACTCGTCGTTGCTTTGGTTTTAGCATTGGTCCGGCCGCCTCGCCGTGTTGGGGTAGGAGCTCGTACGAAGCTCGTCGAGGTATTTCTGATCGGCATTGCCTGTCAATGCGCTCACATCATCGAGGAGTTCGTAACCGGTCTTCACTTACTCTATCCTCCGTTATTCGGCCTGGCTCCATTATCAGCGGAGTTTTTCGTTGGGTTCAACGTGTTCTGGCTCGGGGTTTGGGTGCTCTCGGCGTTTGGCGTCCTACGCGGTTCTCGGGTCGCATATTTCCCGATCTGGTTCTTTGGTTTGGGTATGTGTCTCAACGGTATCGTTCATCCGTTAGTGGCGGTTTGGGTGGCTGGCTATTTTCCCGGTCTTGTCACCTCTCCGGTTGTGGGCATCATGGGCGTTGTGGTTACGAAGAGGCTGTTTCAAATCACAGATTTGGGGTCACATGATGCACCGGATACATCTCTCAAGACATTCAACCGGACGCCGGACGGTGCCGGTTAACTTCGTTCGTTGTTAGGCATCTGAAGTGAACCAACTCTTGTTCCGCATGCGTACGGGTCGTGTGATACCTGGCACAACCCCGAAACGCTTCTTCGATTCATCGTCCCCCCGATTCGTCGTCTCCATTCAAAAGGGGCACAACTTGGGTTAGAAATGGTTATCTCGTCTTACCACCATCCCTTTGAGGTAGCCATGAGACGTATCCGCTACAGCGTCGCCATGAGCCTGGACGGCTACATCGCCGGCCCGAACGACGAGATCGACTGGATCATTATGGACCCCGACATCGACTTCGTAGCACTCATGAGCCGCTTCGACACGGTTCTCATGGGTCGCCATAGCTACGAAGCCACCCTGGCCCTCGGAGAAGGAAGCTCCATGCCGGGGATGAAAACGGTCGTCGTGTCGCGCACGTTGCCGCAGGAGGACCACCCGAACGTCGAAGTCATCGGCGAGGGACTGGAAGAAACCATCACCCGCCTGCGAGCGGAGCCGGGCAAAGACATCTGGCTCTTCGGGGGCGGCGTGCTCTTCCGCAGCCTGCTCGATGCCCGGTTGGTGGACACCGTCGAGGTGGCGATCATCCCGGTCCTGCTCGGTGCCGGAAAGCCGCTGCTACCTCCCCCGGGTGACCGGGCCACGCTGCACTTGATCGAGAGAAAAGTGTACGAGAAGACGGGGACCGTCTTGCTGGAGTACGCCGTGAAGAAGGCCGAATAACCCCAACAAGGCCTTCGTCCATGGCAGGGATACAACCGCTACTCGTGTGTCTCGCGTCGGCGCTTCTGATGACCCACCAGGGCCAGACCGATCCCGACGACCAATGCCGTCACGGCAATGGCATTCGGCCATTTCTGCATGGAAAAGAAAGCGAGCAGGTCGATTCGCAGACCGACGGGGAAGATATTCGTAATGAGCAACAGACCCACCCCCAGAATGATGAACGAAAGGCCGAGCGACCATACCGCGCGGGGGGTGATCACAACGCCTCGCCAGAGCAGGACGACGGCCAGACCCAACACCAGAACAGTCACGACGGGGCTGAATCCTATCAATTTCACGGGATTGTCGGCGTGCAACACGTAGTTGCTGTGCATCGTCAGGAGGGCACCGAGGACCGAGAGCACGGCGAGGCCGCCCCCCAGCAACAGGACATGCCCCAGGAGGGTTTTCTTTGTGAACCCCATGACTCCGTGTGTTTTGAACGGGTAGGTTCTCCGAATCAGCGACCGTGTGCCGGCGCTGCGCATCTCTCTCCATCATAGCCTCTCTCTCCTCCACCTGCAAGAGATGTCCAGCCTTTCCTTAGGCGTTGGGCCTCTCCGGCGAGATCATGGACCGGGAGGTTGTTTTTCGGGCTGAAAATGGTATTATTTCAGAAATCGTTTAGTAAACCAACAGGCCGGCGAGCACAATGACCATTCCCAGACGCACCTTTCTTAAGACCACGATGACGGCGGCAGCAGCTACCAGCCTCAAACCTGCTACGCTTCGAGCGTCTCTCCTGCCGGAGGCTCGGCCTCCCGAAGACCGGTTCGACCCCTGGATAGAAGTGGATCGGCGTGCGCTCGAAGCCAATGTCGCCGAGGTTCGCCGGCTCACTAACGGTCGTCCTATTCTGGCTGTGATTAAGAACAACGCCTATGGACTCGGGCTGGTCATCGCGGCCCGGTTGTTGGAGTCGCTCCCTGAGGTCGCGGGCTTTGCCGTTGTGAAGACGGCGTCGGCCTTCGCGCTGCGCGAGG
Source organism: Rhodothermales bacterium (assembly GCA_046756545.1). GTDB lineage: Bacteria > Bacteroidota > Rhodothermia > Rhodothermales > JBHHWM01 > JBHHWM01. The sequence continues at coordinate 15,234 of JBHHWM010000051.1, read as the reverse complement.
CCGGCATCACGAAGCCGGTACACCTTATGGCCCGGTTCCCGAGATCGGCGGCCGCCGACCTGGCCCGCCACCACATTCAGCCGTGCCTGTACTCCGACGACGCGCTGGGTCTCGTTGAACCCATGGAACGGGTCCTCGGGGCTCCCGTCCCTGCACAGGTATACCTGGACACCGGGATGAGCCGAATGGGGGTGCCCTATCATCGGGCGCTTCCGTGGATCGATTCGCTCGCCCGGAGCGGAAAGGTCTCGATCCAGGGCGTCTTCATGGGCTTCACCGAAGACCCGGACTTCGACCGCGAGCAACTGAAGCGGTTTCTTTCGGTAGCAGACCGGGCTTCTGAAGCAGGCGTGGGACTGGGGACCCTGCACACCGCATCCTCCAGTGCCGTGTTCGAGCTTCCCGAGGCGCACTTGCACATGGTTCGCCCCGGCATGGCCCTCTATGGCGGATATCCCAACGACCCCCGTGCCCAACGGACCAAAGCCAACCTGCGGTGCACGGTTCGGCTCAAGGCACGAGTTGTTCGGGTCGAACGCCTTCGCCCGGGCGACAGCGTCAGCTACGGACGGCACTATGTGGCCCATGAGCCTACGTGGGTGGCCACCCTTCCGGCAGGACATACGGACGGATATCCACGCCGTGCTGTAGAGGGCGCGCGCGTGCTCATCGGTAGCCGCACCTATCCTGTGATCGGCGCGGTATCGGCCAGCCACACCATCGTCGAGGTGGGCTCCGAGGAATCCGTACGGGTGGGAGACATCGCCACGTTGATGGGCCCGGACGCCCCCGAGATTGATCCCAACGGGATATCGGTAGAGACCGGAGTTTCGGTGTATGACCTCTTTATGCACCTGAATCCCTCGCTTCCCCGGTTCCTCGTATGAATCGCCCGTTTTTTCGCGTTTTTCCCCGATTACTCGACGCCGGGAAAATGATCGACATATTTGATCGTAAAATCCGGAAAATGCTCTACCAACTGGATTTTGTAATCGGGGAAGTGATCTACAATCTGCCACTTACCCGGCGCATCCGGGAAGTTGTCCACCCGTTGCACCCTTAAATCGGGAAAGTGCTCAACGACCTGCACTTTGTAATCGGGGAAGTGCTCGACGAACTGGATCCTGCCGTATATCTTGGAAAGATCGAGCGTATCGGGAAGAGCCTGGGAGGTCTTCGTGCCCCGGTCTGATGGTGCTGCCTGTAGCGACTCCGGGACATCGGGGAACATGGCTCCATCTACCAGCACGACGCCACTCAAAAGCACGAGAGGCAGCAGCAGCCCAAGCCCATGCAGGCTCCTCATCAGCATCCCGTAGGATTCTCTCTTTCCAGGTATCCCGAACATTTTTCTAACCCGCGTTGTGCCCCTGTTGCGAGGAGACGATGATTCGAGGAGGGGGTTCCCGCATGTTTGTTCGTCGATGCATCGTCGCGTCCTCTCTTCGCTTTCCCGTTGCGACCGGAGGGCACCTCGTGCGTTCTTCTATGCCTCATCCTCGCCATGCGGAAGATCACGGGGACGCTACCGATAGCGATTTCCATCCGGCGTGATATAGGTTCGGGGGGTTCCTGATTCCCCTGCAAAACGCGCCAGGATCCAGTCTAAAATTACCTCCTCTATCTCAATACGCATCCCGAAGGTGTGGTCATTAAACGAGTGGTTGGCAAAAGGCACCACGACGATGTCCGCTCCGGGATGTCCTCCGTCGGCCAGCACCTTGCTCAGCGCCTCCACGCTCCGCTGAACCGGCACCACCGCATCCCGATCACCATAAACCACGAGCAGGGGAATGCGCAGGTATTGCAGTTCCCGGGTGTAGTCGTGCCCCATCGAATTGTAAAGCGGCGTCGCCAGCAGGTGCTCGGACGTAGGCGGCAAGGACCCCGGACTGACACGCGCAGCCGCCTCACGAATTGCGTCATCCAACTCGACGAGAGCTTCGCTGGCATCGTCGGCGACGGCCTCAAAATGTGCCCTCCACAGATGCATCGTCGAGTCCAACGCCGCGCCCTGCACGCCCCGGCGTTGCAGGGCTTGCTCCAGGGCATACAACCGCGTCTCGGCAATCGACGTGAACGGGGCAGACACACCGGCGACAAACAGAATCCCCGAATGCCGTGCAGCTACGACGGGTGCCAACCGCCCTCCCTGGCTGAATCCGAGTAATCCGATCCGATGTGCATCCACATCCGAACGCCGACCGAGAACCGTCACTGCCGCCGCCGCATCCGCAACAAAATCGTCAAAATGAGCGGTTTCCCAGTCGCCTCCCGAATCGCCGGTCCCCCGCTTGTCGTAGACCAGCGCCGCCGCACCGCACTGGGCAAGCCGTTTCGCATAAAACAGCGGTGCCCCACGAAGGCGCTCGCGCCCGCCTCCCGGCAACAAAACGACAGCTGGATGGGGTCCCGGTGAAACGGGCAGAAAAAGGCGGCCTTGCAAAACGCCCCCCTCGCCCGGAATACGCACCGCCTCCTCGCGATACGCACTCGATGACGCCGCAAGACATCGGGCCTTCAAGGAATAGGACACCGTAGCGTCAACGGTTATGCCCGGCGAAGCGAATACCGTGATCAAAAAGAGCAGGGAAAATGAGGTAATCACGCTACTAGTAATAGTGTGTCACCACCATCGTTCTCATGACCATGCCCTTGGCTGTGCTCATACCGTACAGATACAGGCCGGAGGGTAATCCCGCCGTGTCCAGCATCACCTGATGGGTGCCGGGGGGGATCATCTCGTCTAAGAGAAGCCGTATCCGTCGTCCCAGCACGTCGTAAATGGCGATGCGCACGGGGGCCGTCTCATCCACGTGATAGATGATGGTGGCGCGGGCGCTGACCGGATTGGGAAAGTGCCGGATCAACGATGTGGCCTCCGGAACATCCTCCTCTTCAATAGCAGTACCGATGATGGTAGGCTTAAGAAAGAGCACGGTGTAGTGCGTGTCGATCGGGTTGCCCGCTGTGTCGAAACAGGCTACGCCGACCACCTGATCGCCCCACCCAATCACCTTGCAGCGGGCGTTGCTCCCGCCGTAGGCCGTCACCTGCACGTGGCCTCCGTTGACACCGACGCCGGAGAGACCATCGAAGGTGACCATGTAGTCGCCGACGCTGTTGCGGACAATCGAGACATCACCGCCGCCGGCATTGTACGAATAGAACGCATCAGGCGTGTAGCTGGCTGAACCGGGCTCATTGGCCCAGGCATAGGCCACCCCGTCCGTATCGGCCTCCGGCTTCCAGTACAACACGGTGTAGCGCGTGTCGACCGAGTTGCCCGCTGGGTCGAAACAGGCCACGTCGACCTCCTGATCGCCCCAACTCGTCACCTTGCAGCGGGCGTTACCCCCGCCGTAGGCCGTCACCTGCACGTGGCCTCCGTTGACACCGACGCCGGAGAGACCATCGAAGGTGACCATGTAGTCGCCGACGCTGTTGCGGACAATCGAGACATCACCGCCGCCGGCATTGTACGAATAGAACGCATCAGGCGTGTAGCTGGCTGAACCGGGCTCATTGGCCCAGGCATAGGCCACCCCGTCCGTATCGGCCTCCGGCTTCCAGTACAACATGGTGTAGCGCGTGTCGACCGGGTTGCCCGCTGTGTCGAAACAGGTCACGCCGACCCCCTGATCGCTCCACCCAATCACCTTGCAGTGGTCGTTACCCCCGCCGTAGGCCGTCACCTGCACGTGGCCTCCGTTGGCACCGACGCCGGAGAGACCATCGAAGGTGACCCAGTAGTCGCCGACGCTGTTGCGGACAATCGAGACATCACCGCCGCCGGCGTTGTACGAATAGAACGCATCAGGCGTGTAGCTGGCTGAACCGGACTCGTTGGCCCATACAAATCCGTAGGCAGGGATCTGGGCGTGCACTGCATCTGGGAGCCAGATCACCGCCAGCAGCAAGCTGTACCCTACGGCACGGTGTACGAGATCGATCGCACGTGGAGTTTCATTTTGTTTCATTGTTCCCATTTCCGGGAGCTCTGCCTTTAACCGTGTAGCCTTGAACCAGCCGATTCAGCCCTCGAAACATGTCGAATTCCGCGGGGTGTCGGCTTCTGAAAACACCGTTTTGGTCCAATCATGATTAAGTGCGGAGCCACCCCATTTCCATAGAAGACGATAGAAGAGTCCTTTGTATTTGCATTATCAGGCACATTATTGTGGATCAAAGCACAAAACTATTAGCATAAGAAAAACCCATATGGAGTAAGGACATTGTGAAGGCGTTCGATGGCTGTGAGGACATCCCTGTATCCCCCGTGGGGGAAAGGCCGCAGAACGCGTAGGTAATTCCCCCACACAGAAATCGTGCTAAGGTATCCTTCGCAGCCTGATGATCCTGGATTACAGCAACGGCACAATCACAACCCTGATCTACAAGCCGGGCGTGTGTTCGTCAGATACAGCTTCCATCCACGTGGTACGGGCGTTGACGTTGATCGCCACGTGCGCCATGATCGAATCGGGAGCCGCTCCGTGCCAATGTTTCTCGCCTGGAGCAATATACACCGCATCGCCGGGACTCACCTCCTGCACCGCCTCGCCCCACTTCCGAACACGGCACCGGCCTACGATCACCCATAACACCTGCATCCCGCTATGCGTGTGCCAGTGCGTGCGAGCCCCCGGCTCGAACTTGACCCGATAAATTTTAACCCCGCCATCATCGTCCACAGCAGCCACCCGCTTGACCCACGCCTGCCCTGTAAAATGCGATGGATCCGCCGGTTCCCAGGCAATAGCCTCGTCGTGGAATGTTTTCATCGATGGATTACCTGTTCATGCATCGGGAGGAACAAGGGCAGGATACGGAGCGGAATCTTCAGAGATTCGGTTCCCCTATGCACCGATGGTGCATCCACACGGCAAGCGTTGCAAAGGGGGGCCTTCCACGCGTACCTTTTGCCCATGCAACGCGCTTTTGACGCAGGAACCTGTACGGACCCTATCCTTCCACCCCGATCCATGACTCGCCATGCAAGCTTTCCAGGAATTGTTAGAACGTAGTCAAAAAGAGAAGCGCGGTATCACCTTCTACCTGCACGGCCAAACGATTGCCGGTGTCGTTTTGAAAATCAACGAGGACACGGTAGTAGCCTACAATCAAACCTACGACCGCATCATCCTTCGGATGGATCGGGTCGAGGCCGTGGCCATGCAGTGAGACATGTCGGCGTTACGGTATGGGGAAGGGCGCGTTGCTGGTTTCTTGCCCGATGCATGTTACGTGGAACGCCCGATGAAAACAATCGTCTCCTTCGTATTTGCCGGCTGCCTGCTGTTGGCCGGCCTGCCCCGCTCTGTACAGGCTCAGGCCCCGCCAGGTACCGACATCCTGCTGGTACCGTTGCATAATGGCGAGCCTCTCTCACCGGAAAACCGTCCCGTCAACCTGACGGATCGGGACGGCTACGATAACCAGCCGTTCTTTACGCCGGATGGCCGGTCTATACTCTTTACCTCGTTCCGAGACGAGCAGACCGACATCTACGGCATCGACCTGGCTACGCGCGCGGTGGAACGCGTGACCCAGACAGCCGAAAGCGAATACTCGCCGACCATGCTGCCCACGGTGGACGGCTTCTCGGTGATCCGCGTGGAGGCCGACGGCACGCAGCGGTTATGGCGGTTCGGCCTAGACGGGGACGACCCCTCACTCGTGCTCGAAAAGGTGAAGCCGGTGGGCTACCACGCCTGGGCCGACGCCCACACGGTGGCCCTCTTCGTGCTGGGCAGCCCTCCTACGCTTCAACTCGCCGACACACGCACCGGGCAAGCCGACACGCTGGCCCATGGCATCGGCCGGTCGCTGCACAGGGTGCCGGGAACAGCCGCCATCAGCTTTGTCCATAAGGAAACCGAAGATACCTGGACGATCAAAACGCTGGATCCGGCATCGCGTACCATCGCCCCTGTCGTCGAGACGCTTCCGGGACGAGAAGACTATGCCTGGCGGCCCAACGGGGCACTGCTGATGGCCGACGGCGCAGTGCTCTATGAATGGACTCCGGAACGAGGCACCTGGGATGTGCTGTTCGACCTGTCGGACCTGGGGGTGACAACCATCACACGCATTGCCGTAAGCCCCGAGAATGACTACGCGGCCCTCGTCGTAGACCGCCCCGAACCTTGAGCTTACCACCTGAACGACGGGTTGGTTAAGTCAGCCGTTAGCGAACGCAAGAGGTTCAGCATCCACGACAGACGACAGAGGAGATCGAGATCGCCGCCCGGCCTTCTGCGCTTACCCGACACACGCACCCTGGATGCTGTTGTTCTGTTCGTTGGTCTCTTGCACCTCGTTGACGATATCTACCGTGATTTCGAAATCGCAATCAGGATTGAAGCAGCCTTCCGGAATCGCAGCGGAGATCACAGAGGTCGATGTTGCACCGGCTTGAAGAGGACCGGTAACCCCCTGCGCTCTGACCTTTGGACTATATCCCGGTGACACATTCATAAACTGCACTTCCACGGCTGAGCTTGACGCCTCCGCCGTTCCCTGATTCTTGACATAGAGCAGCAAATTGCCTGCCTGATCCCTTTCGCACAACGTCGGGTTGTTAGGTGCCTGGACAGGCACCAAATCAACTCCTCCCGGGCCTGGACCTCCACAACCACCTAAAACCAATGTGCCGACAAGACCGAAAAATACCATCCTTGTTTTTAGCGTACACATGACATCCCTCCTTGGTTTGATGAATAAGTCTATGTAACTGCTTTAAAACCGCAGGTTATCTATTTCTATTCATCTCGTATCGGTGCGCTCCGGGATCAGGATTCTCTATGGAATCCAGCTTGGCTCCACATGGCCGTTGCCTCTCCGAAGTAGCAGGGAATCCAGCCTGTTCACTCAGCTTGTGTTGCAGATAAGAAGCAGAATCAAATAGTATTCTTGCGAGAACAAATCAGCACATACTCATTGCATTGTCACTCTGAAAGACACCTGCTGAGAAATTCATTGTACCAATCTCACACCGTACAGGCAAGCCTCGCCTGCCATTTTCTTACCTCTTTAGACAGCGTATTCTTTTACACGCTATGCTGCAAGTATCTGGCTCAACTCAATCTATCCGCCTCTCCCCACCTGAATACGCTCGTTCCAATGGATCATTTCATCGCTTCGGGAAAGGATTCCCGGCTCCCAAAGCATCTCCTCTCATCATCAGGCAAAGACCCGGACGACGATACACTCCGAGTGAACCTCTTCGCTGGGAGGCACCGCCGAGACGCGGAAACGAACCCGCGCGCCTTCGATCCACCGCTGGACGATCCGTTTCTCAACTTTTCCTTCGGCACGGTCTTCCGAGCGGATGACCGCGCTTTTGATGGCGGTGATGATCGTTTTCGCGGGGAAGTGCTCGACGACACGCCGACGCGTCAACTCGTCCTCGATCTGGAAGTACACTTCGGTGGCCTGCCCGTTCGGGGTCGGCAGCAGGCACACATCTGTTGCGTGCTGCTTCACCGCTTCGACAAGCACTTCCTCAAACATATAGAGAGGAGACGTCGCCGGATCCGGTCGAAGCAGATCGCCTTCGATAGTGGCCGGGGATTCTTCGAGGATCGTATCGGACTCGGAATAGCCGAGACCGGCCAGGAAATCCTTGGTGACCCCGCTCAGCCCCTTGAGATGGTTATAGCGATGCGGAAAGGCCTCAATCAACAAGTTCACGACTTCGCTTTCACGGGCGTATCGTAGCTCGAAGCCGGCGAGGTTGAGTTGCGACATGAGCCGATGCACTTCGGGACGCGTGGGGTCCTGGGTGGCAAAAATCATGCGCGAGCGATGGCGATGGGGCTGTTCGGTTTCCGCGATGGGCACCACCCGCAGATCGACGAGCTGGTTCCAGCGTTCCTGATCGAGATGCTGCTCTAGCTTGTGAATGAGAGCCAGGGCCTGCGGACGCGAAATCCGTGCTTCTTCGAACCCGTAGACCCGGGCGGCTTCGGCGTAGACCAGTTCACGGTCGAGTTCAGGAAACAGCGTAAGGACGCGCCAGAGCGGCTCCTTGACGCCGTCCAGGCCCATCTGCTGCCACAGGTGCCAGGCCAACTCTACCTGGTCCTCGCGCACTACCTGATCGAAGAGTAACATGATCACCACGCGATCCCGCAACTCAATAGGAGAAAACGTCTGATCTGTTAGCGCCTCCAGACGCAGGGTGGACATTTCACCCTGAACCAGGCCCAGTTCGGTCAGCGCCTCGGGCTCTAGCGTATGCACACCTCCCTGCTCCTCTTCCAACGCGGGCGTATCCTCGGGAAGCACGTTGTTCGGCATCGGGGGCTTTATGTCGGGGTCCTTTCCGGCCATTACATTCCAAAAAACATCCATGCGGCACGACGTGATTTATGACGATGATACGGCCTGGTATACCCCTCACGTACTCACTTTTGACATCACTAACGGGCGAACTCAAGCGCACCTGCATTCTGCTCATGGTTCATGGCGCAAGGGATGTGCCACAGCAGGGAATACCACCGCATAGTTACACTTTCACAAAAATGAAATCTCAAGTATTTTATACATAAATCATTTATACACAATATTTTATGACATAAGCAAAAACTACCTGTATGAGTATCTATTAAAGACTTCAATCTCAAAACTATACTTTTCTCTGGACCGGATCTCATAAACCCGTAACTCCTCCATCTAAACACACGTCAGAGGACAGAGTACTTCTTTTTTTGCCCTACCTAACCTGTATATCAATCCGATGCCCTGCCTCGCCGCACTCATCGCGCTCATCACCCCCCGGCTTGTCATCGTGAGCCTGTGGCTCTTATCCGACTGGTTCTACGGCGTATTTTCCAGTGTGCTCTGGCCGGTGCTGGGCTTTCTTTTTGCGCCGACGACGCTCCTCTGGTATAGTGCGGTCGAAAACTGGTACGGCGGCGCGTGGGAAACCTGGCACCTCCTCATTGCCCTCGTGACGCTGGTGATCGACTTCTCGCCCGCCGGCAGCAAACGCGACCGCTGAGACCGTTCTTTCAGCGCCGAATTATCGCTTTTCTTTTTCCGGAACTTGCATCGGCCCGGCTTGTGTCAGGCTCACTCGCCCTATCCTCATCCAGCTTCAGCACCGCCCGATGAATCGTCTTTTCCTGCCCGTTTTAGTGTGTATCCTTGTCACCCTGGGGGCATGCGCCGGCACCGAACACGCTACCGAATCGGCCTTGTCCTCGGACGAGGCACCGACGCCTGCCCCCGCCGCCTCGCCGTCCGACGACACCCACCTGCCCCTCGACCCCAATGTGCGTATCGACACGCTGGACAACGGCGTGGTCTACTACATCCGCGCCAACGACGAGCCGAAGAACCGCGCCGAACTGCGCCTGGCCCTCGATGCCGGGTCGGTGCTGGAAGACGACGACCAGCAAGGGCTGGCACACTTCGTCGAGCACATGCTCTTCAACGGCACGCGCCGCTTCCAGGAACAGGATCTGATTGATTTCCTCGAACGCACGGGCATGCGCTTCGGCCCCGACATCAACGCTTATACCTCCTTCGACGAAACCGTCTACATGCTGGAAATCCCGACCGACAGCGCCGCCATCGTCGAGCGAGCCTTCGACGTGCTGGAAGACTGGGCGGGCTATGCCACGCTCTCGGACGATGAGATCGACAAGGAACGCGGCGTAGTGGTCGAAGAGTGGCGCAGCGGGCGCGGTGCGGGCGGGCGCATCAGCGACCAGATCCTGCCCGTGCTGCTGGCCGGGTCGCACTATAAAGACCGCCTCCCCATCGGCGACACCACAACCCTTCGACATGCTGACTACGAGACGCTGCGCCGCTTCTACCGCGACTGGTATCGCCCCGACCTGATGGCCGTCGTCGCCGTAGGCGACTTCGAGGTGGACCGCATGGAGGCGTTGATTCGTGAGCATTTTGCCACCCTTCCCTCGCCGGGCCAACCGCGCCCGCGTCCTACGTTCGACGTGCCGGGACACGAAGAAACGCTGTACAAGGTGGCAACCGATCCTGAGTATCCGATCACGCAGGTGCAGGTCAATTTCAAGCAAGAGACCCGGCCCTTCCGCACCATCGACGACTACCGGGACCGGATCGCCGGCAGCATGTTCAACAGCATGCTCAACAAGCGCTTCGCCGAGATTTCCCGGCGCGGCGACGCGGCGTTTCTGGGGGCCGGAGTCTCGCGAGGCGGGTTCGTCCGCCCTTCCACCTTCTACAGCATCGGGGCGCGGGTCCACGACGACAGCATCCTCGTCGGGCTGGAGGCGGTGTTGACGGAAGCCGCCCGGGTACGCCTGCACGGCTTCACCGAAACAGAACTGGCCCGCCAGAAGCAGGAGACGCTACGCGCCTACGAGCGCGCCTATAACGAACGCGAGAACACGAACTCGGCGGCCTATGCCGGCGAATATGTAAACCATTTTTTGGAAGACGAACCGGCACCCGGCATTGCCTACGAATATGCATTGATCCAGCAACTACTGCCCGAGATCACCGTCGAGGAGGTCAACCGGCGCGTGGCCGAACTGCTCGCCGAGCGCAACCGCGTCGTCCTTGTAACGATGCCGGAGAAAGAGAGCCTGACGCCGCCGACCGAAGCCGAACTGGCTGCCGTCCTCGACGGGATGCAACACCAGTCTTTCGCTCCCTACGTAGATGACGTGACCGACGCGCCCCTCATCGCCGTGGTGCCGGACCCGGCAGCCGTCACGGCCGAGCGCGAGATCACCGAACTGGGCATCACCGAAATCACCCTGGAAAACGGCATCCGCGTGGTGATGAAACCGACCGATTTCAAGGACGACGAGGTGCGCTTCACGGCCTTCAGCCCCGGCGGCCACTCGCTCGTGCCCGATGCCGAGTTTCTCGATGCCAGCCTCGCCTCGGCGCTCATGGCGCGGAGTGGTGTGGGAGCCTTCGACCGGACGGCCTTGCAGAAGAAGCTCTCGGGCAAAGTGGTGTCCGTCTCGCCCTACATCGGCGAACTGGAAGAAGGCTTGCGCGGCAGCGCCTCGCCCGAAGACCTCGAAACCCTGTTCCAGCTTATCCATCTCTACGTCACCGCTCCGCGTGCCGACACGTCGGCGCTGGTAGCTTTTCAGAACCAGCAACGCGCGTTCCTGGCCAATCGCTCCGCGACGCCCGGCAGCGCCCTTCAGGATACGCTCATCACCGCCCTCTACGGCAACCACCCGCGCTACCAGATTCCCACCGTCGAACAGATCGACCACATCGACCTGCAGCGGGCCTACTCAGTCTACCGGGATCGCTTCGCCGACATGGACGACTTCACCTTCATTTTCGTGGGAAATTTTGAGATCGATGCGCTGAAGGAACTGGCCCGGACGTATCTCGGCACGCTGCCTGCCACGCCCCGCGAAGAGACCTGGCGCGACGTATCGCCGGACCTGCCCACGGACGTAGTGGCGAAAACGGTCAAGAAGGGGCAAGAACCGCAAAGCCAGGTCGTGCTGATTTTCCACGGGCCGTTCGTCTACGACCGCGAGCACCGGCACCGGCTGCGGTCGCTCGAAGGCGTGCTCGACATCAAGCTGCGCGAAGAGTTGCGCGAAGAACGGGCCGGTATCTACAGCGCCGCCGTCCAATCGAGCGCCTCAAGCATCCCGGACTCGACCTACCAGTTCACCATCTTCTTCGGCTGCGACCCGGAACGCGCCGAAGAACTGATCGAAGCGGTGTTTGCCGAAATCGAGGAGGTCAAAGGAGACGAGGTCCTGGACGACTATGTGGCGAAGGTGCAGGAACAACAACGCCGCCAGCGCGAGACGAGCCTGGAGCAAAACGGCTTCTGGGTCGGCACCCTCGACTTCTACTATTCCCACCCGAACGAGGACCTGCTGGACGTGCTGCGCTACGACGAACTGATCGACAGCCTCACCGGCGACGACATTCGCCAGGCCGCCCGCCGCTATTTCGATGCGGATCGCTACGTGAAGGTGGTCCTCTATCCGGAACACTTCGGCGAGGAATAGACCCATGCAGGACGAACAACCCGCACAACAGCCGTTTCAATCGTCTACCCTGGGCATCGGCATGGCGCTGGGCGCAGGCGTCGGCACCACCCTCGGAGTGGCCTTCGGCAACATCGGCATGGGGGTCGCACTCGGGACCGGGATCGGCCTGGCGCTGGCGGCTGCCTTCGCTGCCGCACGAGGCGATGGACGGCACGACGACCAACGAGGAGAAGATCCGGGAAGCCAGGTACCCGGTCCGCCCGACAACCGGTAGGAGAAAACGTTTATGAGCAACGCAGAACGCCTGATTCTAGTCACCGGGGCAACCGGCAATCAAGGAGGAGCCGTAGCGCGTCATCTCCTTCAGCGAGGCTTCTGCATCCGCGCCCTCACTCGAAACACGGAGAAACCCGCCGCGACCGCGCTGGCCCGGAAGGGAGCCGAAATCATGCAAGGCGACCTGAACGACCGCGCTTCCATCGACCGGGCCGTCGATGGGGTGTACGGGATCTTTTCGGTGCAAACCTTCTGGGAGGGCGGCCTCGAAGCCGAAGTGCAGCAAGGCAAACGGCTCGCCGACGCAGCGCAGGCCGCCGGCGTACAGCACCTCGTCTACAGCTCGGTGGGGAGTGCCGACCGGCAAACCGCCATCCCCCATTTCGACAGTAAATGGGCTATCGAAGAGCACATCCGGGCCGTCGGCCTTCCCCACACCATCCTGCGGCCCGTCTTTTTCATGCAGAATTGGGGCCTGTTCTCGCGCGAGGCGATCCTCGGCGGCACGCTGGCACAGCCGCTCGATCCCGACATCCCGCTGCAACAAATCTCCGTCGACGACATCGGGGCCTTCGCGGCCATGGCCTTCGCCGACCCGGACGAGTGGCTGGGGCGCGAGGTCGAGCTTGCGGGAGACGAACGAACCATGCCCGAGGTAGCCGACTTGTTCAGCCGCATCCTGGGCCGCCCGGTGCACTACTTCCAGGTGCCGTGGGACCAGTTCCGCCAGGCCGCCGGCGAGGAAATGACCGTCATGTACGAGTGGTTCAACACGGTAGGATACGCTGTCGACATCGCGGCGCTCCGCCGAGTGTACCCTCCGCTGGCCGACCTGGAGCACGTCTTACGCAGTGAACAGTGGGTATAGGCGATCACGACGGGGACGCCTCCTGCACGTCCGTTACCCCTTGCCGACGGTTCAATGCGTTCCGGCCTTCACTTCCCCGGCCTTTTGCCGCTGGAGGTATTTCTCGAACCACGTAAGGATGCGGGGCGTAACGTCCATGAGGAGTTTGGGCTCGCGGGGTCCGTGCGGGGTCCGGGGATAGACGATCATCTCGGTCTCCACGCCGAGTCGCTGCAACGCCACATAGAACTCCTGCCCCTGCGTGAACGGAACGCGCAGATCCCTGGCCCCGTGGATCACCTGCGTCGGCGTCGTCACGTTCTTGATGTGGTAGATGGCCGAGTGCTTTTCATACGTCTCGTAGTCGTTCCAGAACTCGCCGCCCATATGCGCGGCGAGATAGTCCGGGATGTCGGTGGTGGTAACCATGCTGATGAGGTTGGGGAGCCCCGCTCCCATGCTCGCCGCCTTGAAGCGCCCGGTGCGTGTGACGAGGAACGAGGTCATATAGCCGCCGTAGCTCCACCCCATGACGACGAGGCTGTCCGGGTGCCCGACGCCCATATCGACCACTTTATCGACCCCGGCCATGAGGTCCTCGTAGTCACCGTAGCCCCAGTCTTTGACGTTGGCATAGCGGAAGTCCTTGCCGTAGCCGCTCGAACCACGCGGGTTGGGCTGGAGGACGGCATAGCCCTGCTGGGCAAAGACCTGCGTCATGTAGATGCCGGGCCGCCCGGTGAATCGCTGGCTGAAGACCCCCGCCGGACCGCCGTGAATCTGGAGGACCAGCGGATAGGCTCGCCCCGGCTCATAATCGACCGGATAGGTGAGCAGCCCTTCGATCTCCAGGTTGTCGTACGACGTCCAGGTGAGCGTCTCGGTGCGCCCCATCGGCGGGCGGGGCACCTCCGTATTCACATCGGTCACCTTCGTCGCTTCGCCTCCCTCAACGGGCGACACATAGGCTTCCACGGGCGTGGTGTTGTTCTCATACGTGAAGGCCATCCGCTCTGTGGATGCGTCGAACGAGACCGAGCCGATGACGCCGTCCTGCGTCGTCAGGATGCGCGGAGCCGAGCCGTCGGCGGGCACGGCGATCAGGTGCCGCGAGGTACGCACCGCCTCGGTGACATAGAGGCTGGTGCCGTCTGCCGACCAGTCTACCAGCCCGGCGCTGCGATCCGGCGTATCCGCCAGTTTCCGGGGTTCCCCTCCCATAGCGGCGATGACGTACACATCATTCAGCCCGATCCGCTGGGGCGACCCGCCATGCGACGTGAAGGCAATCCATAGGCCATCGGGCGAATAGCGCGGGTTGGCGTCGTTCCCGGCCTGCACCACCAGGGGGGTAACGGCCCCGCTGTCGGCGGGCACCGTAGCCAGATCCTGCGCGATGCCGCCGGTATTGATGCGGGGGTCCGGCTGGTGCGCAAAAACCAGGGTTCGACCATCGGGCGACCAGTCGAAGGAACGGACGTGAAAGTCCCCGCTCGTCAGCCGCTGCACCTCGCGCTCGCCGTCTTCGTTCTTCTCGAAGGTGATCGTGTAGAGGTGATTGTTCTTGAAGTTCTTATCCACGAGGATGACGTCGCGCTTCTCTTTTTTCTGTTTCTCTTCCTCCTCGGTATCCGGGTCGCGCATGGTATAGGCGATCCGCGTACCATCGGGAGACCACCGGTACGACGATACCCCCGTCTTGGCTCGGGTCAGTTGTTCGGCTTCCCCGCCGCGCACCCGCATGACCCAGACCTGATTCTTACCGGAACGGGATGAAGTGAACGCCAGATAGACGCCGTCCGGTGAAAACGACGGATTCGCGCTCGACTTCTCGCCGTGGGTGTATTGGACGTTCAGGCTTCCGTCCGCCGAGACGACCCAGACCTGGCTTCGGTATTCCGACTTCTCCCCTTCCATCATCGGCTCGCGGGCGACGTAGGCGATCAGCGTCCCATCCGGCGACATCGCAGTGCCCTGGATCGACTTGTACTGCATACTCAGAGCAGGCGTCCATCCCTCGGCCGTTTCCTGGGCCAGCACCGGCTGAAAAAGGGGAATCAGGAGAAGCCCAAACAGAAGCGCACAACCCATGCACGCCCTACCGTCGCGATGTATCGAAGTCATGATGACAGCCCC
>JBHHWM010000050.1:0-23332 GCA_046756545.1 Rhodothermales bacterium | reverse complement strand
TGTGCCGACCGGCGTTCTCCAGGCTCTGAAGATGGCCGAAGCGGATACCTGAACTGCGCGACGATCCTCGCCCGTTGTCATTATCAAATTCGACGATGGTTACGCCGAAGACTTTGATCTCGCGGCGACGATTCTGGGAGCGTGCACGGTGTTCAAGCCGCTTAGAACCGTTCAGGATATCTACCCAACTGGCTTCGTTCTTGTCCCACCGTATGAACCCTTCATACACGTCGTCGTGGGTGGTCACCCGGCCGTAGATCCGATCTTCGAGGGTTTGAGCCGAAGCAATGACGGGGAGAATCAGAGCAATGGCAAAGAGAAAAGTCGTCGTTGCACGCATGGCAGGGAGCAGGTTGATCTTGAGTTGCGTCTCCCACAGCAGGGAGTCTTAGGGGATTGACGAGAACGCAATAAGATTGTTGCGCCGGTTAAGACAACAGGACGGTATTTCAAAGGGAAGAAAAGCTCCAGCCGTCTTTTTTCAGGGTTGAAAGGACGTTGGTGAGGGCTGGGGGCGTTACCCGGTAGGCGTTTCGATTGTCGTGCAAGACAATGATGGAACCGGGACGGATGGCCCTCAGGATGCGCCGTTCAATGTCCGCTCGCGTCACCTGCGAGAGAAAATCGGCGGGTCCGACGTCCCACATCGTACATCGCTGCCGGCGGACCCGGCACCACTGCCGCATCGAACGGGTGAAGTGTCCGTAGGGGGGGCGCATCCAGCGAAGGGGCTGCTGGATGAGGTCTTCCAGAATAGAGGTTGTGCGTTCTAGTTCGGCGAGGACTGCGGCAGGCTTCGTTTTCCAGGCATTTGCATGTGAGTAGGTGTGGTTTCCGATGACATGGCCGGCCTCGGCGATGGCGCGCACGAGACCGGGGTCGCGTTCTGCATGCCTACCCAGTAGAAAAAACGTCGCTCCGGCATCGAAGCGATCCAGGATGTCGAGCAGCGACAGGGTGCTCGAAGGAGTGGGGCCGTCGTCGAAAGTAAGGTAGGCTGTTTTTCCGGGTGTCGGCACACGCCAGAGCAGATCGGGGAAGAAGGGAGCCGCCCATCGAGGAAGGTGCGTCCCAACCACGTGCGTCAGGTCGATCATCGAAATACCTGCCTTCCTTTCCAGTGAGTTCGGCCCAGAGCGGCTGCCAGACCGATGAGTACGACGTAAGGAATCTGGACGAGCTGCTCCGGGAGGAAGTAGCGAAACAACCATCGTTGCCCAAAATGCCGGCAGGCTGGAAGAAGCAGGCTCGTTTCCGCACCTACTTTGAGCACCAGCGCAACCGCAACGGCAGGCCAAAGCGCCGGGATAAAGGGCAGCGCGATCCCTCCCCAAAAGAGCAGCATGTAAAAAAGATAGACCCCGAGGATGATAGCAACCAGGCCATTGTGGGGATAGCGGGGGCCGGTTCCAGCCCATCGTCGTCGCTGGGTCCAAAAGGCGCGGAGGTTCAACACAGGATCGGTTTCTACCAGGGCGTCAATGTGAGCGCAGAAGCGGACATTCCACGCGGTATCGGCGGCCAGGCGCTGCGCCAACACCTCATCGTCGGCAGGGCCTTTGTTCGGCAGGGTGCTAAACCGTTCGTACACATCTCGGCGATAGGCAACGTTGGCGCTGTTACACATGTTTGGCCGCCCCATCCCGATACCGCCTGCTCCGGTGGCAACAAGGGCCAGAAATTCGAGCGCCTGGAGTCTACCGAAAAGAGTAGGTCCGGGTCTATACCGGACAGGTCCGGCCACGAAGCCTGTATCGGCGTTGAAGTATGCGATCATCGATTGGATCCATCGTGGTCCTACGGTGCAGTCGGCGTCGGTGGTTAAGACAAGGTCGCCCCGTGCCATGGCAATACCTTGCTGCAGGGCATGGCGCTTATGGCCCGAGGCAGAAGAAGCATGGTCCTGCATCCTCACCAGGCGCAACGGGGGCTCATCGGTTTCTCTTTCTTCGACGTATCCGGCTGTCACAGGACGACGTTTGTTCTGAAGTTGTTGTACGATGGCAGCCGTTTCGTCTTCCGAAAAATCATCCACTACGATCACTTCCAGGCGGCTAGCCGGGTACTCGTTTGCCAGGATGGATTGCAAGCATGACAAGATGGAATCAGCTTCGTTGCGTGCGGCAATGACGATGGATACGAAGGGAGTTACGTCTTCACCGGGTAAGGATTTCTTGGATGGATCCGGTGTAATCTCTCGTCGAACGCGCCGGAACCCTGCAGCAAAAAAGCTGATCAAGGCGGCATAATAGGCAGCCGCGAGACCGAGGACGATAGAATACACGAGTATCATGTCTTTCATGCCCCCGACGAGGAAGTCGAGACGCTCGGTTTGAGCCGGAACACGAATGGAATACCGACCATGGCCGGTAGTAGAAGGTTGATGCAAAATAGGAGAAAAGCGGCATTGAACGCCACCGCCCCGGTGTAGCCCCAGAGGCCGAGGAAAAACACGGCGGCTCCTTCCCGAATGCCGAGGTCGAACAGCGTGACGGAGGGCAGGAGGAACTTGACAAAAAAGACAAGCACCACTCCGATGTAAGCCGTGTGGAAAGCCACTGCCGGGGCGAAGGCATAGATGAGCAGGACAAATTGCATCGAATACACCGCGTAGCGGAGAGCGGCCGCCGTCAGCAGTAACAGCATGAGCCGGGTGCTTACGGTCTGGAGGAACTGAAGGTGGCGTCGGAGGCGAGCTAGGCGAACGACGTGGTGCAGTACCCGATAGGCAAACCGGGGAAAGAGGACAAAAACGATCAGCATCAGCGCCATGGCGGCTCCGTAGAGTGCAACGGCCCGCCAGAGGTGGAGCGGCGTCGGCGAAAAGACATGTAGAAAGTAGAAGAACGCTCCAAGTCCGATGGAGACGCCGACGACCTTGGTGATAAGATGATCGGTGAGGACCAGAGCCAGCAGGGTCCCCCGGTTCTTGTGCTGGAGCGAGAAGGCGCGACCGGCGTATTCCCCGAGCCGCGCGGGTGTGGATAATCCCAGGGCATGACCGGCCAGGAGGCTTTCGAAGGACATTTTCCAGTGGACGGTTGGGACTTCAATCCGCACTAACAAGTGCCAGCCCACTCCTTCCAGGAATACGTTAAGAGGCAGCAAGGCGAGCGCACCAAGAATCCAACCGGTCCGGGCTTTTTCTGCTGCCTCAAGGATCTGGCCGATGTCCACCGCATAAATCAGATAGCCGAGGATGGCCGCAGCCAGACCTACTTTCACAAAGATAAAACGGTTCGAGTGGTTCAAAACACCTTCCGCATTTGGTACCTTCCACGTGCTGTCTGCCTTTCCGGGTCAGCGCCATTCTGAACGACGAACGCACACAACGGACGACAGGTTTTCATGCGTATACTTATCATCGGCGGAGGAGGGCGTGAGCATGCCTTTGCCCGGGCTTTTTCTCACAGTGCATCCCATCCGGAATTGTTCATTGCGCCCGGCAACGCCGGAACGGCCGCGCTGGGTCGGAATGTAGCGATCTCACCGACCGATGTCGATGGGTTGCTCCAGTTTGCCCGTACTGAATCGATAGACCTGACGGTAGTAGGGCCGGAACTGCCGCTCGTGTTGGGGCTGGTAGATCGATTTGAAGCCAACGGCCTGCGTGTTGTCGGGCCGACGGCTGCTGCGGCTAGGCTGGAAGGTAGCAAATCGTTCGCAAAGTCGTTCATGGAACGCTACGGCATCCCAACGGCCTCGCATCGTACGTTCCCGGTCAACCAGTACGCTGAGGCAATGACCTACGTGGAGGAACAGGGAGCGCCTATCGTGATCAAAGCCAGCGGCCTGGCTGCTGGAAAAGGGGCCATCGTGTGCGCTACGCTGGAGGAAGCCCGGACGGCGTTGAACCTCATCATGCAGGAACGCGCCTTCGGCGAAGCCGGTGACGAGGTAGTCGTCGAGGCGTTCATGGAAGGGGAAGAGGCGAGCGTTTTTGCGCTCACGGATGGGGAGCACTACCGGCTGTTGGCAGCCGCTCAGGACCACAAACGCATCGGCGAGGGAGACGTGGGGCCGAATACCGGAGGGATGGGAGCGTATGCCCCGGCCCCGGTAATCAATGAAGAGATGATGACGCGTGTGCGGCGTGAAATCATCGAGCCGACCCTGGCGGGGATGGCGCAGGAGGGGTGTCCGTATCGCGGCATTTTGTACGCCGGCTTGATGATCACTGGCGAAGGACCGAAGGTCGTGGAGTTCAACTGCCGACTGGGAGATCCCGAAGCTCAGATCGTGCTGCCTCTCCTGGAAAGTGATCTGGTTGAGGTGTTTCAGAAGCTCGTGGATGGCCGGTTGAACGAGGTGACGCTCCGGAGCCGCTCCGGGGCCGCTGCCTGTGTCGTACTGGCTTCGGCAGGCTATCCGGGCTCGTACGAAAAAGGATTCCGCATTGAGGGACTTGATAACGCAGCCGAGTTGGACGATGTCGTGGTGTTTCATGCGGGTACGAAGCACGGGGAACAGGGGGAGGTCGTCACGGCAGGCGGTCGCGTCCTGGGTGTCACGGCGGTAGGTGCCGACCTCGCCGGTGCGCTCGGCAGGGCGTATCAAGCGGTCGACGTCATCCACTTCGAGGGTGTACAGTACCGGCGTGACATCGGGCAAAAGGGGCTCGCAAGGTTAAGGACGTAACGCCCGACCCTCTTCCCGATAACGCAACACGCGCACCTGGGAGGCGTTGTACTTCAGCACACCAGGGACCATCTCCGAAAACGAGTTCGGAGCACATGATAACCCAGGCTGTGACTCCCTGGGTTGAGACGAAGAATCGGGGAGACGACGCATCGAGGAGTGTTTCCGGCTTGTTGTTCCTCGATTCATCGTCTCGTCGTTTCCTCTTTTCTAGTTGACCATCGGGTACAACTTGAGTTATGAATTTGCCTTCAAAGTTGCTGTTGGTAGGGCTCACGTTGGGTTTTATTCGTCCGGCAACGGCTCAACCTGCGGATACGGTCATTACAGAGGCCGACGTGCTGGCTACGGTTGATGAGGCCCGCGCGCTGGCCGTCGATGCTACGGGGAAGCTCTACGTCGTCGATGCAACACAGAACGCGGTGGTTCAACTCGCGCCTACGGCTGAAGTACTGGCTACGTTGGGCGGACCGGGTGCCGAGGAAGGACAATTCGACGACCCGGCAGACATCGATCCGACCAACGGATTACTCTGGGTAGTGGCTGATGCCGGGAATAGCCGCCTCCAGCGCTTCTCACACACCTTTCTTCATCTCGAATCGTTACCGGTAGCCCGAGTAGATCGCTTCATTCCGGGTACGACCGGGCGCTCAGCGATGATTGGCGAGGAGGCGAGGGCGGAAGAAGCCGACGGACGCCCCATCGCGGTTGTTACGAGTAATGCCAATGAGATTTTTGCTATCGAGGAGACGCAGGGGCTGGTCCTTAAATGGGATGCAAGCCGGAGGCTGGAGCGGGCCATCGGAGGGTACGAGGCGGGCGAGGGCGCGTTGGTCGATCCGGTGGCTCTGGCTGCCGATGCGACCTCGCTTTTTGTGGCTGACCGGGGGCAGGACGCGGTGCTGGTGTACGATCATTTTGGCGGATTCATTCGCACGCTGGCATCGGGTCTGGCAGTAGAGGTGCAGGCATTGAGTGTGAGTGGGGATGCGCTCTGGATCGTGCTGCCGGAACGCATTCTTGTGTACGAAACGCGCGGACGGCTTCAACACGTCTACGACGTGAAGCTGGGAGAACTTCTCGTCGATGTCGCGCGCTATGGAAACCAGACCTACCTGTTAACCCGAACACGCCTGATGCGCGTGCATCTTTGAGAGGAGCGATTATTGCTGCCGTGTTCCAGAAACTGACAGTGTATAGGCCGGTACTTCTTTCTCCTTATTCTGCACGCCGACTGCGAATCAACCAGGCCGCTATCGACCCGTCATCGTTACTGTTTACCTTGTATCACGGGAAAGGAATCCTACCTGAAGGGGGCAGTCTGGTGTTGCGGTATGTGTAAGCGCATTGTCGGCGTCATTTGCGTGCTTGCTTTTTGGGGTACCGCCTTGCCGGTAGCCGGGCAAGAGGTGTCTGTCCCCACCGAGGAGCTTGGTGCTTTTCGTGATACCCTCGACCTGTTACAGCCGCAGCCGTACGTCCTCCGCTCGTTCATCCTTCCCGGCACAGAAAAGATATTCCTGGACGGTACCCGCCTCGATACGACGGTCTATCGCATCGACTATCGCTTCGGCAGGCTCTGGATCGACGGGCTGGTGCCGGATCCGCGTCGGATGCTCGTCGCCGTGTACCGAACGTGGGGGTTCGCGTTTCAGGACGATTACCGGCACCGAAGCCTGCGGCGTGCCGGAGAGACCGAAGATTCCACAGCCGTCCTGGCTTTTGTGGAAGAAGAACTACCTGTAGAGCAGCCCGTGGAAGGGTCGGGCGGTACGAAGCTGCAACGAAGCGGGTCCATCTCGCGCGGTATCCTGGTCGGGAATAACCGCGATGCGACGGTCGAATCCGGTCTGCGTTTGCAAGTCTCGGGCGAGGTGGCCGAAGGCATCAACGTGCAGGGCGTGTTGACCGATGAGAATACGCCGATTCTGCCGGAAGGTACTACCCAACGCCTGGATGAGTTCGACCGCGTTTTTATCCAGATTGATGCCCGGCAGGGGACGGCCCAACTGGGCGACTTCGACCTGCGTTTTGCAGGGAGCGAATTTGCCCGGTTTGCTCGGAAATTACAGGGGATCACCGTATTTGGAGAGGTGCCTTCGGAAGGGGTGCCGCTGCTTGCAGGGGGAAACGTGGCCGTGGCCGGCGCAACCGCACGCGGTATTTTCCAGACGCAAGACCTGAGCGTGCTCGACGGGGTGCAAGGGCCGTATCGATTGGTCGGGAAAAACAACGAGCGCTTTATCATTGTCATCCCCGGGTCGGAAGATGTGTTCGTCGACGGCCAGCGCCTGACACGCGGAGAGTCGAACGATTACGTCATCGATTATGCGACGGGGGAAATCACCTTCACGTCCAACCGGCTCATCCGGCAAGATCTCCGGGTGACGGTCGAGTTTCAGTACCGCACGACGGAGTTTACTCGCACCATTATGGCCGCAGAGACCGACGTTGGGCTGTGGGCCCGCGATGATGGGACTCCCCGAGCGCGGTTCGGGGTCACGTTCCTGCGTGAGGCGGACGGCCGCCAGTTCAACGAAGAATTCGGGTTGACGACGGAAGACGAAGACCTCCTCGCCGCCATCGGCGACTCGACGGCGCAGCGGAGTGGGGCCACAAGGGTTGATTTCGATTCGGAAGCGCCGTTTGTGCAATATGTGCAGCGTGATACGACCTTCGCCGACGGCAGCACCGACACGTTCTTCGAAGCGCTCACCGCAGCGCCTCCTGATACGGTGGCCGTGTTTCAGGTTCGTTTCTCACGCGTGAATCCAGGCGAGGGGCGCTACGTCCGGGAAGGCCGGACCGTGAACGGGATTCTCTACCGATACGTCGGACCCGGCAGGGGAGAGTATGAGCCGGTCCGCCTCTTGCCGAAACCCAAGCAGCAACGACTGTTCGATTTGCGGGGAGGGATCGAGCCGTTGCCGGGTCTGGAAGTTTTCGGCGAATGGGCACAGTCTCTGAATGATGAGAACCGCTTCTCGAACATCGATGCAAACGACGATGTGGGCAAAGCCTACACAGGCGGTTTTCGCCTTAAACCCCTGGCGCTGACGATCAGCGACACCGACCTGGGAACCGTGTCGGCAGAGTTTCGCAGGCGCTTTACGGGGAATCACTTTGCGACGTTCGACCGGACGCGCCCCGTCGAGTTTGCGCGGCGCTGGAACCTGGATTCCCGCACCGTAGGCCGAGGAGGAGAGACCGTGCAGGTAGGCAACGAGACGATTGATGAAGGGCACATCGAGGTGGCCTTCATGTCGCAAAGCCGCTTGAGAGCGGAAGGGGGCCGCATCCGCTTGAGCGACACGTTTCGTGGGACGCGTCAGGCGTTCTCGGTGCGTGTCGGAGAAGTTCGTTTTCCCAGGATCACCTATCGGCTGGAAAACATTCGCAGTGAGGATGCGGTGCAGCAGGAGGACGGGTTCTGGCTCCGGCAGCAGGGCCGGGTCGAGCAGCCGCTGTTGGACGGACGCCTCGTGCCGCGCTTCGAATTCGAGCACGAACGAAGAAAACAACGCGTGATGGGCACGGATAGCCTCGCCGCGCCCTCGCTTGCGTTCGTCGAGTATCGGCCCGGCATTGCCTGGACCTCGAAGGGGGTGGTACTGGGAGGCTCCGTCGAATTACGCACCGATGAACTCTGGGCCGACGGCGGGTTACGCGATGCCAGCCGGGCGTGGACCATCGCGTCGGAGTTCAAAATTCGCTCTGGCACGTCGTTTAACACGGAAGGCAGTGTGGGCTATCGCGTCCGTCGATTCAACGACTTTTTCCGTGTTGAACAAAAGCGGCAAAACAGCGAATCGGTGGTGCTGCGGTGGAACGGCCGGTATATGCCCTTCCAGCGGGCGGTCAATTTGAACTGGACGTATGAAGCGCTGACCGAGCGGACGCCGAAGCTTCAAGAGATTTATGTGCGGACGGGGGCGGAACTCGGCGAGTTTGTCTGGGAAGACAGCAACGACAACGGCGTCATCGAAATCGACGAGTTTATCCCCGAGCGAACCCAGGACGAAGGGACCTACGTGCGTACGTTCATTCCGTCCGATTCGCTCACCGCCATCATTAGTGTGCAGGCCCGAGTGAGTCTCCAACTCGATCCGTCGCGGCTCTGGCGGAAGGCTGACGCCCGATGGAAACGATGGCTCTCGAACATCACAACACGCACCACCATTCAGATCCAGGAAAAGAGCCGGGATTCGGATCTGGCCCAGATATACCTGCTCAACCTGAGACGTTTCCGCAGCCCGGTCAACACGCTCCGAGGGGTGCTGCGTATCGGACAGGATGTGTTGCTGTTTCGTACGCAGCCTCGCTATGGGGTGGATGTGGGGTTCAACCAGATTCGCAGCTTGAGCGAACTCACCGCAGGCGAAGAGACTCGTTTTGTGAATCAGTGGCGCGTCGAAGGCAAGGTCAAACCTTCGACGCGATGGGGTGTGCGCCTTCTTTCGGCGTGGGAGCAGAGCCGGAGCGACAGCAAGGAATTCGCCTCCCGCCGGTACGACATCGAAAGCCTGAGTGTAGAGCCGGAGGTTGCGTTCAACCCCATCCGCTCGCTGCAACTGGCGATGAGTATATCGTTTGCTCAGAAGCGCGACCAGGTCGGGGATCGTAAAGCGCAGGTTTTGAAAGTACCTCTCACGGCACGTTTTAGCCTGGTGCGCCGCCTCAATCTATCGGGCCGGATTGAAATGGCGAACGTGACGCTTGACGGGGAGGCATCGCGGGGGCTGGCCAACTTTGAACTTACCGATGGGCGTGGAAAAGGCCGGTCCTATTTGTGGACTGTGACGGGGTGGTATCAACTCAGTCGTTTACTTCGAGCGAGCTTTTCTTACAATGGACGCGCACCCGCCGATGCGCCTACGCTCCATACGGTCCGGGTCCAACTGAGTGCCGTGTTTTAGCCGGTTTTAGACCGGAGTGTATGGCCAAGCTTGCTCTCAGGCTGTCTGCAATTCAGGCTGGGCGAACTCATCATATTCGATGCGCTCAATCTGGATGCCGGTGCGGGAGAGTTTGCCTTCCAGGCATTCATAGCCCCGGTCGAGGTGGTACACGCGGAGCACGTGCGTCTCTCCCTCGGCAACCATGCCGGCCAGCACCAGGGAGACGCTGGCGCGCAGATCCGTACTCATCACCTTTGCTCCTTTCATCGCGTGCCCGCCTTCGACGGTCACGGTGTTGCCTTCGACGGATGCGTGGACGCCCAGACGTGCCAGTTCGGGGATGTGGTTAAAACGATCGCCATACACGGTGTCCGTCACGGTGGCGGTGCCCCTGGCTTGCGTCAACAGGACGGTCCACTGCGCTTGCAAGTCGGTCGGGAAGCCCGGATAGATTCCCGTCCGGATCGATACCGGCTTGATCTCATCCGGGGCGATGACCTCAATGTAATCGGGGCCGGATGTACAGCGCGTTCCGGTACGCCCGAAGGCCTCCATGAAATCGTCGCCCAGATGATCCGGGTTGGCGTGCGTGATGCGGACCGGATTGCCTGGTTCACCTGCAATAGCCGCTGCGATCATGAATGTGCCCAACTCAATGCGGTCCGGGCAGTTACGGTAGGTGACGGGCTGTAAGGCATCGACTCCTTCGAATTCGAGGGTACGCGTGCCGATGCCTTCCATGCGCGCGCCCATAGCACGCAGGGCCAGGCAAAATTCAACCACGTCAGGCTCGATGGCAGCGTTCTCGATGTGCGACGAACCACGGGCCGTCGCAGCCGCCAGCGCGATGTTGATCGTTGCTCCGACGCTCGAGGGTTCCAGCCGGAACGTGCCGCCTTCGAGCCGTCCGCCCGGTGCTTTGGCCAGCACGTACCCGCCGTCGAGCTCAATGGTAGCGCCGAGTGCCTTGATGCCCTCAAGGTGGAGGTTGACAGGGCGGGGACCCCACGCGCACCCGCCGGGCAGCGAGACGCGCGCTTCGCCACAGCGTCCCAGGAGTGCCCCCAGCATGTAAAACGAAGCGCGCATCTTCTTGACCAACTCATAGGGCGCTTCGGGATATTCGATACGAGAGGCGTCGATCGTCAGCGTGTGGCGTTCAGGATCCGGCTGCACGGAAGCGCCTGAAATGCGCAGGACGTTCGAAAAGGTTGTGATGTCGCGCAGGTTCGGAATGTTCTCCAGGACGGACGTTCCGCCGGCCAGGAGCGTGGCGGCCATCAGGGGAAGGGCGGTATTTTTTGAGCCGCTTACGCTGAGCGTGCCCCGGAGCGGGTGGCGGCCTTGTATGACGAGCTTATCCATTCGAGTGTAGAATGACGATCAAACATACGGAGCGAGGAAGTCGGAAAAATTGAACGGTGCAGCCTGGGTTTTGATCTTCCGTTTGGAGTGATCCGCACAATTTTGCCGGAAAGACGTTCAGAAGGAAAACAAGGGGTCAACACCGTACCAAGGAATCTCCTTCGAGCGAATAACGTTTGCTGAGGCATCTGTCGTTACAACCAACTGGTTACATAGGCCAATCCCTCGCCATGCGCCGTATCTATCTAGACCATGCCGCCACGACGCCGCTCGACTCTCGTGTGCTTGAGGTGATGGTGCCGTATCTGAAGGAGCATTTCGGCAATGCGTCGTCTGTGCATGCCCTGGGGCGCAGGGCGCGTTTTGCCATCGAAGAGAGCCGCGAATGCATGGCTGCGCACCTGGGTGCCCAACCGGGTGAGATCATCTTTACCAGTGGCGGAACGGAAGCCAATAATGCGGCGCTGCATGGAATGCTCTCCGGCGAAAGACGCCATCTGGTCACTTCAGCGGCAGAACATGAAGCCATTCTACGTCCAGCAGAAGCGCATGCAGCGAAGGGGCATCCCGTCACTTTCCTGTTGCCTCAACCGCATGGGGCTGTTTCTCCGGAGAAGGTCCGAGAAGCGCTTTCTGGGAATACCGGACTCGTTTCTCTGATGCATGCAAACAATGAGATCGGCACGATGACTCCGATATCCGACGTGGCGAAGGTCTGCCACGAACAAGGAGTGCCGATCCATTGCGATGCGGTTCAGACGGCAGGTCTATTCCGCCTGAACGTCGATGACCTGGGCGTTGATCTGATGACGATATCGGGCCACAAATTCTACGGGCCCAAAGGGGTGGGCGCTCTGTACGTGCGGGGCGGGCTGGAATTCGAGCCGTTCGTCGTTGGGGGAGCGCAGGAGCGGTGGCGCCGAGGCGGAACGGAAAACGTGGCGGCCGTCGTAGGGCTGGCTGAGGCCTTCGATCTGGCCATGCGCGAGCGCGATGAACGCGCTGCGCATCTGACGCGCCTGAGAGATCGTCTGTACATGCTTCTACGGGAGGCCGTCGGCGATGCCTTTGTCGCTAACACCCCTTTTGATCTGGACGTCCCGATAGCGCCGCATGTGGTCAACATCGCCTTCCCTCCTGAAGACGGTGCCCCACTTGATGGGGAGATGTTGCTGCTGAATCTTGACATGGCAGGCATAATGGCCTCAGCAGGATCGGCGTGCACGAGCGGTGCGTTGGAACCAAGCCGTGTGCTCCTCGCCCTGGGCCGGGATCGAGCAACGGCGTCGGCGTCGGTGCGCTTCTCGCTGGGGAAAGACAACACAACGGACGATATAGATGAGGCCGTGGAGCGTCTGGTGAACATTCTGCAACGCATGCGAACGAAGATCCGCGCCGAACAGACCGCACCCCGTTGACAGGCCGCACCCGTTCATGGAATTACAGTCTGCTCAATACAGCAATCGTATGAAAAGTGCCATACTCGTATTTGCCAAGCGTCCTGTTCCGGGAGCCGTAAAGACGCGTTTGACTGCGTTGTTGACCGAGGAGGAAGCGGCGGGGTTGTATGAGGCGTTCCTACGTGATGCGCTTAAACAATACACGGCGCTCGATGCCGATGTGCGGCTCTACCTGGGGCCGCCAGCCGATCTTCATTCATTCGATCTAGCGCCGGCGGGGGTCGTCGTCAGGGAGCAGCAAGGGGCAGGGCTTGGTGAGCGCATGAAGAGGGCGTTCGTCGAATCCTTTGCCGCCGGATACGAGCGCCTCGTCGTCATCGGGACGGACCACCCGTCATTGCCGACCGGGTTCATCGAGCAGGCTTTTGCAGCGTTGAGTGAACCCGGATCGATCTGTATCGGTCCCTGCGACGATGGGGGCTTCTACTTGATGGGTATGAACGATTTCTACCCGCAGTTATTCACGGACATGGAGTACAGCCACGAGCAGGTATTCACGCAGACCCTTCTCCGCGTAGGGACGACCAACGCTACACTAACCATCTTGCCGGCGTGGTACGACGTAGATACCCCCGACACGCTCAAGCGCCTCGTTGCCGATCTCAAAAATCCCGCCCTGGACGCATCCAATACACAGCCAGTAGTGGCACGCTTAGTGTCGCGCTATCCCTCTTTGAAAACGTGACAGGTTTCATTCCATCGGCTCTTCACGGAATTATTTCTGGAACCGCTTCCAGGATTTAATATCTTCGAGTAATTCCTCCCTCTGGCAGAGAATCTATCACGCACACATGGAGCAGACTGCCCTTCGCGCTCGGTCGTTTGGACCGGGCCAGTTTAAGACGCTCGAGCAATACATCATCGAGCAACAGGATCGATTCCCACATTCCACGGGCACTTTTTCTCGACTGGTGCGGGATCTGAGTGTGGCCGCAAAAATCGTCAATCGCGACATCCGCCGTGCCGGTCTTCTCGACATCCTCGGTGCATCCGGCGAGATCAATGTGCAGGGCGAAGTGCAGCAAAAGTTGGATTTGCTTGCTCACACCGAGTTCGTCCGGGCGTTACGACGGGGGGGAGAGTGCTGCCTGATCGGCTCGGAAGAACACGCCGAAGCCATTCCGATCAAACCCAATGCCGAGAGTGACGGGAAATATATCGTGTTGCTCGATCCCCTTGACGGCTCGTCAAACATCGATGTCAATGTTTCGGTGGGGACCATCTTCAGTATCTATCGTCCACCCGCAGGGAGCGACTTTCAGGAGGTGAGTGTTGAGTGGGCGCTACAACCGGGTGTGAACCAGATAGCGGCAGGGTATGTGATCTACGGATCGTCTACGATGCTCGTCTACACCACAGGCGACGGGGTCAACGGGTTTACGCTCGAACCCTCTATCGGAGAGTTTTTACTCTCACATCCAAAAATGCAGATACCCAAGACAGGCAAGCTCTATTCGATCAACGAAGGCAATTACGTCTCGTTCGAAGAAGGCCTCAAACAATACATAAAGTGGATGCAACGCGAAGAAACCGATCCCAAACGGCCCTATTCGACGCGCTACATCGGGTCGTTTGTCGCGGATTTCCACCGTAATTTGCTGAAGGGGGGGATCTTTATGTATCCTGCCACGGCTAAGAACCCTAACGGCAAGCTACGCCTGATGTATGAAGCCAACCCGATGGCGTTCATCGTCGAGCAGGCTGGAGGAATAGCTTCTGACGGCTATCAACCCATCATGGAGAAGCAACCCGCAGAATTACATGCTCGCACACCGCTCTACATCGGAAGCGAGACGATGGTCCGCCGTGCTGAATCTTTTCTCCAGGGCGAACGAACGCTTGAGCGCGCTTGAGTCGTGCAGGAACGGTTGCCTTTTCGCGTGAGATGAAGGAAGCGACTTCGCCATCCTCTGAAACGGTGCGCATCTGGGGGCCTGCCTCCTTGTCTAACCTCGGACCGGGATTCGACACGCTCGGGCTTTGCCTGCGGGGGCCGGGTGATATCGTTGAGGCCTGGTTGACGGAGGCCCCCGGCGTCGTAGTGGTGACTGGCGAGGGGAGCGTCAACGTGTCCGTACCGACCGACCCGACCAGAAACACGGCGGCATGGGCGGCTTCGGTGGTGATGGAGCAAGCCGCTGCAACCTCAGGCATCACGTTATGCATTCGTAAGGGGATCCCGCTGGGATCGGGCATCGGCGGCTCGGCGGCAAGCGCGGTAGCGGGAGCCTGGGCAGCCAACGCGTTGCTCGGATATCCTTTTCTCAAAGAGGCGCTTGTAGAAGCAGTGCTCGGCGGAGAGAAGCTGGCATCCGGCACCCGCCATGGCGACAATGTGTTACCTGCGCTGTTTGGCGGGCTTATCCTCGTTTCGCCCACCGAGCCGAGCACCTATCGTCGGATCGTGCTTCCGCGCCCGCTGTCTGTTGCCGTGATTCTTCCTCGTATCGAGATCTTCACGGGGCAAGCACGGGCTCTGCTACCCGGCGAGGTGTCATTCCACGATGCAATCCAGAATGCCGCAGACCTTGCTTTCATGCTCGAGGCGTTCCGTCAGGGGGACTGGGAAGCGGCCGGACGGCACATGATGACGGATCGATTGGTAGAGCCGGTGCGGGCCGCGCTTGTGCCGTGTTACGACGCGGTGCGCGAGGCTGCGCTCGGAGCGGGAGCCTACGGCTGTGCGCTCTCCGGCTCCGGTCCGGCCCTGTTTGCGATCACGGAGACACAGGCTTTAGCCGAAAAAGTACGCGAGGCGATGCTGGCAGCCTGTCGAAGAGACGGTATTGAAGCTAAAGGCTTGGTAACAGAAGTCGATCCCGACGGGGTTCGGACGTTGTGAGGAAGTAAAAGGAGATACGCTGGAATCATGGCGGTTTCATCCCCTACAATTCGGTACGTGAGCACACGCGGGACGAGCGCGGCTGTTTCTTTCGAGCAGGCCTTGCTGAGCGGCCTCGCGCCGGACGGCGGCCTGTATGTCCCCGACCAGATTCCTGCTTCAAGACCTATTGAATGGCAGGCTGCTTCGCGTTTTCCGGACCTGGCCTCGCGAGTTCTGGCTCCATGGCTCCACGCAGAAGTGCAGGGTGAAGCGCTGAATGCCGTTCTGGAAGATGCGCTTTCGTTTCCTGTGCCCCTTGTACCGCTCGTTGGAACGGGGTGGCAGGGCGTCTATGTGCTCGAACTATTTCACGGTCCGACGCTTTCGTTTAAGGACTTCGGTGCGCGAACCATGGCGCGCCTGATGGCGCATTTTCTAAAAGGCCGCGATGCCACGCTTACCATCCTGGTGGCTACGTCGGGCGATACGGGCAGCGCCGTCGCCGATGGCTTTGCCGGCCAGGAAGGCATCCGGGTGGTTCTGTTGTATCCGAAAGGACAAGTGAGCCCGGTCCAGGAACGGCAGTTGATCGTAGCGAGGCCGGGTGTCCGATCTTACGCAGTGGAGGGAACATTCGATGACTGCCAGCGCATGGTGAAGGCAGCCTTTTTGGACGATGACCTGTTCGAGTTGAGGTTATCCTCGGCCAACTCGATAAATATCGGGCGACTCCTTCCTCAGATGCTGTATTATGTCTGGGCGATGCAGCAGGGCCGTTTTGATGAGGTTGTGATGTGTGTACCCAGCGGGAATCTCGGCAATCTCACTGCCGGTGTGATGGCCGCCCTTTCCGGGTTGCCCGTTCGTCGATTTCTGGCAGCCCACAATGCGAATGATTCTTTTCCCCGTTTTCTAACGACTGGTGTCGAGAACTTCGGTCCCTCCATCCAGACACTTGCCAATGCCATGGATGTGGGCGCACCGAGTAATTTCGAACGGTTGAAGGTGCTGCTGGGGGAGCAGAGGCTCCGTTCCTGGGTTACCGGCGACTGTGTTTCGGACCCGGAAACCATCCGGTCGATGCGGCGCGTCTATGATGAGACCGGCTATGTGGCCGATCCGCATACGGCGGTTGGGATGGAAGCGGTTCGTCGCTATCGGGCTGCGACGAAGGAGCAGGTGCCCGTCGTGGTGCTGGCTACGGCTCATCCTTCGAAATTTCCCGAGACCGTGGAAAAGGCCCTCGGCTCAAGGCCGGATGCCCCTAATCGCTTGGCGGCATTGTGGCAGCGAGAGACGCAGGTTGCCGTACTGCCATCTGAGATAGACGCCTTTAAAAACAGGCTGCTTGCTAATGCTTGAATTCGAACGTCTCGTCTTCGTCCTCGATAGGGACGCGCACGAGTTCATCCGACCGGAGCCGTTGGATCTGACGTTCGAGGGCTTCGCCTCGGAGGCGTTTGCCATCCTCGAACGCCTCCGGCATCAGCCGCACATCGAACAGTATCGCAAGGAAAAGGAGGTAATCGATCAATACCTCATCGCACCGTTCAAACGCTATCGAGACGACCTGGTCGTCAACTGGGTGCTTCCCAACCGGCTGGATTTCGAGACGGAAAAGAACGTCTTCAGCCGTCTGTTGAAGAATGATTTTGGGGCGGGAGGATGCCACCACCATCTATGGATGTCGTTCTACAGGCCGGGGTGGCGGCGATTGACGGACGTGCAACTCTCGCACAGCATCACGCCGGACGGCTTCGAGGTCGGCCTGTTTGTGGGTGGATACGCGAAAGATCTGATCAAAAATGCCAGGACCAGCATCCAGGCATCACCCACGGAATTCCTGTCTCTTTTGCTCTCCTTGGGGCACGGCACATTCTACTTCGCGTATGGTAGTGGGAAGGGGCGAGTGAGGAGGAAAATCGACCTTCCCCTCGCGTCTCTTCCGGACAACCTGGGAAAGTCCGACGCGATTTGGATTCGACGCTCCTTCGGACGCGCCGACGTAGTAGCCTGGAAGAGTGAGCTTGTTAGACAGGCGCTGGAAACCCTCCGTGTTCTCTGGCCGATCTACCAGTTCGTTTTGAGGTGATCACGAATTATTGTGTGTCCTGGCTGATCATCTCGGCGACCTGCCGTATCAGTGAATTGGGGACCGGCAGGGTCAGGTGGTACTGGGCTACTTTCCAGGTGTCGCCGATCTTGATCAGGACGCCGCTGCCCCGGCAGGTGCCGAAGTTCGCATTCGAGAGGATCTCGTCGAACCAGGCGGTGTTTTTGTCGCTGGAGAGATAAATATACCTGGATTCCATGAGATAGGTCCAGCCGCGTCCCTGGTCAAAATACGGATTTGCATAGGCTTTGAATTCTTCTAGCGTCCACCGTTCTGACGCATCGGTACCCAGAAAAATCGCGTTTTCAGCGTAGAGACTAAAATAGCGGTCTCCGTCGGCGTCGGAGGCGGCCTGATGTAAGGCATCGAGGACCAGCGAGACGGCCTTTTCGTCGTCGGTCGTCGCTTGTGCTCCGGCGGTGTTTGCTGCAAGCAGCGTCGTCAGCAGGCAGAGTCCTATGATCGGGAGATAGAGGAGGCGAACAGCGGATAGATGTCTGGTCATGGTTATAGCGTTGCAGGCGATTAGTGCAAGGTGTGGTGACAGGTAGAAGATAACGGCAACTGATCAGGACAACCAACGAGGCTGCTGATTTCAATGCCCCGGTTCCTTATCATGAAAGCCGGTTACATGGAAGGGTTGCGACTCAATCCTAATAAGACTGGTCGTTTACATGGGTGAACTCGTTCAATATAGCGCCCGGAAAGGGGTGGCGACGGTGATGCTGAATCGTCCGGAGAAACGCAATGCGTTGAATGGGGAGATGGTCACCGCGTTAAAACAGGCGTTTGCACGCGCCGCCGAGGAAGAGTCGGTACGTGTCATCGTGTTAGAAGGAGCCGGGAAGGTGTTTTCCGCCGGGGCCGACCTCGCCGCCCTGGAAACGCTTCAATCGGCGACGCCCATGGAAAACACCGCCGATTCGGAGCACCTTGCGTCTCTTTTCGAACAGATGTACGTGCATCCTAAACCGATCATTGCCCGTGTGCATGGACACGCCATTGCAGGGGGGTGTGGACTGGCCGCGGTGTGCGATTTTTCCATCGTAGCTTCCCATGCGAAACTCGGCTTTACCGAGGTCCGCATCGGGTTTGTCCCGGCAATTGTGATGGTGTTCATGCTGCGTAAACTGGGCGAAGCATCGGCCCGTGACCTGCTGCTGCGGGGCAGGCTCATCTCTGCCGAGAGAGCGGCCGAGATTGGCCTGGTAACGCAGACGGTACCGGCTGAGGCCCTCGATGAAACCGTGGATAAACTGGCCTGGGAGATCGCCACGCAGACGAGCGGTTCGGCCGTAGCCCTTACGAAAAACATGCTGGCGCAGGTGCCGGGGATGGGGCTCAGCGAGGCTCTGGCTTATGCCACCCAACTCAATGCGTTCGCTCGCGGTACCGCCGATTGCAGGGCGGGGATCTCCGCTTTTCTCAAGAAAGTTGACCCGCCCTGGAAAGCAGGTTCGTAGACACAGCCCATCGATTCCATGCACCACGAATCCGGAGCCAAGAACCCATTGCCCCACCCCTTTTGTGAAGACACCTGGTCGAGGAAACTCAAACCGGCGGCACAGGCACTCTGGCACTGGCACCTGCACCTGGCGGAAGCGGCAGCGAGTAGGGGGGAAGGAGACGATCCGATCGCTTTCTTTGAGGAGGAAGGGGTAAGAGCAGAAGCGGGCGAGCCTCTTCAACTGCTTCCTGAAACGGTAGCAACGGAAGCCTACGCTGTATGCCGTGAACACAACCTCCCTCGCACATTGCTCGCAGAACAGGTGAGAGCAGCCTCCCGCTTTCGAACCCCGATTCGCTTCGAAACGTACGCGGCCCTTCTCGATTTTATCCAAGGATGGGCTATTGCCCATGGGCGGTTGCTGGCCCGGCTGGCGGGGCTTCGAGGCTCCTGGCAAGTCCGCCACGTCGATGAGTTAGCAAAAGCCTTTTTCCTCACGGGGCGGCTAGCTTTTTTTGCTCAGGATCTTGCGCGCGACCGGTTCTTCATCCCGATGGATGAGATGCAGCAAGCAGGCGTATCATTGGAGCAACTCCGTGCAGGCAAGGTGGACGATGCGCTTCGGCGGCTGTTGTGGAAACAAGTCGTGCGTGCCCGCGATACGTTCGCACAGGGGCAGGCCCTCGTCAACG
Organism: Rhodothermales bacterium; assembly: GCA_046756545.1. Classification (GTDB taxonomy): domain Bacteria; phylum Bacteroidota; class Rhodothermia; order Rhodothermales; family JBHHWM01; genus JBHHWM01. The sequence goes on along the minus strand of JBHHWM010000050.1, from coordinate 3,895 downwards.
ATCTGGAGGGGCGGCAAGCACGGGGTTTTAAGCGCTGGTGGCTGGGAGGCCTTGAAGTACTCAACGAAATCGAACGTCGAAACTACGATCTCTGGTCGCATCCCTTCTCTGTATCCCCCTTTCAAAAAACACGGGTACGCATACAGGCGCTCATGGGGCGGACGAGCTTTCGAAAAGGGTGAGAAGGATAGGGGGTATGGTGCGGTTTTAGTATTTTACATCTTTCACCAATTACCTGAGCATCCAACCTCCTATTCATGACCACCTACCGCGACGCCGGGGTCGATATCGATGCCGGCGACGAAACCATCAGACGCATCAAACCGCTGGTTCGTCAGACGTTCACACCGGGGGTACTCACCGATATCGGGGCGTTTGGAAGTTTCTTTGAACTGGATGTGAGCGGTTATGCCCATCCTGTTCTCGTTTCGTCGGTAGACGGTGTGGGTACCAAGCTCAAGGTGGCTTTCCGGATGGGAAAGCACGATACCGTGGGGCAGGATCTTGTCAATCACTGCGTCAACGACATTGCCGTATGCGGGGCGCGGCCCTTGTATTTTCTGGACTACTTTTCCACCGGCAAGCTATATCCCGACGTGGCCGAACAAATTGTGTGGGGATTTACCCAGGCCTGCAAGGAAAACGGATGCGCTCTCATCGGAGGTGAGACGGCGGAAATGCCGGATCTGTATGAGCAGGGTGAATATGACCTGGCGGGCACCATCGTCGGTATCGTGGACAAGCACAAGATTCTGGATGGCAGCCGGGTCTCTGACGGCGACGTACTCATCGGCCTTCCCTCCACAGGGCTACACACGAACGGCTACTCGCTGGCTCGGAAAGTCCTCTTTGCCCATTTCGGCGTAGACGATACCCCGGAGGAACTGGGAGGGGAGACGGTCGGAGAGGCTTTGTTGCAGGTTCACCGAACCTACTTACGCCCGATTCAGAGCCTGCTGGCCGTGGATGTCGCCAACGCTTTCGTTCATGTGACCGGAGGCGGTATCCCGGGAAACACCGCGCGGGTTGTTCCAGATGGGTTACACTTCCACATCGACTATAACGCGTGGGAGCGCCCTTCTCTCTTCCACCTCATTCAACGATTAGGCGACGTCCCGGAAGAAGATATGCGCCGCACGTTCAATCTCGGGATCGGTCTCATTGCCGTAGTGCCTGCACATCGAGTAGAAGAAGTCCTCGCTCGTTGGACCACTCAGGGCGAACAACCGGTTCGTATGGGAACTATATCTACGTAATGCGTGGCATTATGCAAAATTCTTCTCCTGATCTGGAAACAAGTACGTGTTGTTATCTAGTTTGAGTAGGGGGTTAAAGAGCAGCATCCACCGGCTATTATTACTCGAAGTACAAACACCCACAGACTATGCTATCCTTTGTAGTAATTCTTGTCCTCAGCTACTTCGTCGGGTCCATTCCGGGGAGCGTTTGGGTAGGCAAGTGGATCTACAAGACCGACATTCGTAAGCACGGAAGCGGCAATGCCGGTGCCACAAACGCATTTCGAGTCTTGGGTTGGAAAGCGGGGTTGCTCGCCACCGTCGTCGATCTCGGTAAGGGTTTGCTGGCCGCCGGAGTGATCGCTACCATTCGGCTCGACGATCTGCCCTCCGGCTTCGAATTCTGGCACATTGAGACGTTTGTGCGTCTCGTTGCAGGGCTCGCGGCGATCTTCGGGCACATGTATCCCATCTGGGCTAAGTTCAAAGGAGGGAAGGGAGTGAATACGGCGGCAGGAGTCCTGTTTGCCCTCACGCCCATCACCATGTGGATCACCCTCGGCATCTTTTTCCTCGTGCTCTTTTCGTCTCGTTACGTATCGCTGGCCTCCCTGAGTGCGGCCGTGGCGTTCCCTTCTACCGTGGCTATTCGTAAGTATCTCTTCGGTGCGGATGCGCTCGATACGAGCCTTCTCGTGATCAGCATTCTTATGGCACTGGGCATTATTATCGCGCACCGTGCTAACATCAAGCGGCTTATCAATGGCACGGAAAACCGGGTTCGCACGTTTCGGTTAGCAAGAGGCATGCGAGGACGGGGCGAATTGTAATGGGGTACTATCTTCGCTCTTTCTGAAACGCTGAGCAGAGAACGATCCCAGAGGTACAACGTGGCAAAACACATCGCAGTTTTTGGGGCAGGAAGCTGGGGAACAGCCCTGGCCATTAGTCTGGTTACGAATGGACACGAAGTGACGTTATGGGCGCGTCGGCCCGAAGCGGCTGCTACGATGGCTCGCGAGCGGCATAACCCCACCTATCTCCCCGATGCTATTCTACCTGATGACCTTCAGATCACGTCTGATCTTGAATCGGCAGCTACCGGGAAGGATCTCTGGTTGATTGCTACGCCGTCTCATGCCGTCCGATCATTGGCAAAACGTTTACGTCCATTCGTAGGGCCGGATCTTATTATTATTTCGGTCGCCAAAGGGATCGAAAACGATACGCTTGCTACTACCACGCAGGTGTTGAGAGAAGAGCTTCCTGCTGTACCGCATGAACAGATCGGCGTCTTGTACGGTCCCAGCCACGCAGAAGAAGTGGCAGCAGGAAGACCCACAACCCTTGTCGCTGCCGCACCCTCGATTCAGATAGCCGAACACGTACAGACTTTGTTTATGACCCCGAGCCTGCGCGTGTATGTGAATGACGATGTCCTGGGAGTGGAGATCGGCGGCTCGGTTAAAAACGTGATGGCTATAGCCGCCGGCATGGGCGACGGCATCGGGTATGGCGACAACGCCAAGGCAGCCATTATCACCCGTGGGATGGCCGAAATCCAACGCCTAGGGAGGGCTATGGGAGCGCGTCCCGCAACCTTTGCCGGCCTGACTGGCATCGGCGACCTGGTAGTTACCTGTACGAGCCGTCATAGCCGGAATCGTTTTCTCGGCGAGCAGATCGGAAAGGGTAAAACCCTGGAAGAAGTGCAGTCCGAGATGAAAATGGTAGCGGAAGGGGTTCGGACAACGGCGTCAGTGATGGCATTGGCGCGCAAGTACGCTATCGAAATGCCGATAACGGAAGCCGTCTATGCTATTTTATTCGAAGGTAAGCAACCTGCTGATGCAGTTCGGGATCTTATGACGCGTGCTGCAAAACAAGAAGACTGGCTACCGGACGTATTAGTTGGTCAGGATTCGTAGAAACAAACATCGAAATTCGACGGCAGGATGTCGGATTTCGAGCTATTCCTTGTTCTTTTGCCATGACCCTTCGGGAGCTTTCTCAGTTGATCGCGCTGGGTGAAGGCCAGCATCTCGAATTCAAACAGCGTGTTCCCGGAGCGGAGCGCATAGCCAAAGAGGTCACTGCATTTGCGAATACAAGCGGGGGACGCTTGCTGCTTGGCATTGCTGATGACGGGGCCATTGTCGGTGTTCGAGATGCTACGGAAGAAGAGTATGCGCTTGGCCAGGCGCTCATCCAGCATTGCTATCCACCAGTCGATTTTAGTACCGAACGCATCTCAGTTACTAAAAAACGTGATGTGATCGTCGTTTCTGTTCCTGCAAGTAGGATCAAGCCACACTTCCTTATCGGACAAGAGAACGGCGGGCGTACCGCCTATGTGCGAGTCGAGGACATGAGTGTAGAGGCCAGCCGGGAGGCGATTCGCTTGATGCGAACCCGGAATAATCATCGCGACGTGCTCTTCGAATTTGGCGAGAAAGAACAGATTCTGATGCGCTACCTCGACACCTATGGGCGGATCAGCGTCGCTCAGTTCGCCAGCCTGGCCAACATCTCGCCCCGGCGGGCTTCGCATGTTCTGGTCCTGCTCACCAGGGCCAATGTGTTGCACCTCCACTCCGATGTGAAAGAAGACTATTTCACCCTGGCATATAATCTATCGGAATGAGGAGGTGATTTCG
>JBHHWM010000049.1:0-23395 GCA_046756545.1 Rhodothermales bacterium | reverse complement strand
GCCTCGTCAGGTTTCGGTGCCGAAAATGCGGTCTCCGGCATCGCCGAGGCCGGGACGGATAAAAGCGTTGTCGTCGAGTTCGCGGTCGAGCGTGGCGGTGACGATGGGTACCTCGGGATGCGCCTGATTGAGCACGCGCACGCCCTCGGGGGCAGCAACCAGGCAGACGAACGTAAAACGCCGCGCGCCTTTCTCCTTCAGGTGATGAATCGCCTGCACGGAACTACCGCCCGTGGCCAGCATCGGATCGACGACGAACACACGGGCCGCCTCGATGCCGCCGGGAATGCTGCTGTAGTAGTCGTGGGGCTCCTTGGTCTCCTCGTCCCGATACATGCCCAGGTGCCCGATACGCGCTTCCGGCACAAAGCGAACGAACCCGTCCACCATGCCCAATCCGGCGCGCAGGATGGGCACGACAAACACCTCACCCGCAATCTCGAAACCCGTCGTCTCCTCCAGCGGCGTCTGGATCCGGCTCACGGTCAGGTCCAGGGTGCGCATGGCCTCGTAGGCCAGGATAGCCGCCGCATCGGAGAGCGTTTTCCGAAAGAGACCGTAGGGGGTCTCGCGTCGCCGCAGGATCGTCAGATCACGCTTGAGCAACGGGTGATCAACGACAGTCAGACTGTTCATGAAGGTTGGGGTATAGAGGCTCGGATGTGTGGGAGATCAGGTATTTCATACCCTTCCATGCCCCCACACACCCCTGCTCAACATGTTATTCCGATCCTTTTCCTGTCTGCAACCACGACTTCCGCTCGAAGTAGCTGTCGGAGAGCTTTTTGATGAGGCCGGAGAGCAACAGCAGCGTCAGCACGTTCGGCAGCGTGACCAGCGAGAGCGCCACGTCGCCGAGGTCCCAGATGGTCGTCACAGCCAGGATGGCCCCGACGAAGTGCATCAGGAGAAAGACCATTTTATAGGGCAAGATGGCCTTCGTCCCCCAGAGATAGTTGGCGCATCGGTCGCCGTAATAGCTCCAGGAAATGGCCGTTGAAATGGCAAACATGAACACACAGAGCAACACGATGTAGCGGCCCAACCCTCCGAGCCCGATAGGATCGAGCCCGCGTTCGAAGCCCAGCGAGGTCAGGGGAGCGCTGTTGCGCGCGGCGTTGCTATAGAGCGTGACCACGACCGCGCCGCCCGCATCTTCAATGCGCCCCTCCCGGGGATAGATCGTCCCGGTGAACGGCTGCGTCTGTTCTTCGTCGGTGAAGAATTGTCCGACGGGCACGTCGTAGAAGGCCAGGAGGACGGCGTCATCACCTGCAGGCATGTTGCCGTTATCGACAACGATCTGTGCCGGTTCGCTCACATCGTCATAATTCCCTTCGTCATTGAGCGTGACGTACGAAATGTTGACGTTGTCCAGTTCGAGCGTCGTCGGCACCCGCGCCTCAAACGACCCGGTCAACACGATGACGAGACCGGTCATGGTGCAAATGACGATGGTGTCGATGAACGGTTCGAGCAGCGCCACTACTCCTTCCGAGACCGGCTCGTCCGTTTTAGCCGCCGAGTGCGCGATAGGCGCGGAGCCCTGGCCGGCCTCGTTGGAAAACAGACCGCGCTGCACCCCGTATCGCATGGTGATGAGGAAGACCCCGATACCCGTGCCGGCCACCCCGGAAGTGGGGTTGAAGGCTTCGCTGAAGATCGTTCCGAATGCCGGGATCACATCGACGTAATTGACCGCCAGGATAAGGAGCGCTCCCAACACGTAGATGGCGGCCATGACCGGTGCCAGGATGCTCGTTACCGCCCCGATGCGTTTGATCCCGCCGATGATGACGAGCCCGACGACGCCGGCCGTGAACAACCCGGTAATCCACGTAGCGACACCGAACTTGTCGGCTACCTCGGTGGCAATGGTGTTGGCCTGAATGGCGTTGCCCGTCATGAACGACGTCAGCATGAGCATGAAGGCGAAGAAGGCCGCTACCGCCTTCCAGTTCCTGCCGAACTTCTCCTTGATGCCTCGCTCGATGTAGTACATGGGCCCACCCGCGACGGAACCGGCCCACACCTTGCCTCCTCCTTCCGGATCTACCTTCACGCGGTAATGCTGGGCCAGCGTTACCTCGCTGAACTTGGTCGCCATGCCCAGAAAAGCTGTGAGCCACATCCAGAAGAGCGCGCCCGGCCCGCCAATGTGGATGGCGATAGCCACGCCGGCGATGTTGCCGATACCCACCGTGGCCGACAGCGCGGTCGTCAACGCCTGGAAGTGAGAAACGTCACCCGGCTTGTCGGGATCATCGTACCTGCCGCTGGTGACGGCAAACCCGTGTCCCAGGCGGCGTAGCTGAATGAAACCGAGACGGATCGTGAGGAACACCCCCGTTCCCAGCAAGCCCAGCACGAGTATGGGAGATAGAAGGTCGTTGGCGTATTCGATAAACTGTTCGAGAAACTCCATAGGATGAGGGAAAGCCTAGGTGTCTGAAAGAGCGTCGTCGAAGCGGGCGAGAACAGCGTAGGGCGGTCTCTTCATGGTCCGCGTCTAGTACGAGAGGATGATGCTACGCGGCCGGATATCTAGGAAGCGTCTCGAACACCCGGCTACGAACGGATCGGGAAAATATAACGTCCCATGCCCCACCTAGCAAACCGAAAGCTCGCCCCCCGGGTGTCTATCCCGGATTTTCGCTGGGGCCGTTGGATGGATGCCCCCGCACTTGCCCCCCCAAATCGACGATCAGACCGTCAACAGGGCGTCCTTTCGTCCAGGAAAAGCGACACCAACACAGGACTGGATGGCGTCATATCCTGCGTCTGGAGGGGTGGGAGCCTTGTAGCGCAGTCGGGGCAAAGGCCATGCCGACAGTACGTATTCCCCTCAACGCGGAAGGGACGACTCGTTGAATCGTCCCTTCCGTCACCGGTACTATGCAAACGGCCCGTATGGGCGGAATGCCTTCTGCCTATTCATTCAAGGCGCTTTCGAGGTTGAGGGGAGTATACGTTTCGAACAGCGACACATCCGCCGCCTCAACGACCTGCTGATACGCAGGCCACTCCTCTTCGAAGAAACGGTTGACCTCGGCGAGGGCGGCTTGCAAACTGGCTTCGGCGTGCTCAAGGGCAATCTGCTCGGTGGCCCCCGGAGTCCCCCACGCCGAATTCAGATACGAGGACGCCGTACGGAGACGCGAACTCACCGTCGTCGGGTCGCGGCGAATGCCCTTGGCTTCCTTCCCATTGAACAGGGCGATGAGCGTTTTGATTGAGTCCTGCACAGCCCGGCCTTTCTGCTTCACGTCCCGCGCCGCCTGATCCCGGCGATCCGCCAGTTGCTCGGCAATCGTTTTGATGATCTTTTGCGAATCGCGAAGCTGGTCCACCGCCTTGGTCGCCAGGGCCGTGCGATCCATCACACGATCCCGCATGGCGTCCTGAGCGACGAGGTCGGCCATGGGGACGTTGATGCGGGGATCCATCCGAACGTTGACCGTCGTCTCGGCCGTGTGGTCGCCGTAGGTAAGGCGGACGGTGTAGGTGCCCGGCAAGACCGAAGGTCCTCCCGGCTCCGGCGCGTTTCTCCGCGTCGGCTTCGGCTGAGTCGGGAAGCGCACGCCTTTGCGGTTCAGCCTCCAGGTGAATCGATTGATGCCTTCCGTAGCGTTATGCCGTAAGGTGCGGATGACCTCGCCCTCCACGTTCAGGATCTCGACCTTCACCCGGTGCTTCCCGGTGCCGCTCGCTCCCTGAAAGCCGCCCCCGAACCCAAAGCCGCCCCCGAATCCACCGCCCTGCTGCACCTCTTCTTCTTCCCCTTCTTCAGGCTGCTCCTCATCGGCCGGATTCAACACAAAAGTGAGCAACGCACCGGACGGGCGGTTTTCGCCCGCAAAGATGGCGTCGGCGGCGAAGCGGGTGCCGGCCGCCTGCTCATACTCGGCCAGAATGGCGTCGGGAGCGTCGAACAGGTGGAGTGGCGCATCCAGCAAGGCAATGCCTTCCTGGGCCAACGCCCGCAGCGGGCGGATGTCGTCCAGGATATAGGCTGCCCGCCCGAACGTCCCGATCACCAGGTCGTGATCGCGTGGGTGGATCATCAAGTCCATCGTCGATACGGTGGGGAAGCCGTGGGTCCACTTCGTCCAATGCTCCCCGCTGTCGATGCTGACGTAGAGGCCGAACTCGGTGCCCAGAAACAAGAGGTTAGGAGCGACAGGGTCCTGGTCGATGGCAAGGGCATAGCCCCACACCTTGCTCCCATCGGCGATGCGCGTCCACGACTGGCCGTAGTCGGTAGTATGATAGACATAAGGCTCCCAGTTGTTACGCCGGTGATCGTCGAAGACGACGAAGGCCTCGCCGGCGTTGTGCGTGGACGCCCGGATCTGCGGTACCCACGTGCCTTCGGGCACACCGCGTATGTTCCCGACAACGTTGGTCCAGGTCGCCCCGTCGTCGGTGGTCACCTGCACGTTGCCGTCGTCGGTGCCAACCCAGATCACCCCCTGCCGTACCGGGCTCGGTGCAATGGCGACGATCGTCGTGAAATTCTCGGCCTGCGTCACGTCGTAGGTGAGGCCGCCGCTATCGAGTTGCTTCTGTTTCTCGGGATCGTTCGTGGTCAGATCGGGCGAGATGATGGTCCACGAGTCGCCACGGTCGGTGCTCTTGTGAAGGAACTGGCTGCCGTAGTAGATGGTCGTCGGGCTGGCGGGGTCGTGCGCGATACCCGCGTTCCAGTTGAATCGCAGGAAGACGTTATCCGGGTGGATCGGTTTTACATTTTTCTGTTCCCCCGTCTGGAGGTCGGTACGTCGCAGGTTGCCGCCCTGCGACATGGCATAGAGATAACGATTGTCGCTCCGGTCCGGCACGACGTCGAAGCCGTCCCCGAAGGCGACCTCCTGCCAGTAGGCATTGCGGATGCCGCCGGCTCGCCACACGGCAGACGGGCCTTTCCACGAACCGTTGTCCTGCATACCGCCATAGACATTGTACGGCGTGTCCATGTCGGCGTTGATGTGGTAGAACTGGGCCAGCGGCAGGTTTTCGACGAAACGCCACGTCGTACCCCGGTCGCGTGAGATCGCCATGCCGCCGTCGTTGCCGTCGAGGATGAGATCGGGGTTGTCGGGATGGATCCACCAGGCGTGGTGATCCGGGTGGACGCCGCCTCCTACCAGCATCTTGAAGGTGTCCCCGCCGTCCTCGGAGAAGGTGACCCGCGAGTGAATGCTGTAGATGCGGTTCTCGTTGGACGGGTCCACGTAGATATCGGCATAGTAGAACGGGCGGTTGCCGACGTTACCCTGGTTTCTCGTCTTTCTGAACGTGAAGCCCCCATCGTCCGAGCGATAGAGGGCGTTTTCTTTCTCGGCCTCGATGTAGGCATAAACCACGTCCGGATTGCTCTGCGCAATCGCCAGGCCGACGCGGCCTAAATCACCTTCCGGCAGCCCGTCGTCCTGGGTACGTTTGGTCCATGTCGTACCGCCGTCGAACGTCACGTACAGCCCCGAGCCTTCGCCCCCCGAATGGAGGAACCACGGCCAGCGCCGGAACTCCCACATGGCAGCGATGAGCTTGTTGGGGTTCTCCGGGTCCATCACCAGGTCCGCGATGCCCGTCCGTTCGTTGAGATAGAGCACCTTCTCCCAGGTCTGCCCGCCGTCGGTGGTCTTGAAGACGCCGCGTTCTTCGGTTTCGCCCCAGGCCGGCCCCTGTGCCCCGACGTAGACGATGTCCGGGTCGGTCGGATGGATGATAAGCCGGTGGATGTTGCGGGAGTCGTCGAAACCCAGGTGCGCCCAGGTACGTCCCGCGTCGATGCTCTTGTAGAGCCCGTTGCCGCTCGTCTGGCTGTTGCGCGGGTTGCCTTCGCCGGTGCCCACCCAGACCACGTCCGGATTGTTCTGATCGATGGCGACGGCTCCGATGGAAGCGACGGGCTGGTCGTCGAAGATGGGGGTCCAGTCGATACCGCCGCTGGTCGATTTCCAGAGGCCGCCCGACGCCGTTCCGGCGTATATGATATCGGGGTTGCTATGGACCGCGTCGATGGCCGCGACCCGTCCGCTCATGCCCGCCGGCCCGATACTCCGGGCCTTCATGGCGGCAAACTTGGTGGTGTCGAGTTGCTGGGCCTGCGCGGGGAGTATGCTGAACCAGATCAGCAGAAACCCGGCTCCCAGCAGGCAGGAGAAAAACCGATTCGCTTGCATGGTCTTTGGAGAGTGGGGGTGAATGCGAAAGGACGATGATCTATAATGAGGGGTATGGTGAAGGGTACAGAAAGAATTGCACAATGTACACCCCTTTCACGGCCTGCCAAAAAGCAAAAAACGCCTTCTCTTCACAGCAAACGCAGCTTCTCCTCCACCTAATGATTAGCGTCCGTTGAAGAGGCGAGGCCCGCTTCGGCCACAAGCAGCGTCAGCGCTTGCTGTATGGCCAGGTGTCCCCCTTTGTTCAGCCACCACTCGCCGAGGGAATGCCCGCTGCCCCCGGCACCGCCGCGCCCGATGGTCACCGACGGAATGCCCAGCGAGATGGGAATGTTCGAATCGGTCGAGCCCGTGCCCAGGGTCGGCTCTGCGCCGAAATGCCGCACCGTAGCGATGGCGCGCTGAACGAGCGGCGTTTCCACTGCGATAGCCCCCGAAGGCCGGTCGCCCACCATCTCCACCTGCAACGTCAATGCAGGCCCGCCGCGACGAAGCCGGTTCTGATCGTCCAGTGCCCGCCGCATGGCTTCCTGGAACAGGGCATCAATGGCCTCCAGACGTTCCGGGCTGACCGACCGCATATCGACTTCCATCCATGCCTCAAACGGGATCGAATTCACCGACGTACCGCCTCCGATGCGTCCTACGTTGTAGCTGGTACGCGGTCCTTCGGCGGTAAAGGGGTCGGCGGCTTCGACAAAGTAGTGGATGGCCCGTCCCAGCGCATGGTGGGGATTACCCATGCCGAACGCCCCCCAGGAATGCCCGCCCGGTCCTTTGAAGATTACACGATAGCGATGCGAGCCCAGGGCCTGGTGCGTGATGCGCCCCTGCCCGCCGCCATCGACAGCAATCCACGCATCGATGCGGGGTCCGTTCTCTCCGAAGAGGTACTTCACGCCGCGCAGGTCTCCCAGCCCCTCCTCTCCCACAGTGCCGATGAACAGCAGGTCAGCTTTGGTCTGCACATTGGCCGCTTCCAGGGCGCGCAAGACGGTCAACACCAGGATGAGGCCGCGTGTGTCGTCGCCGATACCAGGGGCGAACAGCGTGTCGCCCCGTGTATGTACCGTCACGTCGGTGCCTTCGGGAAAAACGGTGTCGAGATGCGCGCCCATGGCCACGACGCGTCCGTCGGCCTGCCCGCGTCGTAGCGCGAGCACGTTGCCTTCCGCATCGATCCATACCGAGTCGGCTCCCGCTTCCCGGAGCATCTCGGCATACGTGGCCGCACGGCGCTCTTCCATGAACGGCGGTGCCGGGATTTCCGTGAGCATGACGAGGTCTTCCTGCGTGCGCGGCTCCAGCGTTTCTATGACCTCGAACGCCCTGCGTACGTCGGCACGTTCGGCTACGCCTCGGATGTGCGCTTCGTATTCCGAAAGCAGGGCGACGTCAGGGTCTCCAGCGGCAGCATCCACCCGTTGTTCTCGCACCGAATGACACGCCGAAAAGCCGACCAGCGCCAGCAGAAAAAGGATCGGGATGAACGGTTTCACGGGCATCTCGAATAAGCGGATGGAATCATCTTCCCTAGAGTACCAACCGCGTGCAACGAATACAATGGCTCCGGTTATCCGGCTCCGGTTATCCGGCTCCGGTTATCCGACAAACTTGTAGCCGATACCGTAGATGGTTTCGATGTGCTTCGGGCGTTTAGGGTCGTGTTCAATTTTTTTGCGGATCGAGGCGACGTGCCGGTCGATCGTGCGTGTGGTGATGTCGCCGCTGATGCCCCAGACGTCGCGCAGGAGTTGCTTGCGGCTGACGGTGCGCCCTCGATGTTCGATGAGGTACCGCACGATGTCGAATTCGAGTGCGGTGAAGGTGATGACCTCCTCGCCGCACCGGGCCGTATGGTTGCTGAAGTTGATCTCGACATCGCCGAAGCGATAGATATCCATGGGGGCTTCGGCCAGCGGTTTGCTGCGCCGGAGTACGGCCTTTACGCGAGCCTCCAACTCTTCCAGGTTGAACGGCTTGGCCACGTAATCGTCCGCGCCCAGGTCGAACCCTTGCAACCGTTCTTCATCCTCGTTCAGGGCAGTCAACACGATGACCGGCGAGTCGACCCCGGCACGGCGGGCCTCGCGCAGCACGTCGAAACCGCTCTGTTTGGGCAACATCACGTCGAGCAGCACGATGTCATACGGGGGAATGGTGGACATGAGTTGGAGTGCCTGCGGCCCCTCGACGGCGCGGGTGACATCGAAGCCTTTCTCTTCAAACAAATCTTCTAGAACCAGCCCTGTCGCGGGGTCGTCCTCAATGATAAGCATGCGTTCGGTGTGCTGATCAATGCTCATACAGCCATGCCTCCTGGTCTGAATCTGGTGAAACGGGAAGCTCGCACGCCTGCATAGTACAGATCGAGTTCGCGACTCTCTCCGGCTATCCAGGCAACAAACTTGTGAAAATCAAAGCCTCCTCCGTATCTATGCTCTGAACCTTAAGGAATTCCACTCGGCCAGGCACATCACCGGGAAAGAACGCAAACTCCCTGCTCATCCCCGCGTATGAGCATCGCGGCGTTGTGCGTCTGTGCTGCCGTGGTTCCGGCCTCACCCGTGCCCTGCACTCCATCGAGATGGACAACTATACTCTCCTTATTCTCCTGGCCCTCCTGGGTTTCATCGCACTGGCTGCCGTCCTGCTTGTGCCCGTCTATCGATTTCTGAAGCGCGAAGAGAAAGTCAGCGAACAGTGGACGCAAGAAATCCTCGCCCAGCGTCTTCAGAAACCCGCTCCATCCCCGAATGGATCCTTGCAACACGATGCGCCGGACGAGGAACATGCTCCCTCATCATAAAGAAACGTGGAGTAAAAAAGGGGATCTTGAACGGCCCCTACCCCACCACAGGCGATCCGCTGATCCATGCAGCGAGAGACCCAATGCCTGTACCAGAATGAGATGTGTTCGGTACGACCTTCGATTTCAGACTCTATGGGACCTTCTTCGGTGATGGCACGGTGCTTGACTTGGGATGCGGTGTATAGGTTCTGATGTCCACCTGTCCAAGCAAGTGCAAAAAACATGACCGACCGTGAACGAGAAGCTTTGCAACGCGCAACCCGATCCCTGGGAGAGAGCCTGGATCGCCTGGCCTCGGCCATGCTAGAATTGTGCGATGTCTTCGAGAACGAATATAAAAAGGCCGGATGCCCCTTCGGAGACACCCGGCGCGGCATGGCCATCTGGTGGCAGTATGGTCAGCGCTCGACGCAAAATTAAGCGCTCTTCTACTGAATGACACCCCTCGCAGCAAGCTACGAGGTATCTGTCACCGGAATGGTTCGTTTTATTCCGTCAGTCGCCTTATTGGTATCAGTCGGGCTATTCTATGCGACCAGGAAAAGAAATCACATCGTCTGTCCGGGTTCAGGCTTTTTAGCAGAGAAAGACGCCCCGCGCGCTATTTCGTCGCCTCAACGAACAGCAGCGGTTTCAGCCGTGCCAGGGTTTTCTCGCCGATGCCGCGCACCTGAACGAGATCCTGCACACGCCGGAAAGGGCCGTGTTCCTCGCGGTAGGCCAGGATCCGCTCGGCCAGCTTCGGCCCGATACGCGGCAACCGCTGCAATTGCGACGCCGTGGCCTGGTTGAGGTTCAGCCGCACCTCCGAAGAAATCGCTTGTTGACGAGACGCAGGCGGCGTGGGCTCCTTCACGGTTACGGCGGGCACAACGGGCACGGCCTGCACGCGCATCTCAGGCACCGGCTGTTCGGACCGTTGCTTGAAAAGACGCTCCGACTCGGTGCGGACGCTGTCGGGGAGCGGCGTGGGCTGGCTTTGAACGTAGCGCGCCGTAAGCCCCAACCCAAAAAGAAAAGCAAGCGCCACGATTACGTTGCATTCGCTCTGGGTAATCGCCACATGTTGCTGAAGTCGATAAATCCACCGCATAGCTCTACTCCATTTTTCAATCATTGAACGCTGTTATCGCCGCAAAGAATACTTCGACGTTTTGTGTGCCCCTGACTCAATGGTATAATCGACGTTTCGGACTGAACCGGATCACGGAGCTACGATTATTTCGTGCATCCCTGAGGCACTTCCCCCGTTTTCCGGCGTTACACACAATGCACACATAACCTGGGCCGGACGTTATGATCATTCGGACGGAAGCGATTGTCCTGCGGACGATGGAGTATGGCGAGACGAGCCAGATCGTCACGCTCTTCACGCGCGAGAAAGGCAAGATGACCGTGCTGGCCAAAGGCGCTCGCCTGATGAAGAGTCGCTTCGGATCGTCGCTTCAACCGATGTCGTATACTCAGGTTGTTTTTTACTACAAGCCAACGCGGGGCCTTCAGACCCTGACGGAAAGCGCCCATGTGCACCCCTTCCACCACATCAGCCGCAACCTGGAAAAGCTATCCGTCGGCCTGCGCATGATGGACTTGGTCTATGCCCTGATCCACGCCGAAGAACACAATCCCCAGGTCTTTAGCCTGCTGTTGCAGGTACTGAGCCGGTTGGACACGGCAGAAACGCACACGACCAACCTGCTCCCCTACTTTCAGATGCGGCTGGCCACGGTCCTCGGCTTCGCGCCGGATATCGACCGGGAGGCCGTGCAAACCCTGCCCGACGAAGGGGGCGTCCTCACCCTCGACGCCGGGGCCGTCCTCCCGGCAGATGCGTCCCCCCGTGCCGCCCGGCGTGCTTCGCGCACGGCGCTGCGGGCCTACGCCATCCTCGCCCGCTCCGACCTCGACACCGTGATGCGCCTGCGGCTGGAGCCGCCCGTCCGCCGCGAAGTAAACGGGCTCATCGAAGACTACCTGCGGTATCATTTCGAAGACGCTTATCCTTCCCGCAGCGACAAAATTATCGGCCAGTTATTGAGCAACGATCCATCGTCTTCTCCTTTCACCCCTCGCAACGCTTGACCTTTTATCTCCCCGGCGCTTATACTGTGTCTCACATGTGCAAGAAAAACTTGCCCCTCCTGTTGCCCTCCGTCCCCTTCCCTCCCAACTCGCCGAAAAACGTACCATGAGCCGCCGAAAACTGACCGCCAAACAGCACGCCTTTCTGGAATACATTAAGGAGTACGTCCGCGAGCACAGCATCTGGCCCACGTACCGCGAAATTATTGAAGAGTTCGGCTACCAGTCACCGAATAGCGTAACGCAGAACCTGCAAGCACTCTATAAGAAAAACTACCTTCGGCGCAACCAGGACGGCTATCACCTGATTGAGCAAGATACGGGCGAGAGCCACGGTATTCCGATCAGAGGCATCATCGCGGCGGGCCAGTTGCAGGAAGCCGTCGAAGCGAACCTGGGGGCCATCACCCTCGAAAGCCTCTTTCCCAACCTCGACCGGATCTTTGCCATCCGTGTCTCCGGCCAGTCGATGCAGGGAGCCGATATCCACGACGGCGACTACGTGCTGCTGATCGACGACGACATCCCCAACGGCGGCATCGGCGCGGTGCTCTACAACGGCGAAACGTCCCTCAAACGGATCTACTCGGACGAAGACGGCCTGCGCCTCGAACCCGCCAATCCCGCCTACGACAACATCTACATCGAGCCGGACATCTTCGAGGAGGTGCGCGTACTGGGCCGCTATGTAGGCCATGTCAACCGCAACGGCATCTACAAACGCACGATCACGCGCTCGGCAGCCTGACTACGAGGGCATCCAGGGAATTTTAAAAAAGATCAACTATTTCAGGCTTTGACCCTCCGCGAGGGAGAGCCCCTTTCATCTACTCATCAACGCTTCATATCGCACCATACCCAGGCGGCTGCTCTCCTTTCACTAATTCTCCCTCCCTCCCGTGCTCAAAGCCGGGATCTTTAGGAGCGTATGGACGGTGCAAACGGCATGATCATCTCTATAGCTAACCTGTCTCTGTGTGCATGACAACCCCAAGCTGGCGCGGCAATCTACGACGGCTCGGCGGATTCTGGCGTAACGGAAACTGGTCCGACCTGCACCTCGAACGCCGGATGCCTCTCGCCATTCCAATGATGGAAGAAATGGTCACGGCCTTGCCTCCACTCGGTGCCCATACGATGGTGTGTGACCTGGCCTGCGGCACGGGCAACATTGCGTACATGGTCCTGTCGGCCTATCCCACGGTCCATCTTACCCTCCTCGACAAAGATCCCGAATTGATCGCCATCGCGCGCGACAAAATACTGGGATTGCAACGAGAAGTCGACGCTGTTGAAACCACCCTGGTCACCGACGGCGAGCCGCTGCCCGGCGGACCCTACGACGTGATGCTGGCGTCGCTGGCCCTGCATGCCATCATCGGGCACGATGTGGACCCCATGGAAGCCGAAAGCCGCTACGAGTTGCTTCTTCAAGGCATCCGGGATAGCCTTACACCCGGCGGCCACCTTATCATTGGCGATCACGTGGGTACCCTCGGCCTCTACCGCCAGCTCAAAGCGATGGAGCGCGCCGGCTTCGTAGACGTAGACTGCGCCTGGCGACAGGATGATTTCTTCGTGTGCGGCGGACGCGTGCCGGAATAATAACGCAGGCGCAAAGGCCCCGGATGCCCTCTCTACCGGCAGCGCCGCCACAGCCTTCCTCATAACGGGTGAATACAAGAGAACACCAAGGCACCGGCATCGACGTGGGCGGCACGTTTACCGACTTCGTGTGGCTGCTCGACGGGAAACTCCGGGTGTATAAAGAAGCCACCACTCCGGACGACCTGAGCCGGGCTATCGTGACGGGCCTGGAGGCCCTGGGGGTAGCGGAAGACGCAGCCGTCGTCCACGGCACCACAGTAGCGACGAACGCCCTGCTGGAACGCAGGGGAGCCCGCACGGCGTTGCTCACCACGCAGGGGTTTGGCGACGTACTTGCCATTGGGCGTCAGAACCGACCGCACCTCTACCGGCTCAGCCAGCATCGCCCGCCGCCGCTGGTGCCCGCGTCCCGGCGCTTCGAAGTGCCGGAGCGACTCGACTCCCACGGGCGCGTGCTTACGCCCCTCGACGCCGACGCTACGCGCACGCTGGCGGCCACACTGACCGAAGACGGCGTCGAGAGCCTGGCCGTCGTTTTCCTGTTCTCCTTTCAGAATCCCGACCATGAGCGACAGGCGGCTCGTCTCATTCGCGAGCATCTACCCGATCTGCCCCTCTCGCTCAGCGTCGATATCCTGCCCGAGTATCGCGAATACGAACGCACCGCCACGACGGTCATCAACGCATACGTGCAACCGCTGGTGGCGCGGTACCTGAAGCGCCTGGACACCGTGCTCCACAAGCGCCCGATTTCGGTGATGCAGTCGAACGGCGGCACGATTGGGCTGGCGCAGGCTTCCGAGCAGGCGGCTCGGCTGGTCCTCAGCGGTCCGGCCGGCGGCGTGGTTGGGGCCTTCGGCCTGGCCCGGCACGCCCTCGACACTCCATCGCCCCGCATCCTGACGTTCGATATGGGGGGCACAAGCACCGATGTAGCCCTTTGCCCCGGCACGATTCCCCACACTGCCAAGAGCGCCATCGCCGGCCTGCCGCTTCGCCTGCCATCCACAGAGATCCACACCGTGGGAGCCGGTGGCGGCAGCATCGCGCGGGTGGATGCCGGCGGCGTGCTGCGCGTCGGGCCGGAAAGCGCAGGGGCCGTCCCCGGCCCTGCCTGCTACGAGCGCGGCGGCGTCGAACCCACCGTCACCGATGCCAACCTGGTCCTCGGCAGACTGGATGCCGGACACTTCCTGGGCGGTTCCGACGCCCTCCGCCTCCACGCCGGAGCCGCCCGGCATGCCCTGACCCGGCTGGGCAACCGGCTCGGCCTCGGGCCCGAAGAAGCCGCGCTCGGCGTGCTACGCGTTGCCAATGCGACGATGGAACGCGCCCTGCGACGGGTCTCCGTCGAGCGCGGACACGACCCGCGAGACTATGTGCTGGTGCCTTTTGGGGGAGCGGGTCCGCTGCACGCCTGCGACCTGGCCGCAGCGCTCGGCATCCGGCGGTTGCTGGTGCCGCGCTACCCCGGCGTGCTCAGCGCCCTCGGCCTGCTGATGGCGGACGTCGTCTATGACACGTCGCACGCCGTGCTCCAGCGCGTCGATCTGTTGCTGAACGATCCCACCGAGCTAGTCCGCACCTTCGAGGCGCTGGTCGACCAGGTGCGTTGTGTGCTTCGACGCGAGCGCGAGGCACCGCCGACCCTCGAAGCCCTGCTCGAACTTCGCTACGAAGGACAAAGCTATGAACTGGAAATCCCGCTGCCCCTCCCCGTCACGGCCACACACCTCGAACAGGCCGTCGCCGATTTTCACGAAGCGCACCGGCGGCGCTACGGCTATGCGACCCCGGAACGCCCGGTCGAAGCCGTGACGTTGCGCGCGCGGGGTCGGCTTCCCGGTGCTCGCCTCGATGTTAGGCCCGAACCGCCCGCTGAATCCGAGGCACCGAAAGCCTACCTGGGCACCAAACCTGTCTGGTTCGATCCCGCTGCACCGACGGCGACGGCCTGTTACGACCGCGCGCGCCTTCGCCACGGCCATCATTTCCAGGGGCCGGCGCTCGTCTTTCAATACGACACGACGCTCGTCATTCCCCCCGGCTGGCACGCGCAGGTCGATGCGTGGCAGAACATCGGCCTTGAAAAACCCGCCGATTCGAGCGCGACCTGAACCTCTTTGCCCTGCACCCGCCGGTCGATACGCTGTGGAACGAAAGGAAAAAAATCATTAACCTGCCCCGAACTTTCCGGAACCACACAGCGCCTCTTCCTACCCCTCATGAACATGCGGCCTTCTGCCGACCCGATCCTGCTCGAACTGTACCGTCATCGTTTTGCCGGCATTGCCGAAGAGATGGGGGTCACGCTTCGACGGACCAGCTATTCGCCCAACATCAAGGAACGGCTCGACTTTTCGTGCGCCCTCTTCGACGCTGCCGGCCGCATGGTGGCCCAGGCCGCCCATATCCCCGTGCACCTCGGCGCGATGCCCGCGAGTGCCGCTGCCGCCCTGCGCGCCATCGACGCGTGGATGCCGGGCGACCTGGTGATGCTGAACGACCCCTATGAAGGCGGTACCCACCTGCCCGATGTCACGATGATCTCGCCGGTCTTTGCCGAACACGAGGAAGGCACCCCGCCCCTCTTCTTCGTCGCCAGCCGCGCCCACCACGCCGACATCGGCGGGATGACGCCCGGCTCGCTACCGCTCTCGACCGAACTCTACCAGGAGGGCGTCATCATTCCACCGGTGAAGCTCTATCGGGACGGCACGCTGAACGAAGACCTGCTGCGGCTGGTGCTCCGCAACGTGCGTACCCCCGAAGAACGCCGGGGCGACCTGGCCGCCCAGCAAGCGGCACACGCTGTCGGCGAGCGGCGGTTACGCGAACTGATGGGGCACCACGGATCGGACGAAGTCCTGGCCTATGCAACACACCTCCAGAGCTACAGCGAGCGCCTTACGCGGGCTACGATTGCAACCTGGCCCGATGGCGAGTATGCATTTGAGGACGGGCTGGAGTTGGCCGACGGCACCTCGACGACCCTCCGCGTCCGCGCTCGTATTCGGGCCGACAGCGTTCTCTTCGACTTCGAGGGAAGCGCCGGGAGAATGGACGGTTCGCTCAACGCCGTCCTGAGCATCACCCAGTCTGCCTGCTACTACGTGGTGCGCTGCCTGGCCGAGGAGGACATCCCCGTCAATGCCGGCTGTTTTGCACCGGTCACGGTGACGGCTCCGGAGGGATGCCTCGTCCATGCCCGTCCTCCGGCAGCCGTCGCAGGCGGCAACGTTGAAACATCGCAACGCATCGTGGACGTGGTGCTGGGGGCGCTGGCCCATGCCCTGCCCGACCGGATCCCGGCGGCCTCGCAGGGAACGATGAACAACCTCACTATCGGCGGGCTGCACGAAGACGGACGGCCCTTCGCCTATTACGAAACCATCGCCGGGGGGATGGGTGCCGCCCCAGATGCCGACGGACTCAGCGGCGTCCACATTCACATGACCAACACCTTGAACACCCCCGTCGAGGCGCTGGAGATCGCTTTTCCCTTCCGGATCACGCAATACAGCCTGCGCCCCGGCAGCGGCGGCAGCGGGCAATACCGCGGCGGCGACGGGGTCATTCGAGAATACACCCTGCTGTCTCCGGCCACCGTTACCATGCTTAGCGAGCGCCGCGCGTTGGAGCCGTGGGGCCTCGCCGGCGGGCACTCCGGGAAATCCGGACGGAACCTGCTCACCCAGGCCGGCGGCACCGAAGAATCGCTGCTCTCCAAGTTTACGCGCCGCCTCTCCGCCGGCGACCGCCTCCGCATCGAGACGCCCGGCGGCGGCGGGTGGGGAGCACCCCCCTGACGAGGTAACTTACCCGAATCAGCCGTTGCCTCGCGTTTTTGCTTCATCCTTCCGTTAGCATCCCCCTCCTATATGAATGCAAGTACCGCCTTTCTCAAATACAACACGTTCTTCACCACCTTCGGCACCCAGCACCTCCTGGTGATGGGGCTTACGCTGCTCTCTACGGTTGCGCTGCCCCTCTTCGCGAACCGCCTCCTTGCGGCGCGCCAAAAGCTGTTTCTCGCCCGGCTCCTGACGACGATCCTCTCGCTCACCGTCATCCTCTGGACGGCGCTCCGCCTCCTTCTGGGCGACTTCGAAGCGACCACCGATCTCCCCCTCGACATTTGCAACCTGTCCGCCCTGTTACTGCCATTCCTCATGTGGCGTCCCTCGAAACGCCTCCACAATATCCTGTACTTCTGGGTGTTGGTCGGCACCGTGCAGGCGGTCCTGACACCCCACCTGATTAACGGATATCCCAACTTCACGTTTTTCAAGTACTGGATTGTGCATGGCGGGCTGATCGTATGTATTGTCTACTTCACCGCAAGCTTCAACCTCTATCCTGGCAGAAAAAGTATCTTCACGGCGTTTGCCTGGATCCAGGTCTACGCGGTGGCGGTCTACCTGGCCAACCTGTTGCTGGGCTCGAATTATTTCTACATCATGCGCAAGCCGCCGACGGCCTCTCTGCTCGATGTGTTCGGTCCCTGGCCGTGGTACATCCTGGTATGCGAGGGGCTCACCCTGGTCCTGTTCATCCTTGCCTACCTGCCCATCGCGTTTATCCGGCGGAACGCACGGCTGCGGTGAGTACGAGCCACACGGCTTCGGCCGTTATTCCGGTCGCAGGAGATGCGTCTCGAAAAAGGCGACGACGCGGCGAACGTAATCATAGCGGCTCGACTCGCTCTGGATAGTGTGGCGCTCCATCGGATAGTACATCACCTCGAACTCCTTCTCCAACTCAATCAAGCGCTGCACGACGCGCGCGGCATCCTGGAAGTGCACGTTGTTGTCGATCAGGCCGTGCACGATGAGCAGGGCGTCATCGAGGCCCTCGGCGTGGTTGATGGGGCTCGACACGTCGTAGGCCTCCGGGTCGTCGTAGGGCTGATTCAGGATGCGGCTCGTCCAGAGGTGGTTGTAGTGCGCCCAGTCGGAGACGGCAGCGTTGGCCACGCCCGCCGCAAAGACGCCGGGATAGCGAAACAGCGACATCAGCGTCATGAACCCGCCATAGGAAAGACCGTAGATGCCCACACGCGACGGATCGACGCCGTGCTCGCGCGCCAGGTATTCTGCCCCTGCCACGGCACTCTCCACGTCCTTCACGCCCATTGAGCGGTAGATGTCGGTCCGGTAGTCGCGCCCGAACCCGGCGCTGCCCCGGTAGTCGAGGTCGAGCACCGTATAGCCCTGCTGAACGAGGTAGTTGATGAGCCCGAGGTGGTTCGGATAGCCGTAGACCGACCAACCCCGGTGGCTGAACTGCCGATAGCCGCCCCCGTGGATATGAAGCACGCCCGCACCGTTCGGCTGCTCGGGGGTGAACAGCGCCGCCCAGACTTTTCCGCCGTCGGGGTGCGGAAACGAGACGACCTCGGGACGCACCCAGGCGTGACGGTAATACTGGTCGGTGCCGCTTACGGTAATGCGGATTTCGGAGGTTGCCGAGGCGGCATCGCGCAGGAAAAGGTCCGGCAGTTGAATCGATTCGCTATAGACGACGGCCAACCGCTCGCCATCGGGTGAGAGATAGCCGGCATGCCGTCCCGGCTTCTCGGTCAGGCGAACAAGATCGCCGCCTGCCGCCGGCATCAGATACAGGTGGTCGTCCGACGGGTGCTCGCGGCTGGTTGTCAGCAGCCATCGCGTGCGGTCGCGGCTGAGTTGAGCGCCGCGCACTTCCCATGCGCCCTCCGTCAGGGGACGGATAGTGCTGTCGGGCTCGGCGAGATACAGGTGGCTCCAGCCGGTACGCTCCGAAGCAAAGACGAACCGACCGCCGGGCAGCCACTCCAGCAACACCGGCCGCCGGTAGCCCGCCAGCGGCGGCGGCCCGCCAAGCCACGCATCGTCGTGGTCATGTATGATCGGTGCGGTGTGCCCGGTTTCCAGGTCGAGGCGGCTGATCCACTGGTCCTTGTGCCCCTGCGAGATGATCTGCACGACGGCTCGGTTGCCCTCCAGGCTCCAGGTCGGCCCATAAAAGATCGCCGGGAGCGAGTCCTGCTCAGGGTACGTTACGCGGATCACCTCGATCTCGTCCGGCGCGACGGTAGGATCGAAGCGGACAATGCCCATGCCGTAGGTGTCCTGCGGCTCGCCGACTTTTGGACGGGCGTTTCGCGCTTGCGCATAACCGGACGCCGTCGCATAGTCCAGATACTGCGTCGGCTTACGCCCGGCGTTGGATTTGTGCCAGGTGAAGGTGACGTACTGTCCGTCGGGTGAAAGCTGTACGTCGTCGAGGGTCACACCTGGCTCCACGGGAATCGGTTGGGCGGCAAAACGGTCGATATGGCGCTGGTATGCTTCCCGCCCTTCACGGCGCTCCTGCGTGTTGCGTTGGCGCTCGAAGAGGTCGAGTTGCTGCTGTTCGAGCCATGTCGCCGCCTCGGTTTTGCGACCGGGTGCCTTGATGTGCTTGGAGGTACACTGGCGCATGATCCCGGCCTCCACATCGTACCGATACAGGTCCTCTCCTATCATAAACTGTACGGTGCGGCCATCCGGCTGCATCTGCACGCGGCGCACCGGCTCGTTCGCGATATACACCGGGCGCGTGACGCCGTCGTCGTAGAGGTAGAGTGCATCACCCGACACCCACACCGCTCGCGCACCGGCTCGATCCCAGCGCAATTCCTGCGCCGGGATGCGATGGACCTCATCATCCGGCATCTGTTCCACGCGCTGCCCGGCGCGGTCGACGCGGTACCAGGGTGCGATAGCAGGATCAGCAGCGGGGGTGGCATCGGTGGGCCACCGGAAATAGAGAAAACGCCCGTCCGGTGCCCACCGCGCGTCTTGCACGCCAACGCCGAGCCAATACGCATCGCGCGCTGCATCGCGTAGCGCCAGCGGTTGCACGGATTCGACCGTCTCCGGCGTCAGGTTCGACTGGCGGAGCGGCGGGGACTGTTGCGCCATAGCCGGCAAGGGCAACACAAGCCAACAAACCGCCAAAAGGGCAAAAACTTCACAGATATTGTGTGGCTCTCTTCCACGTTGTAAGAAGCGTACAGCGGGTGGAGATGGCTCAACCACATATTCTACATGCGACATAGCTCTTCAATAGCCTGGACCTGGGGTGTCTCTCTATCCCGGAAGCATGACCACTGCGATGCTCCGCGACTGATGCCCGTAATGTAGGAAATCCCCTTCTTCCACATGAACTACGCCGGAGCCCCACACGAGGCGTAGCCGACTGACCGGAGGTAAATCATCTTACCAAACAGTTTCTAACTCATTAATTCCTTCCCATCCGTTATTTCCTACGAGGTTCTCGTTGCGGATCTCTCGTCGTTTCCGGATCGATGCTGCGGGCGAAAAGGCCCAACGACAGCATCACGCCGGCCCGAAAGGAGAGGTGGCCTATCGTGGCGCTCGATGCGCGACCGGCCAGATAGCTTACCTCGACGAAGGGATAGACCGTGCGAGTGATCCGGATCGTCACGCCCATGTCGCCGGTGGCGACGAGACCTGAACGCGAGGAGAAGCTAAAGAAGCCGCCGCTGTAGTGGAAAACCCCGTCGCGGATCCGTACACGCCGGGTGCCCTGCAACAGATACCCGATGCCGAGACGTCCATAGGGTGTTACCACGGATCCTGCACGCGAAAACGACAGCGAGGGGATGATGGTGAAGAGCCGGATCTCGGGGTTGAACGGAAGGGCTCTTCCGTGGAATCCGGTGTGTTCGAAGGCTACCTCCACCCCCCAGTTATCGTGGAATTGATACAGCATCGCCAGCCGCAGGTTGAGCCCGTTCTCCCAGCCATCGGTGAAATCAGCGGGTTGAGTAGGTTTTGACCGCCCGATGCTCAGATAGGCAAAGAGGGCATCACTTTCGGGCGGCTTCGTATCGAACCGGTCGATTTGGGCACATACGGCTGTGGGGAACAGGGCCAACAGAAGCAACCCCTGCCCTACCTGGAGCAACAGCGTACGCCGAGGAGGCTGACACCTATCATGCATAGCGGTACTCTGGTGGTTTTCACAAGGTCAAACAGATTCATTCGAAATCGATCAACCGCGCACGTCCTAACAAAAGAGCCGTCACCAGCGGACCCGTACCTCCTGAATGGCCTGCGGGGTGGCCTGCCGGATGGTGAACACGATGTCGTTGGCTTCGATGATGGCCCCGACCGGCGGCACCTCGCGCGCCTTCTCCAGCAGGAATCCGGCCAGCGTGGCATACTTGCCCCTGGGAAGTTCGATGCCCAGCGTTTCTTCCAGCAGGTCCACTTCGACGCGCGCGCTCACAACGTAGTCCTGCTCGCCGAGCTTGCGCACCCAGTGATGCCCCTGCTCCTTCGCGTCGTATTCGTCCTCCAACTCCTCAACCACCTCTTCCATAATATCTTCCATGGTGACGATTCCGTCGGCTCCGCCGAACTCATCGACCACCACAGCCACCACGCCTCCGTCCCGGCGTAACTCAAGCAAGAGATCGTTGATGCTCTTGGATCCCGGCACGTAGTGCACCGCCCGGATATACGGCTCAAGGGGCTGCTCCGGCACTACACCCAGCAACTCGAGGGCATTGACCACCCCCACCACGCGATCCACGCGTTCGTCGTAGACCGGCAAGCGGACGTGGGCGCTCATCGACGCTTTCGTCGCCGCCTCACCGCAAGTCGCCCCCCGCTCGACGGCCGCCACGTCGATAAGCGGCACCATGATTTCGTAGGCCGTCGTCTCCGAAAAATTAAACATGCGACGGATCATGGTTTGCTCCACCGGTTGAATGTCTCCTTCTTCCGCCGCCTGCATGCCCACCATCGTGACGATTTGCTCGCGCAGCGTGAAGGGATTCTGGCGCTGTGCCCCCAGGATCTTCGTAAGCACGCGCGTGAAGAAGGTGAACACCAGCAGGATGGGGTAAAACAGATACGAGGCCAGTTTTAACGGATAGGCCACACGCGGGGTGATCGTGTCGGCGCGCTGCTGGAACACACTCTTCGGCACGATCTCGCCGAACACCCAGATCAACGGAGCCGCCAACAAGATGGCCAACCAGCTACCCTGCTCGCCAAACAAATAGATCATCAACGCCGTGACCATCGTGGTGTTGGTCACCACGGCGATGTTCGTCCCGACCAGGGTCGTCGAAAGAAGCCATTCCGGCTTTTGCAGCATGTCCAGCGCGAGCCGAGCTCCCCTGGATCCCTTGGCCGCCTTGTGGCGCAACTTCATCTGGTCGGCACTCACAACCCCGATCTCGGAACCGGAAAAGAATCCTTCCGCCAACAGGCAAATGAAAATAATCCCTATGGTCAACAGGATGTTCATTCCTCGTCCTGATCGGTTCTGCTGTCATCGTTCGATGCGGGCTCTATTTCCAAACGGACCTTCTCGATGCGGTTGCTTTTGACATCCAGCACCGTGTAGCGCAACGTCCCCAGTATCACGGTAGCTCCCTCCGGCGGCAATTCGCCGTATTCGTGGAGCAACAGTCCCCCAATGGTCTCCGACCATGCTTCGGAGAGCGTGCTCCCCATGGCTTTGTTGAAGTCGACAATGGACATAGCCCCATCTACCTCGTACCGATCCCGGCCCAGCTTTTTCATCCGCATCGTATAGGTCTTGTCGGAGGGGCTGGGGATGTCGCCGAAGATGCACTCCAGCAAATCTTCCATCGTAACCAGACCGGTCACCCCGCCGTATTCATCGACGGTCAAGGCGATAGACAGCTTACGCTCGCGGAAGTCGTGAAAGAGTTCGACAGCCGGTTTGGATTCCGGGACGAAGTAGGGTTCCCGCAGCACGATCTCCAGTCCTTCCTCCACCCGCGACATGTCCTCGATGTCGACGCCGAGCAGGTCGCGTGCGTGCAGGATGCCGACAATCGCATCCCGGTGCTCTCGATAGACCGGGACCTTGGTGTGGCGCGTGCGGTGCAACTCGGCCACGACGTCGGCCAGCGGCATCTCGATTGGAAGAAAAAAGATATTGGACCGAAGCGTCATCACGTCTTCGAGGGTCTTCGTGCCGAAGTCGAAGATCTGCTCGATAAACTGGGCTTCGGAATGGTCCAACGCGCCCTCGCCGACAGCCTCATGGGCCAGCGTGCGTACCATATCCTCGGTGATGATGTTGCCGGGCGAACGCTCCCTGCCGACGATCAGGGTAATGAACCAGTCTGCCACGATTCGGACGAGCCACCGCACCGGTTTGATCACCCGGGCGAACAGTTCGACGGGCCGGCTCTCGACGCCGGCAAAGGCTACGTTGTTGCGAATGGCCAGGGTTTTGGGGGTGATTTCGCCGACGGCCAGCAAGATGGGAACCATGATGAACAGGTTGATCCACTTGTTCTCGGCCCCCAGCAAATCGATGACGACAGCCGCCGAAATGACGGACGCGGAGACGTTGACCAGTTCATTGCCGATGAGGATGGTGATGATGAGCCGCCGGGGCCGGCTCAACATGCGTTCAATCAACCCGACGCGGGGATGATCTCCGCGTCGTAACTGCTCCATCTGCAGGCTACTGAGAGAGAACAGGGCCGTCTCAGAGCTAGAAAAAAAGCCCGACAGGCCCATCAGTACGACAAACAAGATGACCTCAAACCAGAAGGTATAGTCCACGGCTCGTGTTTCTGGTTAGCACATCGGCTCCGCGCCTTTTCGCTCTCCATCGTGCATCGGCGGCGACGTATACCGGAACCCATGACCCCTAATAT
>JBHHWM010000048.1:0-23437 GCA_046756545.1 Rhodothermales bacterium | reverse complement strand
GCTTCGGCACGAGGTAGGCATTCGGCCCTCGGATGGTGTAGCGCAGATCAAACGGAAGTTCCTTACGCAGTTCGAGCACCTGTCCTTTGACCGGACGAACGGGCGGGCGGGCCTCGGCCTCCATGCCCTCGATGGTGCGTGACCAGGCCCCGGCAGCGAGAACGACGAGCCCTCCTTCTACCCGATCCCCCGCCTCGGTGATGAGCGCCGGACGCGCCTCATCCGGCACGAGGGCCTGAACCGGCGTATGTTCGTGCAGGTGGCCTCCCTGTTTCAGAAACGCAGCCTTCAAGGCTTCGGTGACGCGACGACTGTCGACTTGCTGATCCTGGGTCAACACGGCCGCGACGAGACGCGGAGCCAGGAACGGCTCGATCTCACGGGCTTCGGCCCCGCTCAACCACTCCACGGACAGCCCCTGCTCTTTCTGAAATTCGTAGTGACGCCGCAGGGCTTCGGCGCTATCCCGGTCGTCGGCTACCGTGAGGGTCCCTTCCGTGCAATAATCAACGTGGTGTCCGCTCTCTTGCTCCAGCGCCGCCGCATACTCGGGCCACCGGCGCAGGCTTTCGCGGCTCAGGCGATACAGTTCCGGCTCTTCGAACTGGATCTCGGCATCCGGGGCCAGCATGCCGCCGGCCATCCAGGACGCACCGTGCCCGGCCTCGTCGCGTTCGAAAATATGCACGTCTTTGCCGGCGCACGCCAGTTCCCTGCCAAGAGCCAATCCGATGATGCCGCCGCCTACAATGAGGGTCGATTGTTCGCTCATTTTTGTTTGATAAAATAGTTGAAGATCTTTAGCAAACGGGGGCTCTCGGTAGCAAGGGTCACAGATGCCGGGCTAAGCCTGGTGCTGATGACCGCCGCTCGAAGTACCAATCGTGCCGCCGCCTGATAGTTTCGCACCGGTTTTACAGATTCTATGAATCCCGAGTTTGACACCATCATCGTGGGAGCCGGGTTGGCCGGATCGTGTGCCGCGCTGCACCTGAGCCGGAAGCAGCGGGTGCTCGTCCTCGAAGCCAACCCGCCCATGGCCGCCCCCTTTCAATCCATTGCCGGCCTTGCCAACCCGCTGATGGGACGGAGGGCCAGAGCCGTCTGGCACATCGACGAGGCGTTGGCTGCCCTGCACGATACGCTCGAAGTAGCCGGCGCTCCGGGTCTCTTTCAGGACGGCGGCATCCTCCGCCCCGCCGTAGATGCCCGGCAGGCACAGCGTTTTCGCGAAACCGCCGCCGCGTTGCCGCACCATGCCGAGTGGCTCTCCGATGCGGCCGCACGCGAGCGTTATCCCGGCGTTTCGGCAACCGAGGGGGCGCTGTTTGTTCGCCGGGGCGGATCGATTCGCGTGCCGGACTTCATGGCTACGCTGCTGGCCTCGGCCTGCCGCCGGGGAGCCGAACTGCGCATGAGTACCCGCGCGACCGGCTGGGGCGAGGATGCAACGGGCGCGTTCGTGACCCTCCAACACCCTCCGGATACAGAACGCATCTATGCCCGCCGTATCCTGTTGACGATGGGTTACGGCTACCATCACCATCCCGAGCTTCGTGCCCTGAACCTGCATGCCATCAAAGGGCAGGTCGTGCGCGTGGCCCCACAAGAGCCCATCGACGGCCTGATCCCACTCTCCGGCCGGGGCTACGTAGTCCCCGTCGGCGATACCCTCGTCGTAGGCAGTTCCTACGAGCGCAGCTTTACCGACCTCTCTCCCTCGCTGGAACAAACAGAACAGATCCTGGCCAAAGCGTCGCTGATGCTCCCGGCCCTGGCGCATGCCACCGTGCTCGACGCGCTGGCCGGTGTTCGCGTAACGGTCCCCGGCACGCGTTTACCGATGCTGGGGCCCTTGCCGGGCTGCACGCGCTGTTGGATATTTTCCGGTATGGGATCGAAAGGTTTTTTGATGGCCCCCCTCCTGGCACGAGACTTGCTTCTGTTTTTCGAAGAACCAGACAGGATACCCCCAGACATCCGTATCTCTGTCTGAAACCCACCAGAACCACCACCAAAGGCCGGTCGATATCCGAGACATTCCGCGAGCATGTCGTCGGATAGGTGATTTTTTCCGCCACGACCCGGGCTACACGATGTATCATGAAGATCCTCGTGGTAGAAGATAACAGAGTGGCCTCCCTCGCGATCCAACGCCTCCTGCATCGCCTCGGCTACGACGACATCAAAGAGGCGAACAACGGCCGGAAAGCCCTTCAGCATCTCGACCGGGAGCCGTTCGACTTGCTCATTACGGATTGGATGATGCCCGGCATCAACGGCCTGGATCTGGTTCGTCACGTACGCGCCCGGGAAAACGGCCATCGCCTCCCCATCCTCATGGTCTCTGTAAGAGGGCTACCGGAAGACATACAAAAAGCGATTGCAGCCGGTGTGGACGCGTACATCCTTAAACCCCTTCGCCGGAAGATCCTGAAGAAAAAGATCGAAAAACTCCTGTCGAACTCAGACATCGAACCGCGTCCGGCATAAGTAGCACAGGGTCCTCTGATGTACCGGCCGTGCCGGGGATGCCGAAGCCAGACTCTTCTCGATCTCTGTTCGGAGATCGCAGGGGCATGCCGTGCCTTCAACTGAACTGATCTCGCCTCCATTTTTATACGTTCTTTTCATTCGGAAGGGCTTTCGGAGAGTAGATTGTTTCAATCCTTCACCTTCCTCCATCGTATCTTAATACCTCACCTTTGATCACGATCACCGACCTTACTTCGGAGGCTTCCTCATGGCTGAAGTAACCACCTCTCGAATAGCAGACATCCTCGGGGCCGAAGCCGGCTACTTGTTGGACTATACCGCGACGGCGATTCCTAAAGAAAACCTGCACCTGCCCGGCCCCGACTTCGTCGACCGCGTCTGGGGGATGTCCGACCGTCCCCCCCGGGTGCTGCGTGCCCTGCAAACGTTGTTTGATCACGGACGCCTCGGCGGCACCGGCTACGTCTCGATCCTCCCTGTCGATCAAGGCATCGAACACTCGGGCGGCGCGTCGTTTGCCAAAAATCCCCTCTACTTCGACCCGGAGAACATCGTGCAACTGGCCATGGAGGGTGGATGCAACGCGGTGGCCTCGACGTACGGCGTGCTCGGCACGGTGGCGCGGAAATACGCCCACAAGATCCCCTTCATCCTCAAGTTCAACCATAACGAGTTGATCTCCTATCCGAACACCTACGACCAGATCCTCTTTGCGCGTATTGAGGATGCCTGGAACATGGGATGCGTGGGAGTGGGCGCAACGATCTACTTCGGTTCGGAGGCGTCGAACCGGCAATTGCAGGAAGTCACGGAAGCATTCGCCCTCGCCCACGAGCTAGGCATGGCTACGATTCTCTGGTGCTACATGCGCAACTCGGCCTTCAAGGTCAACGGCACCAACCACGAAGCCTCCGCCGACCTGACGGGCCAGGCCAACCACATCGGCGTCACTATCGAAGCCGACATCATCAAGCAAAAACAACCGACCTCGAACGGGGGCTACAAGGCGCTCAACGCCGGCTCCTCCAGCTTCGGCAAATACGACGAACGCATCTATACCGAACTGACCAGCGACCATCCCATCGATTTGACCCGCTACCAGGTGGCCAACTGCTACATGGGCCGGTGTGGGCTCATCAACTCGGGCGGAGCCTCCGGCCAGAACGACCTCCAGCAGGCCGTCCGCACAGCGGTTATCAACAAGCGCGCCGGCGGGACGGGCCTGATCTCGGGCCGCAAAGCCTTCCAGCGACCGATGGACGAGGGCATAGGCATTCTGAACGCGATCCAGGACGTGTACCTCGACGACTCGATTACCATCGCCTGATCGTTTAGGCCACATCGTCCAGGTTATACCGTAGGGGCGGTATCGGCACGATACCCCGTGGTGCCCTCTGGGTTGAAACGAGGAAACG
Organism: Rhodothermales bacterium; assembly: GCA_046756545.1. Classification (GTDB taxonomy): domain Bacteria; phylum Bacteroidota; class Rhodothermia; order Rhodothermales; family JBHHWM01; genus JBHHWM01. The sequence goes on along the minus strand of JBHHWM010000048.1, from coordinate 19,526 downwards.
AGGAGACGACGCATCGAGGAAGGGTTTCCTGTATGCCTGTTCGTCGTCTCGTCGTCTCCTCGTTTCTATGTTACCCAGAGGGTACAACGTGCGTGGCAATGGCCTCCTACGTGTTCTGGTCCCGCCCCTCTTTTGGAGTTGAACCCGGCTGGCGTCCTGTCGTATCATGGCTCTAGACCCTTTCAGCGAGCACCCTTCCGACCCGACACACCCTCCCTCACGATGGCAGACAAACACGACCCCGCGAAGCAAGACGTAGATACCCAGGACGCAGCAGCCCAGCCGGACGTCAACGGAGAACCCGAAAACATCGTGGTGGCCCCGGCAGACGACGCCAAGGCGAACGGCGCGGACCCGGAGACGACAACCTCCCTTCCTGATAATGCGGAAGAAACCGGTGCCGCAACAGACACCAAAACCCTGGGAGAATCGTCTTCGATGCCTGTAACAGCCCTGGATCGATATACGGCGCACTATCCGGAATGGGCCAAGGAATTTGCACGCAAATATTTTACCAAGACGCTCAATCAATTCGTGCTCTACGGCAACGTGCGCGACTTGATACCCACGGTCAATGCAAAGGATGAACTCACGTATCTCTCCCTGCGCGAGTTCCTCACCAACGACCTCTTTGCCGCCCGCGACATTGTGCTCTTCTACGACCGGGCGGCAGGCATTCATTTCGGCGATAAAGAATCCCAGCGCGACTTTAACCGCGCGCTCTCGGGCTACGACACCATTTTTGGGACGGATTACGTCAAGAAGCTACCCAAAGACCCGGTGCGCGTGCTGTCGGTGCTCGACAACTACTTCCGCCTGCGCCTGGGTGAAGGCAAACGCATTGCCTGCGTCCTCGATTTTGCCGAAACCGTCATCCCGATGGCCGAAGCGTCGATGTACTCCTCGGAGGATCGCAACGCGCTCGTCTTTCTCCAGCGTTGGGCGCACGACCCCCTCTTTCTCCGCAGCGACTTTACCACCTGCCTGCTGACGGAAAACCTGAGCGACCTGAACCAGCAACTCGTCCAGAGCCCCTGGACCGTCGAAATCCAGCTCCCGATCCCTGGTGAAGCGGCCCGTCGCAACTTTGCCCTGTGGTACACAAAAGGGCGCGACCAGGACTATCGAGACCACGCAGACATCACGCTCGACACGCTCGCAAAAAACACCTCCGGGCTGAACTTCATCCAGCTTCGCACCATCCTGGCCGATGCCCTCGAAAACCGCATCCAACTGAGCTTCGAGATGCTCTCCGAATTAAAAAAGGAGATGATCGAAGAGTCGGCCTTCGGGATGCTGGAGTTTATCGAAACGGATATCAACCTGGATATGGTAGCCGGGCACGTCGAGGCGAAGCGGCACCTCAGGCAGGCGGCCCGCGCCCTCCGCAACAATCGCCCCGATGTGATGCCGATGGGCTATCTCATCAGCGGCCCCGTCGGGACCGGCAAGACCTTCATTATCACCTGTTTTGCCGGTGAGATCGGCATTCCGATGGTGAAGCTGAAAAACTTTCGCTCGCAGTGGCAGGGCGTTACCGAAGGCAACCTGGAGAAAATCCTCCATCTACTCGAAGCCATGACCCCCGTCGCCGTGATGATCGACGAGGCCGACGCCGCTCTCGGCAACCGAGACGCCCAGGGCGACTCGGGCGTCTCCAGCCGGGTCTTCGGGCAGATCGCCGCCTTCATGAGCGACTCGAAGCACCGGGGACGCGTCATCTTCTTCCTCGTCACGGCCCGCCCGGACCTGATGCCCATCGACCTGAAACGGCAAGGGCGTGCCGAGGAGCACATCGCCCTGTTCTATCCGTCTACCCGGGAAGAACGCGAAGAACTCCTCAAGGTGATGATGAGACGGACGGGCGTGGACCTTCCCATAGACAAGGTGCCCGAACCCCTGCTGAACGGCGAGCGCACCTTCAGCGGGGCCGACATGGAGGCCCTCATGACACGGGCCAAGTTTCGGGCCGCAGCCAACGGTCCTTCCGACAGCACGGTCACCCCTGAGATTATGCAAGAAGTGGTGGACGATTTCATTCCACCCACTTACCCCATGGCGGTGGAGTTGCAAACGCTGGCCGCCGTGCTCGAATGCACCAGCCGCGACCTCCTGCCTGAGCAGTACCGGAATATGAACCGCGAAACGATTGTGCGGCGGGTGGAAGAATTGAAACGCCTCATCTGAACCGGAGGCGCGAGCGAGCCGGCAGGCCCCTCCGTCCCAAATTACTTCTTTCGATTGCGCCGCTTTGGCTCTTTCTTGCGGGCAGCGAGCAGCTTCAGATACAGATCGTAGCTGATGAGCACCGCGTAGGGATCGTTATTCTTCTGGATAAGGATGCCCTGTTCGATGTTTTTCGCGTGCTCTACCAACTCCGACGTTTTTGAGCGCAACCCCGTGATAGTGGCTACCGCTTCGATCCCTTGTGTGCTATACATAAGAATTCCCGGACAGGTGACCAAAGAAAAGGATGCAAAATAATATCTCTGTATTGCCCATTAGTTTCAGCCGGACAATACGCATAAACCTGCAAATAGATTGTCGGGCTTTTTTATCCCCATGCTCATGCTTCAATGTTCTGCGGAAACTTCTTTACATCCCAGATATGCGCTCCATGCCTTCATGAAAACGGTATCGCATGTCACTTGTAACATTGTTGTGTGACAAGAGCACGTACCCTATTTTGTGAGTTCCCGTTCGGCCTTTCTCTCCTTCGCCCATGTTTCTCTGCAAAGTCACCGGATCCGTCGTCGCCACGCGCAAGCAGGAAGCGTTTCGCCCGGCCAAGCTATTGGTGGTGCAACGCGTAGATCCTTACGGCAAATTAGCAGCGGATCAGAAAGAGATGCTCGCCCTCGACCCCCAGTTCGGTGCCGGCATCGGGGATTACGTGCTCGTGGCCCGCGAAGGAGCCGTCGTATCCCAAATCATGGAAGCCGACAACATCTCCGCCAACGTCATTATCATCGGGGTGGTCGACGACTGGTCCTACGAAGCCTGAGCACGCACGCTCACGAGCAGGTCCTGTAACGAAGAACCCTGCTTCTTCCGCCCCTATCCGACCCTGAATCATACACTTCCTCGCCGGGCCACCCACCTGCACCGATTTTGCAGGTGAAAAAGGCCGTGCCGAGACGTATCTTTTGCGCACTCTTTGTTTCCCCTCCCCTGTTCATTGATGCTGATCGACATGCCATGAAGAACCCATCCTCCTTTCGAGGCACCACATGCGGCCTAGCGCTGCTCGCTATGCTGCTGCTGCCTCCGATCACGCGCGCCCAGACGCCCGCCGACGAAGAGGTGCCCGAGGTGACCCGCACCTATGCCCTCGAAAATGCACGCGTGGTGCAGGCCCCCGGCCGTGTCCTCGACCGGGCTACCGTCGTCATTCGCGACGGCCTCATCTACGCCGTCGGCCCGGATGCCGCGGTGCCCTTCGACGCCGAACGCATTGCCGCCGACTCGCTGACGATCTATGCCGGCTTCATCGACGGGATGTCCCATGCCGGCGTGCCCAAACCGAAAGAAGAGCAAAACCAGCAACGTCCTAAAAACCCGGGTCATCCGCCGAATGACCGCGCCGGAATCCAGCCCGACCGCGACGTGCGTACCCTGCTCGATCCCACGGAAAAAAGCCTTGAAGCGCTACGTAAGGCCGGCTTCACGGCAGCCCACGTCGTCCCACACGGGCGCATGCTGCCCGGTTCGGGTGCGGTGGTTCTGCTGGCCGGCGATGATGCAAACGACCTGGTGTTCAAGGGCGATGTCTCCCTCTTCGCCCAGTTCGAAACGGCCCGCCGCATGTATCCCGGCACCGACATGGCGATCATGGCCAAGATGCGCCAACTCTACCGAGAAGCCGAACGTCGCCAGTTGATGGAAAAACTCTACGCGGAGGATCCTACGGGCCTGGAGCGCCCGGACTACGACCCGGCCCACTATGCGTTCTTTCCCGTGCTCGACGGCGAGAAGCAGGTCTACTTCCACACCGAGAGCGCCCTCGACCTCTACCGTGCCCTCGACGTGCAGAAGGCCCTGGGCTTCCCGCTCGTTCTGACGGGGTTGAGCCAGAGCTTCGACGCCCTCGACGCGCTCAAGGAAGCCAATGTGCCGCTCTTCCTCACCCTTGACTTGCCCAAAGCGCCTAAGAAAGACGACAACGGGAAGGAAAAAGACGCTCCCACCGACTCGACCGCCGCACCCTCCACCGATGCGCCGTCCGATCTTCCGGAAGCACAACCCAGCCCCTACGATCCCACCTTCCGGGCGTATTCTCACGAAGACCTGGAGGCCGAGAAGAAAAACCTGGAAGCACGCCAGGAGATGGAACGCGCGAAATACTACGGGACCGCCGCCTCGCTGCACGAGGCCGGGCTTAACTTCGGCTTTTCGACGATGGATGCGAAGCCCGACGATGCGATGAAGAACCTGCGGACGATGATCGAGAACGGCCTCTCCGAAGAGGTAGCCCTCGCCGCCCTGACAACCAACCCCGCCGACATCCTGGGGGTATCGGCCAGCATGGGCACGGTGGAAGAGGGTAAGATGGGCAACCTCGTCGTCACCACCGGACCGATCTTCGCCGAAGACACCAAGATCCGGTACGTCTTCGTGGATGGGCAGAAGTTTGAGATGGAGACCAAGAAGAAAGCCACCCCGAGCGATCCGGATGCCGTGGTCAACCCGGTAGGTACCTGGAGCTACACCGTCTCCACACCGGACGGCGACGTCGAAGGCACGCTGACGATCACCGGCAGCCCGGGTAGCCTGAGCGGCACCATCTCTTCTCCCATGGGACCCGAGCCCATCGACCTGGACGACGTAGAATTGGACGGGAACCTGCTCACGTTCAGCTTCAACGCCGGGCCGATGGGGACCATCTCCGCCGAAGTCACCATCACAGACGACGCGATAGAAGGAATGGTGTCGGGCAGTGATTTCGGGGGGCTCGAAATTACCGGAACACGAACTTCCGGACCCAATTTCTAGGACGGTCCTTAGCCAGAGATTTTATCGTGCATGTATGCCTAGCCTATAGAAGAGGCCCTACCATGACAAGAAGATTGATCATACTCTCGCTCTTTCTGCTCCTGCCGACCCTGACGGCTCCGGCCCAGGACGGCACCGAGCGAGGGGACGTGCTGGTCCGCAACGCCACGGTGCTCACCATCACGAACGGCACACTGGAGAACACCGACATCCTCATCCGAAACGGCAAAATTGAAGCGGTCGGCCAGGCCCTCAGCGCACCGAGTGGGGTCGAGACCATCGATGCATCGGGGATGTACGTGATGCCCGGCATCATCGATGCGCACTCGCACATCGCCCTCAGCAACGTCAACGAATCCTCGGCCCCCGTGACGGCACAAGTGAGCGTCGGCGACGTGCTGAATCCATACCACATCGGCCTGTATCGTGCACTGGCCGGTGGCGTAACCACCTCGCACCTGATGCACGGCTCGGCCAACGTCATCGGCGGGCAGAACGAGACCATCAAACACCGCTGGGGCGTCATCAACCCCGACGGGCTTCGGATGGAAGGCGCTCCGCGCACCATCAAGTTTGCCCTGGGCGAAAACCCGACGCGGGTGCACGGACGCGGCAGCAACATCCGTCCCGCCTCCCGCATGGGCGTCGAATTTGTGGCGCGCAAAGCGTTCAGCGAAGCGCAACGGTACCGCGAAGCCTGGGATCGCTACGAAGCCGAACGCCGGGGCAATCCCCGCGCCATCCCGCCCGCCTACAACGGGCAACTGGAAGTCATCACGGATATTCTGGACGGCGACATCATCATCAACTGCCATTCCTACCGCGCCGACGAAATCCTGATGTTGATGCAGGTGCTCGAAGACTTCGGCATCGACCGGATCACGTTCCAGCACGTCAACGAAGGGTTTAAGATCGCGCCCGAACTGGCTGCCTTTGGTACAAACGGTGCCGGGGCCTCGATCTTCGCCGACTGGTGGGCCTACAAATTCGAGGTCTACTACTCGACCGCCTACAACGCCGCCATCCTGATACGCAACGGCGTGGTCGCCTCCATCAACTCGGATTCCGGCGAGCTCAACCGCCACCTCTACCACGAAGCCGCCAAGTCGCAAAAATACGGCGACCTGACGGACGACGAGGCGCTGTCCCTCATCACCATCAACCCGGCCCTGCAGCTCGGCATCGAGGATCGGGTCGGTTCCATCGAGGTAGGCAAAGACGGCGACCTGGCGATCTTCAACGCGCACCCGCTCTCGATTTACGCCGTCCCCCAGAAAACCATCGTCGACGGCATCGTCTATTTCGATATCGAGAACGACCCGGACGACATGCGCCTCACGGTCGATCCCGAGGCGGTCATCGAAACCGCCACCCTCTGGGAAAAACACGACTACGACCAGTGCATGCAAGACACTGGCGTCGATCTGTACGATTTCTTCAACACGGGCCGGTAAGAGCCGCCTTTCCCGATGACACGCCTACGGGTTCATCCTGCCCGTTTAGACCTACAGATGCCATGAACTTCATCCTGACCTTTTTCCTCACGCTGGGCCTGCTCGCCGCTCCGTCTCCTGACCGGGTAGACGAGCCCCCGGCGACACGCGAGGGCACCATCGCCCTGACCAATGCCCGCATCGTCACCATCACGAGCGGCACCATCGAAAACGGCACGCTCGTCATGCGCAACGACCGGATCGTGGCGCTCGGTACCAACGTCGAGGTCCCTGCCGATGCCGAGGTGATCGACTGCTCCGGCCTGACCATCTACCCCGGCCTGATTGACTCCGGCACCCAGGTGGGCCTCATCGAAGTCGGGTCTTTGCCCGAGACGCGGGACGCCAGCGAACTGGGCGACCTGACGCCGCAGATGAAAGCGCTCACAGCCGTCAACCCGAACTCCGTCATCATCCCGGTGACGCGCGTCAGCGGTGTGACGACGGTCGTCACCGAGCCCTCCGGCGGCATGATGCCCGGCCAGGCGGCGCTCATCAACCTGCACGGCTACACGCCGGAGCAGATGCTCACCGGCGGGTTCCAGGCCGTCGTCCTCCAGTATCCGGCTACGGGCCGCCGCGGACGCTTCGACCGGCGTTCTGAAGAAGACATCAAGAAAGCCGCCGAAAAAGCGCTCAAGAAGCTCAACGACACGTGGGACCGTGCAGAACTCTACGCCCGGATCGACTCGGCCTACACGGCGAACCCCGAAACGGGACGCCGGCCCGAATACGTCCCCGAGATGACGGCGTTGCTGCCCGTCCTCCGCAACGAGCAACCGCTCATCATCCGCGTCAATGCCGCCCGCGACATCGAGGCATCGATTGAATGGGTGCAAAAGCGCGGCCTTACCCGCGTAATCTTCAGCGGCGTGTCCGAAGGCTGGCGCGTGGCCGACAAGATCGCCGAGGCGGGCATTCCGTGCCTCGTCGGCCCCGTGCTCTCGGTTCCCACCCGGCAAAGCGACCGGTACGACAAAGCCTACGCCAACGCAGGCCTGCTGCACAAAGCCGGTGTAAAAGTGGCCATTCGCTCCGGCGAATCGGAGAACGTGCGTAACCTGCCCTACAACGCGGGCTTCGCCGCTGCGTACGGTCTCGGCAAAGACGAAGCACTCCGCGCCGTGACGATCACCCCGGCTGAAATCTTCGGCGTGAGTGACGAGATCGGCTCGCTCGAAGTCGGGAAAAAAGCCAACCTCTTCGTTGCCGACGGCGACCCTTTCGAGACCAAAACCGACATCCACTACGTCTTCATCGACGGGTACAACATCGCGATGGATAGCCGGCATATCCGTCTCTACAAGGAGTTTCTCCACCGCAACCCCGGCTTGAAAAAGCATAGCGATACCGTGACCGAAACGAACTGATTTCGGGTTGACCTAACATCCTGGCCTGACGAGAAAGCCGCACCGGTATCGACCGGTGCGGCTTTCTTATGTCAGGCCAGGATGTCCCTACTTGACCAGCATCAACATGTTCTGCTGCGTGCGCCCACCCGATTCGAGGCGATAGATGTAGGGGCCGCTGGGCAATCCGGCGGCATTAAACTCGACTTCGTGCGTACCGGCGGGCAATGCTTCTGAAACGAGCGAGGTCACTTCCCGCCCCAGCAGGTCGAACACGTTCAGGGTGGTAAAGCCCGGTGCATCGAGGTCGAACACGATAGTCGTCGTTGGATTGAACGGGTTGGGATAGTTGCCGTGCAGGGCAAAGGTCGCGGGCACGCCGCCGTGCTCCTCGGTGGCCGTAACGACGGGCAGGGGGACGATCTGGGTACTACTCTGGCCGATATTGAGCACGCCGAGGAGCGTGAAGGGCGGGTCCCCCCCGAGAACGCCGGAGGTCATCAGCACCATCACGGCATCGCTCGCCGCCGTATACGCGCCGTTTACCAGATCCAGAGCATAGACATCGACCTGCGTGCTGTTATCGCCCGAGGTGACTTCGACATTCAACACGCCCGGAGTTACGGGCACCAGGTCGGCAAACGAGCCAAAGGCCAGATCGTCGGCCAGGGTCTGTACGAAGGCTTGCGTTGAGGCGTCGAGGAGACGGAAGTCAAGCGGACCGGCATCCACGCCGCCGTGCAGGGGAAGCAACCGGATGGGATCCGTGCTTGCTGTGACTTCCTTCAGCGCGACCCCCATGTCCTGCCCGGGCCGTCCTACGAGCGCGGCGATGTACGTCCCATTTTCCGCGAAATCCCCGGTGGTCGAAAACATCGGCTCGCTGTTCCCTTCGGCTTTTCCATCCGTCACGTCGATGGTCTGCATCCCCACATCGACCTCCGCAAAGGACGCGGCTCCCTGAAAAACCAGGTCATCGGCGACCCGTTGATTATTGACAAAGATGTCTACGTCCGCGTTGCCTGGGAGCAGCGCGTTGTGGATGAACTGGACCCGCGCAATGGGCCGCGGCCGCACCGTGACGGTGAACGTCTGGGTATCCGTACCGTCCACGCCGTCGGCCACTTCCAGCGTGACTTCGTGGTCTCCGACATGCTGGGCAGTGGGCGTGCCCCGGAGCCGGGCCGTTCCATCGCCGTTGTCGAGGAAGCTGAGCCAGTCGGGGAGGGTGGGCGCGGTGATCAGCAGCGGGTCCTGGTTGTTGTCGGAGGCGGTGGCGATATAGGTGTACATCGACCCTGCGACCGCGTCGGTCACGGGCGTGCTGGTAAATACCGGCGGAGCGGGCGGAACCTCAACGACGATCTCCATCGCTACGTTGAGAAACTGAAGATCCGACCCTGGGAAAATAGGGGCGAGATATTCCTCGTCTTGCGGCGTGATGGCATAGACAAAGGACCGAGGCGGGTTATAGCGCGTATCCGACGTATCCGTCGTCCCCCCGTCGAACACAAAGGTCAAGGAAGCATCGTTCGAGTCATCGACGAGTGTGAGTTGCATGAAGTACTCCTTGCCCGCCTCTACGTCAAAAGCAAGCCCGCTCACATCGATCTGGTTGCTGAGATTACCGATGACCACTCCCGGGTTGGTCCTGAGATCTGCAAAGTCGACGTCGAGGGAATCGATGCCGGGCGAAAGCGGCCCGAGCACTTCGTCGCCGGGATACATCTTGACGCGCAGCTTTCCCGTTCCCGTAAGCGGTGCCAGCAAGGCAAAATCAACACTCGTCACCTTACCGGCGAAAGGAGAGTCGAAGAACATGCCCACAGCCCGAAAATCCCCACCCAGGGCCACGCCGGAAGGAGGAAAAACAGCGGCGTTTGAAAAGTCGTAGTAAAGCAACCTGAGTTCGCTGAGCACCTGAGACTTGGCGGGAACCGTCCCTTCGACCGGGACGTCGCGCGGCGTAGCCGGCATGACTTCGGCCCGGGTACGCACCAGGGCCTGGCCATCACTCTGCACGGCCAGGGTGCCCCCCAGCAATCCCAGCAGGAAAAGCATCGTCGTGATCTTGCACTTCATGGAGTAGCTCCGCTTGTCTGTAGAAAAGCACGGGCGGGGCAGCACGCGCCCTATCCGGATTATTAAGGTCGGAACTTAGGGTTCAGGCGTGCGCTCTGCAAGAGGAACGGCGCTTTTCACGAAGGCATCGGCTCCCACCTCAGAGGTTCCGTCGGGAACCTACGGGTCATTTTACGATGACGACCTGCTGCGACTGCGAGAAGCTGTGCGTCGGGCCGGACGCCGTTAACCGAACCAGGTAAAGGCCGCCGGCTACGCTCCGGCCCGCCCGGTCCCGCCCGTCCCAGGCGACGGTGTGCATCCCCCTGTTTTTCCGACCGGCCAGCACCGTCTGTACCTCGCGGCCCAGCACGTCATACACCGAGAGCGTCACGTAGCTCGGCTCGGCCACTTCGAACGCCAGCGTGGCCGGTGGCACGGCGGGATTCGGATACACCGGATGCAGAGCAAAGCGGCCCGGCACCGGGATCGGATCGTCGTCGATGCTCGTCTCGGTGGGGCTGATGACATTATCCCAGAGCGCCTGCGCGTTATCGACATTCTGGAGCAGGTCGGAGGTGCTGGTGCCGGCCACCATCGCGAAGGCCACCTCAATCGTAGATCCCGGATCGATGGAATAGGGACCGGCACCGGTTAACTGGGACGCATCCGTGGCGGACAACTGCTTATTGCGCACGCCCCCACTCAAAATGCTCCATTTCTCCTGGTCCGAAAAGCCGCCGTCCGGCAGGCTACAATATACCGTGACGGTATTATCAATCGCCTGGTAGGCAAGCGGCGCGCCGGTCGTCAGCAGCTTGGTCCCGACGAGAACGGTCGGAGAGGCGTCGTCCTGGATGTATCCGAACTGCCGCCCTTCATCGAAGCGAGCGACGTCCCGTGCCGCGTCGAACTCATTGACGTCCCAATCGAAGAAAAGGCCCGCATAGAGCATGGGGATGACCGCGGCGGTCGTATTCGTGATCGCATACTTCAAGATGATAAAATCCTCGTGCTCCGGGGTGCGGTTGAGGTAGCTGGTTTGCATGATCGAGAGACCGATGGGCGAAGACGCCAGCGAATCGACGAGTTCGACCTGGCCCTGCTCGGACGTAAACTCCGCCGGGCTGATCACTTCAAGCGTCGTGCCTTCCTTCAGGGCAAAATCACGTGCCTGCTCCGGAGGGCAAGACGTCACGTTGCGCACGCTGTCCGAAATCCTGGTGGGTCCCGCAGCCACGACCAACCCTCCTTCGAAAAGCACGTCCCGGCCGTTCGTCACAAACCCGCGCCCCTGCGACTCGCCCTGAAACTCCAGGTAGCCGATGTTGCCTTCGTCGGTGATGGTGACTTCGAGCGCATCCGAGGCATGGCTGGCCACCGACGTCTCGTTGGCGGGGAGCCGAATGACATCGGCGTCGGTGTAAGCGCCCGAGCGAACCTCGGTGAACAAGATGAGCGTGCGGCCGGGCGGCGTGTCGTTGGCTACGTCGAACGTCAGGGGCACCGAGACGGTGGCCCCGGAAGCCAGCGCCCCCACCGCCACCGGACCGCTCGTGACGACGGCAAACGGGTCGGCGCTGACCAGTTCGACGGTCACATCCGAGGCATTGGCCAGAAAATTGGTAATGGTGGCCGTCAGGGAAACCGTTTCGCCGCTGTCGATGTCATTGTTGAAACCGCTGACCGTGTAGGCGAGATCGGTGAGGCGTATCGCCGGGTTGTTGGTTTCGGTCACGGCCCGTAGCGCGTTGACGCGTCCCTGGCCCATCCGTCCGCGGAAATTGGGATTGGCGTCATCGACGTTGTCGCTGGTCACGCGAATCTGCTCGCGCAGTTGATCGACGGTGAACTCGGGGTGCAAGGTTTTGACGAGCGCGGCGATACCGGCCACGAGCGGCGACGAGAAGGAGGTTCCCGTAGCCCCTCCATACGCGCCGTCGGGAAAAGTGCTGTTGAGGCTTCGACCCGGCGCAAACACGTTGACGGTGCGTCCGTAGTTGGAAAACCCGGCCTTGGTATCATTGGATTTGCCCGTGGAGCCCACCGAGAGCACCCGGTTATACTGCGCCGGAAATTGAGGCGTCACGTCCGAGTTGACGCCCTCATTGGTCGCCGCCGCCACCACCAGCGCGCCCTCTTCATAGGCCGTATCGATGACAAGCTGCTCCCGCTCCGACCGCCCTGGGCCGCCCCAACTCGTATTGATCACCTCCGCCCCGTTGAGCGCGGCATAGATAATACCGGAGTAGCCCCAGCAAATCAGGTCGTCCTGGTTCGGGCAGGACGCATTGATGATCATGGTTTTGGCGTTCCACCCGGAGCCGGAGACGCCTTCACCGTTATCGGTCACCGCCGACGCAATCCCGGCTACGGCGGTGCCGTGTCGCGCATTGCTGGGCAGCGCGGGCAACCCGGTCGGATCGGCACTGTCGTCGGCAAAGTTCCAGCCCCGCACGTCATCGACGAATCCATTGTTGTCGTCGTCCACCCCGTTGCCCGGTGTCTCGCCCGGATTCAGCCAGATGTTCGCGTCCAGGTCCTGGTGCCGCCACTCGCTGCCTCCGTCCACGATGGCGATCACCACGTCGCCCTGCTCGCCTTTCACCACGTCCCAGGCTTCCGGCAGATCGACCTGGTCGAGATGATCCATGCTCGAAAAGATCGGATCATTGGGCTCAGCCGCCGGGGCGGGAGCCTCTCCGATGATACGCCGCACGAAATACGGTTCGGCAAAGGCGACATGGGGGTCCTGGGCCAGGGCCGCCGCCACGTACCGGGGTCGCTGAGGGCCGCCGTAGCGCACATAATACACCCGCTGCAAGGCCACCCCGCTCGGCGTCAACCCGCGCTTGGCGGCCACCACGTCCAGCATCGGGAAAGCCCTCTCTACGGCATCGACCTGATGCAGCGCGGCGATTCGGTCGAAGGACGCCAGTCCTGTCTTGGATGCTCCCTCCGAGACGTGCGTCCCTTCTTTGAACTGCACCACCACCACGCCCGGCAAAACGCCGTCATCTGCTTTTTTATCGCCTCCCGGCCCCGGTGCGCCCATCACTTCCGTCGCAGATAGCAGGAAGAGAAGAACCAGCAAACGGCTTCTCCTTGTGAATCGAGTCCTCGACCGGGGTGTCATTCTTTTATGCATCTCGCGTTCATCCAGATTGTTTTTTTGCGGATTGCGCACAGCGCAGAAACCGGGGTAAGATAGCAAACCGCTCTTCTTCGTAAAAGGCCCCCTTTCCTCCCTCGATGCTGGAACACCACACCCTCGCTTTAAACGCAGCACCGGCCCGTTTCTTCGTTCTTCGGGGAGAGCCGGCGTTACGGAATTCCGAACCACACCTTGCCCCTGCTCCACAACCTATACTTGCTTCCACAAACAGCCTTCGAGTGTGAGCCCCGGACCGAAAGCCAACGCCAGCCCGTTTCGGAACCCGTCGCCGCCGTCGGCCCGAAGAGCGCGGTGACGGTCGAGGATGCGCTTGAGCACGAAGAGGATGGTGGGCGAACTCATGTTGCCGTGCCTGCGCAACACGTCGAGGCTGTCGCGCACATCCTCGTCGGCCAGCCCCAGCACCTCCTGCGCCTTCTCGACGATGGCGCGTCCGCCCGGATGAATCGCCCAGAAATCGAGTGCTTCCGGCTGGAGACGGTGGCGACCCAACAAGGTATCTAAATACGTTGTCAGGTTGCGGGCCAGGATGTCGGGAACGCGGGAGGACAGCCCCATCAGAAAGCCGGTGTCGCCGATATCCCAGGTCATGGCGTCCATCGAGTTGTCGTCAAGCAGGCAGTGATGATCCACGTAGGCGAGGTGCCCGCGCGCGTCGTCCTCGGAACGAGGAGCCAGCACGGCGGCGGCTGCACCGTCGGAAAACAGGGCATTGATCACCGCGTTTTCGAAGGAATCGTTCACCTGGAAATGGATCGTGCACAACTCGGCACAGACGATGAGCACGCGCGCTTCGGGGTCGGTCTGGCAAAAGCTGTGCGCCACGCGTAGCGCATTGAAGGCGGCATAGCATCCCATAAACCCGATGAACGTCCGCCGCGTGTGCGGGGGCAGCCCCAGGCGTTTCACCAGTTCGATGTCGAGACCCGGCGCGAAAAACCCGGTACAGCTTACCGCGATGACGTGTGTGACGTCCTCCGGGGCCACCGATGCTGCGGCCAGCGCCTGGCGGGCCACGTCTTCGGCGAGCGGGATCACCGCCTCGCGATACTTCTCGTTGCGCCGGGCCGTCGTCGGGGGCGGCGAGAGGGACCAGTTGGGCGGGAAGAATTCGAACGCCTCCGGGTCTCCATTCGCATAATCCTCGACGCAGGAATACCGATACTCGATACCGGAGCGGTCGTAGATGAGCGGAAGCCGCCTGCGCAGCGGTGCCGGAAGGCTTTCGATACGCTGCATAAAAGAAGCCGCATATGCTTGCGTGCGACGCAGCGGCGGATTCCCTGTGGCGATGGACTCAAGGACGGTATGCCTCATGCGATTATCGGTCTACGGGATCATGTACTTCGTCCGTCGGCTGTGCCGCGTGAACGCCGCGCGGTGTTCGTTTCCAGGTGCCCAAGCGGCGAGCCCCCTTCTGATGCTTCGTCCTATCCTTCCGGCTCACGCTCTCGTTGTTTCGCCTCCTCCCAATACCGATCCAGTTCGACGAGATCCACCTCGGCCATCGCCTGCCCCTGCTCGGCCAGCCGGCGTTCGATATGCTGGAAGCGACGACCGAACTTGTCGTTCGTGCGACGCAAGGCATTCTCCGGATTAACCCCGATGAAGCGCGCATAATTAACGAGCCCGAAGAGCACATCCCCGAATTCCTCTTCCACTTGAACAAGCGCCGCCCCGGATTCCGCCAGCGCCCGAAACTCGCTGATTTCCTCCTCCACCTTGTCCCAGGCCCCTTCTTTTTTTGGAAAATCAAACCCGACCCCGGCGGCTTTTTCCTGGATCCGATAGGCCCGCAAGAGCGCCGGCAGGTGCCCCGGCACGCCTTCCAACGCCGACATCTTTTCCCCCTCCCGCAGCTTGATTTGCTCCCAGTTCGTCAGAACCTCGTCCACGCCGTTCACGGTGACGTCGCCGAAGACGTGCGGGTGACGGCGTACGAGCTTTTCGGTCTCGGCCTCGATGACATCCTTCAGCGTGAAACGCCCGTCCTTTTCCGCAATTACACTGTGGAACACCACGTGCAGCAACAGGTCGCCCAGTTCTTTCTTGAGTTCGTGCCAGTCTTCCCGGTCGATGGCTTCGACGGTCTCGTAGGCCTCTTCAATGAGCAGGTGTTTGACCGACTCGTGCGTTTGCTCGCGGTCCCAGGGGCAGTCGCGGCGAAGCTGCTTGACGATGGCGACAAAATCGGCGTAGGCTTCGAGCCGGTCGGCAGGCTCAACAAATTGAGGGTCGTAGATTTTTTCGGTCATAGAGGAGCATCGCGTTAGCGCAGAAAACCGCCGTGATCAGAAAAGGGTAGGTCGAGGGACGGCGTCCGCCGGGCCTTCTCCCGTTGTGCCCCTCTTTACAACCCAATCGGAAAATTGTTTTTGTCGCGCCGTTATGACATAGGGGTGGCACCTGGAAATTTTATTTTGCTCTGGAGGTTACGTTTTGGTAGCGGATACGTCTTATTATACAGTGACACCAAACCAGGATGTCCAACCGATACGCCTCCTGGTGGATTCATCTGAGCAGTAACGGAAAGGCCGGCGGAGCGATGCTCCTACCCGGTGGACTCATGTAGAATCGCCAGGGGCTCATGTTCAACACAACGACAGGAGGTGTAATCATGGCACGTGGAGTCAACAAAGTCATTCTCATCGGCAACCTGGGACAAGATCCCGAACTGCGCTACACAGGCAGCGGCACCGCCGTGTGCAACATGCGCCTGGCCACCAACGAATCGTACAAGGACCAGGAGGGGCAGTTTGTCGAAAAGACCGAATGGCACAGCGTGGTGGCCTGGAGCCGCCTGGCCGAAATCTGTGGCGAGTATCTGAAGAAAGGCTCTCGGGTGTATTTCGAAGGATCGCTGCAAACCCGTTCGTGGGAAGATCGTGACGGCAACACCCGCTACACCACCGAAGTGAAGGTGCGCGAGATGATGATGCTCGACGGTCGTTCCGACGGCGGCTTCGACGCCGACGCGAACAGCTACGGCCAGCGCTCCGCTAAACCGCAGCCCCAACTCCAGGACGACTCGTTCGCCCCGGATGACGACCTGCCGTTCTAGCAGAACCCTCGTTGACCTGTCATCAACAGATCAGGTCTCGAACGAAACGCGCCGCCTCCTGTCCGGGGGCGGCGTTTTTTATGGATCCCCTCGCCCCTCATCGTCCCAACGCCCATTAAGAAACCTGCCTCCCTATCATTCATTAAATCGAATAGATATATTCAGGTATGTTACTGAAGAGGTGTGCCATGAACCCCTGGAACAGCATCCGTCTCCTGGCGACCAGCAAACGCCGTCTGACAGGCAGCCTGATCGCTCTGCTCCTTTCGACAGCCCTGCCGCTGAGCGCCCTGGCCCAGGAGAAACCGAACGACCCGGTACATAACGACCTCTTATCCTTGTTGGAAGAATTTGAAACCTTTATCGAGCATAATCCGGCGTCTGAGTTCAAAGCCAGCAACACGCTCCTCCGCATTCGTGATGGGAGCTTCGTGCTCATTGACGCCACCGCCTCCACCAATGCAGACTCCTTGCTCGCAGACCTGCAAGCGTTAGGTCTTGAAAACGGAGCCGCGTTCGGCCTGATGGTCTCCGGCTGGCTCCCGATCTCTGCGATCCGAGACCTGGCCAACCTCGCAAGCCTGAACCATGTCCTCCCATCCTATATGGGAACGAATACCGGAATCAATTCAAACTCAGGCGAAATACCGGAACGTTTCGAACTGGATCAGAACTACCCGAATCCGTTCAATCCCAGAACGGTGATCCCCTTCGGCGTGCCGGTCTCGTCGCGCGTGCGGCTGACGGTGTACAACCTGCTGGGGCGACATATGGATACGCTTCTCGACGAGGCGGTATCGCCGGGCCGCCACGAGGTGACATGGGATGCCGAGGACCATCCTTCAGGTATCTACCTTGTGCGTATGCAGGCCGGCACCGTCGCCGTGACACGCTCGCTTACGTTGATGAAGTAACCCGCTACACTGTCCCTCACCTTCTTCTCCGGCGGCCTGCCATTCATTGACAACAACTTGCAGGGCACGACATCCTTTTTTGACGTTGATCTCCGTCCCTATTTCTTGTTTTTCGAGGTTGGTCTCTATCCTGCCAGATCCTATATTGGGGCTGTCTTTGCTGCACAGGCAGGGGTGTCGCGCCGGAGATGTGTTGTATTTGGCAGCCTGATCTATCCGTGAATCTGGAAAGACCCCTTGCTTCGGCAGCTTTCTGATCTGTTGAGATCGGTGAGCAGGAGCCTCGGGAGAAAGCGTATTTGCCGGCCTTTAGTTTTGATGTGATTTTAGTGCTTCACGCCAGCAGTTCTATTTCCCGACTCCCTCGAAGATGCTTGCTCTTCTCATAGAAATCTGACCGGCAACGGAGAGAAAGCAAAACGTGAGTGCCCTGCGCTGCCTGAAAACACCTTAAAAGACGAATGACGACATGAGCATGATAGCCACTACACGCATCACTTCACACGTTCGCATATCCCTACGCGGAGCGACCCTTTTCGGACTGCTGCTGGTCGTGCTTCTACTCGGCATACCCCGGCACGCCGCCGCCCAGTTTTTTGACATGCCCCGGGAAAAAAGCCTGATTGATCCTCAGTTGCTCGGCCTGCAAAACGAGTTCGATGGTTTTGCGGGCACCCCGGACGCCTTCATCTCACGCAACCCGATGCTGCGCCTTGCGAACGGCCACGTGGTCATCGACGCGGCAGCCTCGGGCGATGCGGAAACCCTGAAAAACGACCTGGAACAACTGGGGCTCAGACAAGGCAAAACCTTCGGGCGGATGGTCTCCGGATGGCTCCCCATCGAGGCGATTGACGACCTGGCCGGCCTTTCGAGCCTGCGCCTTATCCGTCCTTCGGGGGCCATGACCAACCGCGTGGGCCTGACGACGAGCCAGGGCGATGCCTCCATGCATACCGACGATGTGCGCAATTTCTTCGGCATCGATGGAACCGGCACTACCGTGGGGGTGCTCTCCGATTCGTACGATTTTCTCGGAGGAGCCGCCGCCGACATAGCCAGTGGAGACTTGCCGGCGGCCGGGGTCAATGTGCTGGACGACGACTGCTGTAGCGATGAAGGCCGCGCGATGCTGCAACTCGTCCACGACGTAGTGCCGGGAGCCGACCTGGCCTTCCACACTGCTTTTAACGGACAGGCCGATTTCGCCGACGGCATCGTCGAACTGGCGACGGTAGCCGGGGCCGACGTCGTTGTGGACGACGTGTTCTATTTTGCCGAGCCGTTTTTCCAGGATGGCATCATCGCCCAGGCCGTCGATCAGGTATCTGCCATGGGCGTCCCCTATTTCTCCTCGGCAGGCAACTCGGCCCGTCAATCCTACGAAAGCGACTATCGCCCCAGCGGCCTGTTTCTCGACATCGGCTTCGGCCCGCAAGAAGCGCACGACTTCGATCCCGGACCCGGCGTCGACATTTTTCAGCGGGTCACCTTCGTACCTAACATCTTTCCTTTCAGCTTTCAGTGGGACGAACCCTTCTTCTCCGTCAGTGGCGCGCCCGGCTCCGCCAGCGACCTGGACTTCTGTTTCTACAACGACCCCCCCGGCCCATTCCCGCTATTCTGCGCCGTTGCAGGAAACGTCGGCGGCGACCCGGTAGAAGCATTCTCCGTCTTTGCCGGCGGCACGTTCAATATCGCCATCATGAAGTTTGCCGGCCCGGATCCCGAATTGATCAAGTACATCTGGTTCAGGGGCAACCTGACGGTCGAATATCCCACCAACAGCAGCACGGTCGTAGGGCACTCGAACACCGCCGGCGGCCAGGGCGTCGGTGCCGCCTGGTACGCCGATACACCGGCCTTCGGGACGGCACCTCCCCTCCCGGAATCGTTCTCATCAGCCGGGCAAACGGGCATTCTTTTCGATACCGCCGGCAACCGCCTGGCGACACCCGACGTGCGCGAGAAGCCGGACATCGTCGCTCCCGATGGGACGAACAACACGTTCTTTGGTGGCGATGCGGAACCGGATGGCTTTCCGAACTTCTTCGGCACCTCGGCGGCGGCCCCTCACGCGGCGGCGGCGGCGGCCCTGCTCCTCGAGGCCGATCCTTCCCTGACACCGAACGACATCTATACCCTGTTTGAGACAACCGCCGTGGACATGGACGACCCCTTCACCGGAGGCTTCGACACCGGCTTCGACGAAGGCACCGGGCACGGCCTGATCAACATCCTCAACATCTTCACCGACCTCGACCTGGACAAAGACCTCGTGAGTATCGTTCCGAACAACGGCTCGGTGACGGGTACCTTCGTCCTGTCGATCACTAACAACGGACCGGGCGATGCGTCCGGTGTTGCCGTGACGGATATCGTGCCTGCCGGTGCGACCTTCGTCTCGGCGACGCCGAGCCAGGGCGCCTACGACGAACTCACCGGCCTGTGGACCGTCGGCGACCTGGCCAACGGCGCCTC
>JBHHWM010000047.1:0-23602 GCA_046756545.1 Rhodothermales bacterium | reverse complement strand
CAGGTCTCGTGCCTGCCCCAGGTCTCGTGCCTGCCCCAGGTCTCGTGCCTGCCCCGGGTCTCGTACCTCCCCGGGCACCCACAAGAGATGCCCCTACGCCTGCGGGTGTCACATTCGAGTAGCCCGTCAGGAGGATGATCCCGTGAAAATGATTAGGCATAACGACAAAGGCATCCAATGCGACACCGGGAAATCGTTCCGGCAACCTCGCCCATTGTTGCTCAACCATGCGTCCGGCCTCGTTCAATTGCGTGACGCCTTTCGCAACCTTTCCTAAACGGCATGTGTGCCCCTGGATGCAGATCGTGACAAAATAGGCACCGGGCCGGCTGTAATCGTATTCCTTCAACCGGATGGAGCGACGCTGATGAAGAGTCGGATCGTAAGTCATGTAGACGCCTGTTTGTCTTGATTGATGTAAAGGACGGGATAAACCATGGTCCTACCACACAATAAAGACGTTTCAACAGGCCGGATATAACCTCCATGACCACCCCGTGCGGTCAGAGGACGTCACCGGGTCTTTGCTGGAATCCCATACCGTTGCCGCAGCGCTTCGAGCGGCACCCCGGCATGCGCCAGCACACGCAGCATGTTGCCCCCGAGGATCTTTTCCTTATCTGCGTCTGAAAGGCGACTGTAGGCTACCCAGCCGAACTGCGGAATCGGGTCGCGCATCGGAGCGTCGGTGCAGAAGAGCACCTTGTCGACCAGCCCTTCTTCGACGAAAAACTCGACCACGCCGTGCAAGACGCTGGTGAAGGTCAGGTCGAGGTACACGTTGGGGCGCTCTCGGACGAAGTCGGCGCGCTCGCGGGCCACATCCCAGGTCCAGGCCGAGTGCGCCAGCAGGTAGTTCATGTTCGGATAACGCGCCGCGATGTCGGCCACTTCGTCGAGGTAGGTATCGCCGATGGCCGTCTGGTGCAGCTTGACGAAGCCGCCGATGTCGTTGCCTTTCTCGTACCACGGATCGTAGAGCGGCGCATTATAGGGCAGGCCGACACGCGGGTTGTAGGGCTTCAGGCCGGAGAAGCCATACACCTCGTGGCAGCGGTGGATGTCGGCGGCCACGTCGTCGCTTTTCTTCGGATCGATGGTGGCATAGCCGATGACGTCGTCCGGG
This sequence comes from Rhodothermales bacterium, assembly GCA_046756545.1. GTDB lineage: Bacteria > Bacteroidota > Rhodothermia > Rhodothermales > JBHHWM01 > JBHHWM01. The sequence continues at coordinate 22,476 of JBHHWM010000047.1, read as the reverse complement.
TAGCGCTGCGTGAGGGCGTGGATGAGTTCGTTGCCGCGCCGGTAGTCGATCCAGATGCCGATCCAGGAGGAACAACAAAAACGGTCGATACCCAGGCGGCGGTTGCGACGGATCATGTGTTCGGCATCGCCGTGCGGCATGACGACGTAGCCCCCGCCCATCAGTCCATCGTGCAGCACATGGGCGTGCGGGTCGATAACGGGGATGTGATCCATGGGAAGGCCGCGCTTCGCCCGGTCGAGGATGGCTCCCTGATCGTCTCCGGCATAGTCGCCGGGCAGCGTGTCGAGCCTGAGGAGGCGCGCCAGGTTGCCGCCCGCTACGTTCGCCCGGTCCTCGGCAGAGAGTTCGCTATAATCGATGAACGAACGGGCCGCACCGGGACTTTTGAACGGCCACTCCGTCCCCAGCAGCAGCCGGTCGATCCCGATTTTTTCCTGCATGAACTCCAGCCCGTAGTGGATCTGGAAGCTGGAGAACTCGATGTAGGTGTTGGGATGCGCCTGCATGAGCGCCACCACGTCGCGGGTGCTCTCCCAGCGGGCTTTCTGAAGAATAACGGGCAGGTGAGGATGCCGCACGCAGAGCCGGTCGACCTCGTCGAAGGTCACCTGCCGGTCTTCGCTGTAGAGCCCCACGTCGAGCAGGAGCGGGATCCGCGTGTCCTCAAGCGCGGCGAACAGGTCGGCGCAGACGGCTTCGTCGAAGCGGTAGTTGTGGCGGCGCGGAAACATTTTGGCGGCACGGACGCCCTGCTCCTGCATCTGCCCCGCCAGGTCGGGGCCGGGCGGCATCTCGCCGCTATGGTGCGGCACCAGCACCCAGCACGGAAACAGCCGTTCCTGCCCGGCGATCTCTTCCAGGAGCAGACGGTTGCCGTAGCCCGGATCGTACTCCCGCGCCGTCCAGTGCCAGACCAGCGCCCCGTGGATGCCCGCGTGCCGCATATCGTCGAGCAGGGACGACCGCTTCCAGGGGACGCGTGCATCCGTCGGGCCGTGCATGCCGAGCGAGGCATGGCAATCGAGGTAGCGAAGGGAGGTCCCTGGCATAGCAAGAGCACGCTGCGAACAATGCCGACAATGTATCTACTGGCGCTCCGGATTACAACGTGGCGACTTCGAACTCGGGGAGGCTTCCGGTATCGAAGACGCGGCACCGGGCGGTACGGTCGCCGTGCCGGATGTCGACGTCGTGGACCCCGCCGGGATGTGCCTGAATCAGAGCCGACGCCTGGCCGCCTGTGCCGCGTTCGGGCAACAACACGGTGATGAGCATAGATTCCAGATCGGCCTCGTGCGTGCTTACTTCGATGAAGGGATGCCGGCGCGCTCTTTCCTCGGGGATAGGCAACCGCCCGGTGTGCGCTTCGATGCCCTGAACGGCGGAAGCTACGCCAAGGAGCGACGCGTGGGGCCGCAAGATCCGAAACGTCTTTTCGGCGGCTTCGACGCGGCCTTCTCCATCCAGGTTGTAGGCGAAAAAGCGAGCCTGGAGCCGGGAGGGCCGGGCCGTCTTCAGCACCTTGTCGAGCACGACGAGGGCCGGCAGTTCGTGCAGCACGATCACCGTGCGCGTTACGGAGCGTACGTCGGGAAGAACGAGGCGATAGGCGGGGGTGGCGTCGCTGGCCCAGAAAAACAGCCCGCTCCGCTCACCCGCGCGGACGATGCGCGCCACGGCGTCCGAGGGATTGGTCCCCTCCGAACCGTCGTGATACTGGTGCCCCCGGCCGTCGATCAGCAGCGCGCTGTGCCCGGCGGTGGTGCGCATCATCCAGGCCGGGTCGCTGAAGCTGTAGGGCGGGCGGTACGGATCGGCCACGAGTTGCTCGCCGAAGCATTTCACGATGAGGCTGTTGCGGTCGGCGTGCTCGTGATTGGCGGGGCCGCCGCTCCGCATGGCGACCACGAGATCGCCGGCCTCATAACCGGTGCGGGCCACAATCCAATCCAGGTCGGAACGCCAGAAGTGGGGGCGGTACGGCGGCGGCTCGGCGACAGACGCGGGCGTGAACCAGACGAGCGACCATTCGTCGTGAGCGCGAGCCAGGTGCTGCGCGAACCACTGGGCCCGTCCGTCTCGCGACTGCCTCGCAACCCAGAACGGCACCGCCGACATCATCCCGTCGCCGGCATCGCCGAAATTGACGACGGCGTACGGATCGCTATCGGTGGGCATCGCCATCCCGTAGGCATAATCCACAAAGCCGGGCCAGTTGATCAGGTCGTAGACGGCGGCATCGTGGAAGCGTTCGAGGATCGTTGTAGCCTGTGCCAGATGAAGCGCCGTGTAGTTGGCGTAGGAGATGCCTTCGTCGTAGGAGCCGTCGCGGGCGTAGAGGTCGCGAAAGCTGCTGATGCTGAACACCGCCTGCTCCAGCCAGCGCTCCGTGTCGGCATCGGGGCCGAATTGAAGCCGATAAGCCGTAGCCCCGACGGCGAGCGCCGAGGCGGGCACGGCTTTCAGGTTGGTCCGGTCCAGGATCGCCGGCCAGTTCGACAAATCGACGCGGTCGCCGGGGCGGTGTTCGAAGTAGGTGCTCGCGGGGTCCATCGTCCACCCCTTCACACGATCCGGATGGCGCATGCCGTAGATGCTTCGGAAGCAGGGTTCACAGCCGCGTTCGCCCATCGACCGCAGCCAGGCCGCGCGTTCCCGGTCATCCACAAAGCCGCCCAGCCAGTCCGCACAGACCGCGACGGCCATCGTCGCGCCCGCCGCCCGCTGGATGCCGACGATCTCCGTGCCGCCTTCGAGGAAATAATCCCATGTGGGAAACTTCATGATGGCGCGGATGGCGGCGGTGGCCAGGTCGGCGGCGTCTTCGTCGTCCGTCATCGCGTAATAGAACGCCATCGGCTGTGCCGTGTCGTAGAGCCGCTTGAAGTGAAAAAGGTGGTCGTTATACCGCACCTCCGACGCCATAAACCGCCGCTCGGCCGCCCGGTCGAACGACGCGAGGCGCTCCCGCAATGCGGCGAATAAGGGCTCCCCGGCAAAACGGTCGCGCAGGGCCGGCAACACCCCGGCGTCAAAAAACAGGCCGAGCGCCGGATCGCGCTGAGGAACCGTTTCGACGGGCCACCTCAGACGCGGAAGCAGCAATCCGGGCAGCGCAAGACCGCTCAGGGAGAGAAAATGGCGACGGGAGGGCATGGGCCGGTGTTGGATCTCCGATTTTCGAGGGGGGACACGGCAAACCTACACGCCCCATGGAACGAATTACGCCGGGGATTATCAACCGCAAACGAAAGCCGGCGATGCCGCAGTCCCAGATCCCAGGTCGTCGCTGCCTGCCAGGTTGTGCCCGGCGACCGCATGGGTGACGTAGCCTATGGTTGCTCTTATCCCCTGTATGACTTCGATTATTCTCGTAACACCTCCACTTGCAGCTTGCGCATTAGTACATTAAAATGCTGTGTGACGCAAGGTCGTCATACAACACCATTAAGATTCGACCATATAGCCCTCACTTGCTACCTCGATCCCATATTCTCTTTTGGCAGGCAAGAAGCTATCAAGATTTAAAAACTATTTCGGGTACATAAAATGGTTCTATGGTTGCATGAATACACAGACATGGATTGCTCATTCTGAAAACCAGGAAGGGAAAACTCAACCTCTCTTCGAACACCTCGAAGACGTTGCCCGCCTGGCCGAGCGTTTTGCCAGATCGTTCCAATCAGGGCGATTTGCCGCATGGTTGGGATGGTGGCATGATGCAGGCAAAGTGGCTGAGGATGTACAAGCCTATCTCAACAATCCCGACGCCACTCCACCGGGTCCCGATCATTCCAGCGCGGGGATGCTGGCGGCCCTGAATGCATTCGAACCGCTTGCTGCCAACGTTGCCGGGCACCACGGCGGACTATCCGACGCTGGTAGGTTGAAGAATCGGATAACCCGGAAACAAGCAGAACAGCGCGTTCTCAATGCGCTCGCGGTAGTCCGCCCTCTACTGGCACAAAGGGTTCCATCAATCCATACTGATGATCTGCCGGCCTTCGTGCGCCAGACGCATCAGCAAGAATTCTGGCTGCGGATGCTGCATTCGGCACTGGTGGATGCTGACTGCCTCGACACAGAACGTCACTTCGAGTCGGGAAAAGCTGCTCTGCGTCAGCGTGATGATGATTTATGCGCGCTCTGGACAACGCTCGAAGCCCGTCAACGCACGCTCATCGAAAAAAGCACTGGCGAGGTGAACGCGGTGCGGGCCACAGTCTACCAAGCCTGCCTTGATAATGCGGGGAGACAGCCAGGTATTTATTCGCTCACCGTGCCCACTGGGGGCGGCAAGACGCGCTCGGCGATGGCTTTTGCGCTCAAGCATGCAGTACAGCATGGGCTGCGACGCGTGATCGTAGCCCTGCCCTACACCAGTATCATTGAACAAAATGCCGATGTATACCGAGGCATCTTCGGGGCTGAGGCCGTGCTAGAACACCACAGCGCGGTAGCTGACCGTGCTGCAGCAGGCAAAGAAACCCTTGAAGAATTGCGAGCACGGCTGGCTGCTCAAAACTGGGATGCACCGATTATCGTGACCACGACGGTGCAACTCTTCGAAAGTCTTTTTTCCAACCGCAACAGCCGCCTGCGCAAGCTTCACCGCATTGCGCGTAGTGTCCTTGTATTGGACGAAGTGCAAACCTTTCCGCCTCACCTGCTGGCTCCGACCCTTGATGTGCTTCGTCATCTCGTTGAAGCGTATGGCGTCACGGTGTTGCTTTGCACTGCCACCCAGCCTGCGCTTACCTCGCGAGACGACTTTGCCGGTTTTGAAAACGTTCAGGAAATCGTACCGTATCCCGAAGCCTTGTTTGAGCGGCTTCGACGCGTACGCTATGAGGTGGATCTGGAAACACCGTGGTCGTGGGAGCGTGTGGCACAAGCCGTAGAAGCCGGAGAGCAGGCGATGGTGGTGCTCAACACGAAGCGCGATGCGATGGCGCTACTGAATCATTTGCCAGAGGAAGACGGCCTTCTGCATCTCTCTACACAACTTTGCGGCGCACACCGGCGCAAGGTGCTCGCCGAAGTGGATGAACGGCTAAGGCGCGGTTGGCCCGTTCGCCTCATCGCTACACAGGTGGTCGAGGCGGGGGTGGATCTCGACTTCCCCGTTGTCTTCCGAGCGCTTGGCCCGCTCGATAGCATCATCCAGGCCGCCGGGCGATGTAACCGTGAAGGCCGTTTGAGCGAGGGACGTGTCGTAGTCTTTCAACCGGAAGATGGCGGGGTGCCGCCGGGAGCCTATCGAACCGGAGCCCAGGAAACCCGCTCTCTTTTTCGCGAAGATCCTGCCCTTGATCTTCACGATCCCGCTGTGCCACTGCGATATTTCCGCCGTCTCTATGATGTCCGCAACCTTGATGAGCGCGGCATCCAGAAACTCCGGGCACGGCTGATGTTTGAGCAAACGGCGCGGGCGTATCGTCTTATCGAGGATGACAGGACGCCGGTGGTGGTGCGCTACGGAGAGGCCGATGCCCTGCTGACACGTATTGAGCGCAAAGGCTTTGCCGTGCGGACGGATTTTCGGGCGTTGCAGCCTTACCTCGTCAACCTCCGGACTCAACATCACGAGCGCGCCCAAGCCGAAGGGCTATGCGAAGAAGTCGTACCCGGCATCTGGCGCTGGGTGGGAGGCTACGATGAAATCCGTGGATTGACCTGGGATATTCCTACGCTTGACGAATGCGTGTTTTGATTCCTTTCACTTATCAACTCCATAAAAACATGAACGACTATGCTCCGCTCCGTGTCAAGGTCTGGGGCGACCGGGCCTGCTTCACCCGACCCGAGATGAAGGTCGAGCGTGTCTCTTACGAAGTGATGACACCCTCGGCAGCACGCGGCCTCTTGGAGGCCATCTACTGGAAACCGGAATTTCGATGGCGCATCCTTCGTATTCATGTGCTCAAGCCTATCCACCACGTCTCGATCCTCCGCAACGAGGTCACAAAAACCATTTCGCCGGGGACGGTACGCAATGCCTTCGAACGGGGCGACGGCTATGTCTATTTCGCCGATGACGACCGAACGCAGCGCCATACACTCGCCTTGCGCGACGTGGGCTATCTCATTGAAGCCGAGGTCGAACCTATTGGAAGGGGCTATGAAGATCACCCGGCCAAGCACCGCGACATTTTCCGCCGCCGCGTGGCGCGAGGGCAGTGCTTTCACCGGCCCTATCTCGGCTGTCGCGAGTTCGTCGCCGATTTTGCCGAGCCCGACGGTTCCGAACACGCCATCGACCGTACCGACGACCTCGGCCGTATGCTCTTCGACCTGCGCTACGAACTTGACGGTGGGCGTAACGTGCCCCTTTTCTTCGCGGCTCGTCTGGAGCGTGGTGTCTTGCACGTCCCACAACACCTCTATGATCAGACTGCCCCGGAGGTGGCCGCGCCATGATCCTCGACCGACTTCGCGAACTGCACGCTCGCCTGCCCGACGATGTCCTCATTCCGGCTGCTCACAAAAAGCAAACGGTGCGTTGGATCCTCAACATTAGCGCCGACGGTCGCTTCCTTGGCTTCACCGAGACGGGAAAAAAGAAGAAGGATTACAAGGAATTTGTTGCACCGTACGCCAACCGCACATCAGCTACAAAACCTTTCCTGCTGATAGACAAACCGGACTACGTGCTGGGCCTATCTGAAAAAGAGTCGGACAAGGCTCTGACTAAAGCTGCCGAACGCCACAATGCCTATATGGAGTTGCTCGACGAGTGTGCAAAAGCCACAGAAGACGAAGAACTGATGGTGTTGAGTCGTCTGCTTCGTGATCCCGAACAGGTTGAGCAAGCCCAAAGCGCGCTTCGGGCTGAAACGTGGAAGCCAGGCGATCTCATCGCGCCGCGCGTTGGCGATAACCTCCTGCACCGGCGACCGACGGCGCGGCGCTTCTGGCAGCAAAGGGCAGAAGCCGAAGCCGTCAACAAAAGCGCCTTCACGGCCGAATGTCTGCTATGCAGCGAGGAAAAACCCATTGCGCGAACGCATCCTATTGAACTGCTCGTGGGGCCGGACCGCGTCGGACTCGTCACGGGGAATGCAGCAGCGTTTCTTTCGCATGGGTTACAGCAGTCCGAAATTGCGCCGCTGTGTATGGAATGTGCAACAGCGTATGGAGAAGCCCTGCGCTTTTTGATTCAAACCGACGAACACCACCTGCGGTTGACCAACGCCGTATGGCTGTTCTGGACCCGCGAGCCCGTTGAAGAAAACTTTGCCCGTTTCTTTTCAAACCCGGACCCCGCTGATGTAGCGCGCCTGCTCAAAACCCCACGCACCAGCCACCTGCCGCACCTCGACGCCAACGATTTCTACGCCTTAGTAGTCTCATCAAACGTATCACGCCTGGTCGTGCGGAGTTGGCTAACGCTGTCGGTGCCTGAGGTGTTAGATAACCTCTCATGCTATTTCGAGCGTCAACGCATCTGCAATCGCAACGGCGAAAGCCCACCGCTCAAGTTGCTTGCTCTGGCCGGTGCGCTCGTACGCGACCTCAAGGATTTACCCACGCATGTGCCCTCGCAGTTGGTAGAGCACGCGCTATGCGGACACATGCTGCCCCTAAACCTGCTCTATCAAGCAGTGCAACGCGCCCGTGCCGAGAAGAAGTATCCCGTCACGCGGCCTCGCGCCGCCCTCATTAAACTGGTCCTTTTATCCAACTATCCCGATGCCATGATTGACGAAACCCTCACGCCCGACCATCCCAGCCCCGCCTACCAGTGCGGCCGTATGTTTGCCGTGCTAGAAAGCATTCAGCAAGTGGCTATCAGCCCAAAAGCTACGCTTGTGGATCGTTTCTACGGCTCGGCTTCCACAACGCCTGCCGCCGTCTTTGGTACGCTCGTGCGCAAAGCACAGGCCCACCTCGGCAAGCTGCGCAAAACCAAACGCGGTCTTTACGTCTATTTTGACCAAACGCTCGCTGAAATCGCCTCACACTTGCAATCCTTCCCTCGCACACTCACGCCCGAAGAACAGGGACTCTTTGCGTTAGGCTTCTACCAGGAACGCCATCATCCCCGCAAGAAATCCGACCCGGACTCAACAACACCTGATGCAGATACAGGTGAGCATTGAAATGCACTCGGTTTTTACCAGCAAAAACACCCCCGGCCGCAACTCCATTAATCTCTCTGACCAGACAATACACGATGAATAACGAACATGTACACCTCGACCCGGCTCGCCGCCACGATTTTGTGTATCTCTTCGACGTGCGCGACGGCAATCCTAACGGCGACCCCGATGCCGGAAACCTTCCTCGCGTGGATCCTGAAACAATGCAGGGTCTCGTTACCGATGTCTGCATTAAGCGCAAGATCCGCAACTTTGTAGACGCTGCGCAAGGCGCGACGGAACGATACAAAATCTACGTTGAAAACCGGGGCATTCTAAACGCGCAACACGAACGCGCCTATGCCGCTATCGGTGAAGAACCCAAGGGCAGCAAACAAGACCGCGCCACCATCGACAAAGCGCGGGCCTGGATGTGCGCCAATTTTTACGACGTGCGCGCCTTCGGCGCTGTGATGTCCACGGGCGTTAACTGCGGCCAGGTGCGCGGTCCCGTCCAGCTTACCTTCGCCCGTTCCATCGACCCCATTGTGCCCTCTGATGTGTCGATTACCCGAGTAGCCGTGACGAAGAAAGAGGACGCCGTCAAGTTTGTCGAGGGAGAGGACGGCGAAGAAGCACGAGGCAAAGAAACCGAGATGGGCCGGAAAGCGCTGGTGCCTTATGGTCTTTACATGGGCTTCGGATTCGTCAACCCGATGCTGGCCGAAGATACCGGCTTCGACGGCAACGACCTGGCACTGCTATGGCAGGCTCTCCAGATGGGCTTTGAGTTGGATCGTTCGGCTTCACGAGGGATGATGGCGTTACGCGGTCTGTACGTCTTTACCCACGAGAACCGCCTCGGCAATGCGCCCGCACACACCCTCTTCGACCGCGTGCGGGTCCGCCTCGGCCATAATATTCGCGCTCCCCGCTCCTTCAGCGACTACGCCGTAGAGGTAAACAACGATGACTTGCCTCATGGCATCACGCTGACTGCCCTGGTCGGATGACCATGCTGTGGAAGGATGATGACCTCGTGCCGATCTCGGCGTTGCAGCACTACGCCTACTGCCCCCGTCAGTGCGCGCTGATCCACGTTGAGCAGGTGTGGGACGAAAACATATACACGCTGCGCGGACGCCGTGCCCACGACAGCGTCGACATCCCCCATGGGATGCTCAGCGACGGCGTCCGCGTCGAGTATGCCCTGCCGATCTGGTCCGAGACACTCGGTCTGGTCGGTAGGGCGGATGTCGTCGAGTTCGAGCCGGACGGCACGCCGTTTCCCGTCGAACACAAGGTGGGAAAACGCAAAATCCGCCGCGCCGACGAGATCCAGCTTTGCGCTCAGGGGCTGTGCCTCGAAGAGATGTTCAAACATCCCGTCCCCCACGGAGCCCTCTATTATCGCGGCTCCCGCCGACGACGCAAGGTTACCTTTGACGAATCGTTGCGTTCGGAGGTCCTGCGTATCACCGAAGCCACGCGGACGCTTCTGCAACAGCAGCGCCTGCCTCCGCCGCTTGCCGATGAGCGATGCCCCTCCTGCTCACTCATCGAAACGTGTATGCCATTTCTTCTGGAACACCTACAGGAGGAAAATAGCTTCTGATTTATGACGCGGCAAATCTTAAATACGCTCTTCGTCCAGACCCAAGGGGCGTACCTCCGCCTCGATCACGAAACCCTATGCGTCGAGGTAGAGGGCGAAAAACGCTTTCAGGTGCCCCTGCATCACCTGGGCGGCCTCGTCCTGTTCGGCAACGTGCTCATCAGCCCGTTTCTGCTTCACCGTTGCGCCCGGGATGGCCGCGACGTGGTCTGGTTTACCTCCTACGGCGCATTCCAGGGACGCCTCGCCGGTCCCGTCTCGGGCAACGTGCTCTTGCGCCGCGCGCAGAACGAAGCGTTAAACCATACGCAGCGCACGCTCTGCCTCTCCAGCCGTTTTGTACAAGGAAAAATCAAAAACACACAGCAGGTGCTTCAGCGGGCGACCCGCGAAAACCAGTCCATTGCAAACACGCTCCTGCAAGCCATCGAAACGATGAAGTGGGCACGCACCGAACTTCAACATGCCACCGACCTCGACTCGATACGCGGCATCGAAGGACAGGCCGCGTCCGTCTACTTCCAGGTTTTCCCGGCGTTGATTCGCTCCAAGGACTTCTCCTTCGAAGGACGCAACAAACGCCCACCGCGCGATCCCACTAACGCATTGCTTTCGTTCGTCTATACTCTCGTTAAAAACGATTGTGTCTCTGCCCTGGAAGGCGTCGGCCTCGACCCTCAGATCGGATATTTGCATACGTTACGACCGGGTCGCCCCGCACTGGCACTCGACCTGATGGAGGAATTCAGAAGCTGGTGGGCCGACCGCCTGGTGCTTTCCCTCATCAACCGGCGACAAATCAAAGGATACCATTTCGAAATGCATTCGGGAGGAGCCGTCTATCTCAACGAAACAGGACGCCGCGAAGTCCTCACGGCCTACCAGAAACGCAAGCAAGAAACCGTCAAGCACCGGCTTTTCAAGGAATCCATCCCCATCGGGCTCCTGCCCTACACCCAGGCCCGTATCCTGGCTCGCTATCTCCGGCAAGACCTCGACCAATACCAACCTTTCTATGCTCGATAGCCATGACAACACACGCCCATGCCCGAAAACGCTATGACCTCCTCGTCGCCTACGACGTAAACACTGCTACCAAAGCTGGAGAACGCCGCCTCCGGCGCGTGGCAAAGATTTGCGAGGGATTCGGTCAACGTGTGCAATACTCCATTTTCGAATGTCGCGTCAGCGAAGCCCAACTTGAAGAAATGGAACATCGCCTCCTCGAAGCCATGAACAAGGACAAAGATAGCATCCGCATTTATCGATTCCGTGGTGGTCGCGATGGTATTCTACGCGTCTATGGGCAGGATCGTTATCAGGATTTCGACGATCCGCTGATCATCTGACGGGTTGCGCGAACCTGTAGTGACGGGATTTTCCCTGGGAGCTCCGCGCATTTTTCCCGCTATGTACCACCTATTCCGTCTCTTTTTTTACCCTTCCAACCACAGATCCTTCTTTCTTCGTCAATAGCACTTGTGCAAAATCGGCGATTCTGGCTATTTTGGGACCGTAGCATCCGTCCTTCGGGGCGGATGAGGATTGAAATTTGATTTTGTAGTAACTACGCTCCCGACGGCGGGGCAGGTAGCATCCGTCCTTCGGGGCGGATGAGGATTGAAATAACAGCCATGCCGTGTCCCTACTTGCAATACCTACGTAGCATCCGTCCTTCGGGGCGGATGAGGATTGAAATGTCGAGCTGGGGCCGGGCACGCCGCCCCTACGATCGTAGCATCCGTCCTTCGGGGCGGATGAGGATTGAAATTCCAGGGCCAAGCTCATCAAGGCGGATCTCAGGTAGCATCCGTCCTTCGGGGCGGATGAGGATTGAAATCCGTTGTAGCCTGTCAATTTCAGCAGCAATTAGGTAGCATCCGTCCTTCGGGGCGGATGAGGATTGAAATTTCTGCCCTGCCTCGTCGAGGTGTGCGACCTTGGGTAGCATCCGTCCTTCGGGGCGGATGAGGATTGAAATGACCGAAACATATTCGCTATAGCAGCCAGGGAATATGTAGCATCCGTCCTTCGGGGCGGATGAGGATTGAAATGTCGTCGGCACGACCGTGACGAGCAACACCACGTAGCATCCGTCCTTCGGGGCGGATGAGGATTGAAATGCCATAGCGTTCGCCGGGACGGTCAGCCTGGCGCTGTAGCATCCGTCCTTCGGGGCGGATGAGGATTGAAATTTCGCCTACCCCCTGCGAGGTGGGGCTGCCCGGCGTAGCATCCGTCCTTCGGGGCGGATGAGGATTGAAATCCTATCCTATACATCGATATGTGCAGCTCATCGATATGTAGCATCCGTCCTTCGGGGCGGATGAGGATTGAAATGCCCCCTCGGCGTACAGCGACGAGGACGGCAAGCGCGTAGCATCCGTCCTTCGGGGCGGATGAGGATTGAAATGCCCAGAAGCGGCCCGCAGTGGCAGCAGGCAAGCGTAGCATCCGTCCTTCGGGGCGGATGAGGATTGAAATACCGGCAAGATCACCGTCCGCGTCGAGGGGACGGTAGTAGCATCCGTCCTTCGGGGCGGATGAGGATTGAAATGAGAAGCCGGAGCGCAGGTATCACGTCACCCGTCACGTAGCATCCGTCCTTCGGGGCGGATGAGGATTGAAATGTCGCCGCCGTCCGTGACCGTCGAGCCCATCAGGTAGCATCCGTCCTTCGGGGCGGATGAGGATTGAAATCGCCGCATCGAAGGCCGAGCGCCAGGGGCCGTCCGTGTAGCATCCGTCCTTCGGGGCGGATGAGGATTGAAATCTCGGTAGATGTGCCGCGTCTCCGAGAGTATGACACGTAGCATCCGTCCTTCGGGGCGGATGAGGATTGAAATCCATGAATGGTGGAAGCCGCCTAGCCCTATCGGCGAGTAGCATCCGTCCTTCGGGGCGGATGAGGATTGAAATCCTCCGTCTCGGCCTCGGCCCTGGCCTGCCCGTTTGTAGCATCCGTCCTTCGGGGCGGATGAGGATTGAAATATTGTCTTTGTCTTCGGCATATCAGGCTGCCCGGTAGCATCCGTCCTTCGGGGCGGATGAGGATTGAAATGTGGCCTTGCCCGTCACGGTAAGGTTGGTCGTGTTGGTAGCATCCGTCCTTCGGGGCGGATGAGGATTGAAATCTCTGCTGCGGGTTTGATGCCCGAAACAACCCCCTGTAGCATCCGTCCTTCGGGGCGGATGAGGATTGAAATCCGATGGCTGCTGCCGCCCCCTCGCTGCTCTCACGTAGCATCCGTCCTTCGGGGCGGATGAGGATTGAAATCTGTGTGACGTACACGGTGTCACGGACCTGCACCACGGTAGCATCCGTCCTTCGGGGCGGATGAGGATTGAAATTTCTCAAGGAGGGCGACGGCGACCGGCTTGCTGAGCCGGTAGCATCCGTCCTTCGGGGCGGATGAGGATTGAAATGTGGCGTTAGGAAACTTACTCGTGAACCACGCCTTGTAGCATCCGTCCTTCGGGGCGGATGAGGATTGAAATGGCGCGATAGATGAGGCGAGCCTTGGCCCGCCGTGGTAGCATCCGTCCTTCGGGGCGGATGAGGATTGAAATACCGGCAAGATCACCGTCCGCGTCGAGGGGACCGTGTAGCATCCGTCCTTCGGGGCGGATGAGGATTGAAATCCGTTAGCCATCAAATCAACCTGTTTTATCCCAATGGTAGCATCCGTCCTTCGGGGCGGATGAGGATTGAAATACGCCCGAGGAGATCCACGGCGTACAAACTCCGGTGTGTAGCATCCGTCCTTCGGGGCGGATGAGGATTGAAATTCCGTCCTGACGCGAGCCTTGTTGAGGGGGTCGTTGTAGCATCCGTCCTTCGGGGCGGATGAGGATTGAAATGCAGTGATCTAGGCCGCATACGTAGGTAGTCATTGCAAGTAGCATCCGTCCTTCGGGGCGGATGAGGATTGAAATCTCATGTTCGGCTACTGGGCCGGCGTGTGGGTACGTAGCATCCGTCCTTCGGGGCGGATGAGGATTGAAATACGCATTGTTTGCTCCATCGTTTGCGATAGAGCAGCATGTGGCATCCAACACAAACGCAGGGGGTATGGGAACACGTCCGGCACCCCCATACCCCCATCCGACAACTCAGGCACCTACGGCCGATGGCGCACGGCTCGCTCTGGCGCGAAGCACCGGCTCAAAATGATCGCGTTGCGCCCAAAGAAGATAGATGTTCAGCAGCATCACCAGAGCCGCCGGGCCGATGCCGGACACGTCCAGGAAGAGATGGAATCCGACGATGTTGACGCTGATCGGGGCGAGCACAACAAGTGCCAGCGGAACGAACCGATTGGTCAGCAGCAACACCCCCACGCCGATCTCGATGATCTTGACCAGGGGCATCAAGTAGCCGGTGGCCAGGATGGCTCCGATGAATCCGGCGGCGGGTTCGGCCATCGGCGGGGTGGGCATAAACTGCAAAAAGCCGTTCAGGCCGAAGACGACGAGCACGACGCCCAGCAGGATCCGGGCAATCGTTTGTATGTTTTTTGTCCTCATGACAGGGTCCTCTCAGGGTTGATGGTTTGTTGTGTTTTTACATTTAGTGTTACGACATCATTTTGTCTAAAAAATTTTCGGTTACCCGCGCAGCTTGTCGAGCAGGTCGTTAAGCCGGTCCACCTCCTCCGGGCTCAACGTCTTCACCAGATCAAGCCCTTTCTCCTCCTGCCCATCGATCTCGGTCAGTAAGGCCAGTCCTTTCGGGGTGATGAACACGTCGACGGCGCGGCGGTCGGTGGCGCAGGTGCGTCGATCCAGCAGCCCCTTCACCCGCAATTTTTCCACCAGGCGCGAGACGTTCGACATCTTGTCGAGCATGCGTTCCTTGATGACCAGCACCGTGGCCGGATTCGGGTGTTGCCCCCGCAAGATCCGCAAGATGTTATACTGCTGGGGACTGAGGCCGTAGGGTTTGAGCCACCGGACGCTGTGTGCGTTGAGCCAACTGCCCGTATACACCAGGTTGAGCACCAGTTTCTGGTACCGGTTCTCGAAACGCTGTTGTTTGATTTCGTCTTCGAGTCTCATGGGCATACCCGTGTTGTCGAATGCGTTCTATGAAGTTAAAACATTAAATGTTTCTACATTTAATTACTTTACACACATTTCATTTTTGTATCTCTCCGCATCACGTCGTGCATAACATACGAGAAACTTCCTTTTAGGAGCAAAGCCTTATTTTCCCGACGGGCCAACCCGGAACGCTCGTGCCAGACCTCGACGCTCTCAACGGACTCGACTATGCCGTCATCGCCGTCTACGTGGCGATGGTGGCCGGGGTGGGTCTGTATGTAGCTCGCTTTAACCAGAAAACCAGCGACTATTTCAAAGGCGGCGGCCACATCCCCTGGCGGCTGTCGGCCATCTCGTTGTTTGTCTCCGGCTTTTCGGCTTTTATGTTCGTGGGCGCAGCAGGCTATACGTATCGCAACGGCGGGGCGGCGGTCCTGTTGTTCAGCCTCGCCTTTCCGGCCTACCTCCTCGGCTACTTCATCTACGGACGCCTCTGGCGGCGCAGCCGCATCGACACGCCGATGCAGTTCCTGAGCCGCCGTTACTCGCCGGGCACCACCTACTTCTACACGATGCTGGCCGTCATCCCCAACGTGCTTACGCTGGGCGTCTGGCTCTATACCCTGTGCATCTTCGTCTCGACGGCCCTCGGCCTGAATCAGATCACTGTTGATCTCGGCGTGGCTGAAGTAGGTGGTTTCCAGCTATCGCTGCTGATCATCGGGGTCGTGATGGTGTTCTACACGATGCTGGGAGGGCTCTGGGCCGTCATGGTGACCGACGCCCTACAGTTCCTGCTCCTGTTCCTCATCTCGTTGATCGTGTTGCCGGTGGCCTTCGTGTTTCTGGGCGACGGCAACGTGATCGACGGCGTGGCGCGGCTGGTGGACGACACCCCCGACGGCTATTTCGGTATCAGCGTCGAGGGGCAACCCGCCCTGTTCTGGCTCGCCTATTTCATCAACACCATCCTGGGCTACAACGTCAACTGGCACATTGCGCAACGCTACTACAGCGTGCCGGACGAACGCGACACCAGGAAGATGGCACTCTGGTGCGCGGTTTTCAGCCTGCTGCTGCCCCTGATGTGGATCCTCCCGGTGATGGCCGCACGCGTGCTCTTTCCGGACCTGGCAGGCATGTGGCCGGAACTGGCCGAGCCGACCGAGGCCGCCTTCGTAACGCTGGCGATGGCGGTGCTGCCGCACGGGATGCTGGGCGTCATGGTCGCTGCCATCTTTGCGGCCACCATGAGTTCGGCGGATACGGTCTTCAACTGGCTGGCTGCCGTGCTGACGAAAGATGTCTTCGTCCCGATGCATCGCACCCTGCGCCACCGGGTGCCGTCCGAGCGGATGCAGCTTGCCGTCGGCAAGGGCAGCGTGGCGGTGATGGGCCTGCTGGCCATCTGGATCGCGCTGAGCATGGATCAGTACGGCGGTTCGTTCGATGTGTACCTGCGCGTCCTCTCGACGTTCAACCCCGCCATGTTCATTCCCGTGCTGCTGGGCCTGGTGTACACCCGCACCCCCTGGTGGTCGGGTATGGCGGCCTTCGGGGTCGGCGTGCTCGCGGTGCTGGGGGTGGGTATCGCGGCCAACCTGTCGCAGGGCCTGCCGGTAAACCCCCTCTCGATCATTCTAGAAAACATCCGGGTGGACGTGCTCGGCATCGACATGGGACGATACGAGTTAAACACCCTGGTGGGAGTCGGAGCCAGTGCCGGATGCTTCTTTGCCTCGGCATGGGCGCACCGGCGGTCCGGTTCTTTTGCCGAACGGATTGCAAGCCTGGAACGTGATCTCCGCACGCCGGCCCACGCCGCAGGCGACAAGCTGGATGTGCGCGGCTTGCGAGCGTATCGCCTGGCAGGGATTCTCTCGGTGCTGATCGGAGGGCTCTTGCTGATCCTTGCGTTGCCCTTCTCCGGCGACAGATCCGGCCTTAACCTGGTCGCCGGGTTGCTGGCCGCCGGTATCGGGGTCGGCATCCTCCAATGGACCCGGCGTTTTGAACAACTGGCGGCGAACCGGGTACCAGGAAGTAGATCCGACGCACCCCGCGAGTGATCCCCTGCGATGATCGACGAGATGAAGGGAAAAGCGGTAAGACAATTTGGATCTCTATGCCGTAGGTTCTATAGTTAAAAGTACAATACAATATAGCTTCCTTAGCCCTTGCCGATGCCTGACCAATCCTCATCCCCTGAGCCTTTGCTCACGCTGAAGCATGCCGCCGATCTCCTGAGCGTCCACCCGGCCACCCTTCGACGCTGGGCGGACAAAGGCGACATCCTCGTCGTCGTCACTCCCGGCGGGCATCGACGGTTCCCCCGTTCGGAAATCGAACGGCTGGCACGCTGGAAGACCGGACATAAAAATCGCGGCCTCGAACAACTCTGGGGCGAACAGGCGCTGACGCGCACCCGTGCCGAGATCGCCGAGCACCGCCAGGACAGGTGGCTGGCTCACCTGGATGAGAAAGACCGGAACGAGCAGCGCGAGATGGGACGTCGAGTGATGAAACTGATCGAGGCGTTTCTCTCGTCCGAAGACAACGGGCAAGACCTGCTCGAAGAGGCCCGCCGGGTCGGGCACACGTATGCCGAGCAATCGCAACGAGCGGGGCTGGGGTTGAGCGAGACCCTGCAAGCAACCATGTTTTTCCGCAACAACCTCGTCGAATCGGCCCTGGTGTTGCCCGAAACCGTTCAGGTGCGTCCCGAAGCCAACAAGCGACTGCTGCGTCGGATCAACACCTACTTGAATGCCATTCTCCTGGGCGTAGCCGAGACATACGAACAGTGATTTCGTACAGGTAATTACGCGCCCCTGGTAAACGCTACTCGTGCCCTTCGGCTAACTATGCCGTTTTCTGCTCCTCTTTTGGGCTAGATCCATCAAATAATCAGGAACGGATGGAATGAAGGGGGAAACCCGTTCGTCCAAAAAAGAAGGTGTCGTCTTCCAACAGGGTGTTGCTGTCCATCGCCCGAGGGCTCGTTACCTGTAGCCCTGCAACATTCCACGGGGAGGCGACTCCCAAAGCAATGACACTCCTCGCAGCAAGCTACGAGGTATCGGTCAGCGGAATTGGTCGTCTTTCGAGGCAAACCTCGGGGTATGCGACCATGAAAAGAATCAAGCACCGGCCCACTTCCCACCCCTGCCACTCACCCAACTCGGAGGAGGTACCGTATGGCGCACGACACATTCCCCCACCCAACACCTGCTGCCCGGCTGGCTTGCTTCGGCCTGCTCATGCTGCTGATCACCCTCCCGGCCTCAGCACAATTGGATATGGATAAGCTGGCCGGCATGAAGGCTCGGAGCATCGGGCCGGCCGGTATGAGCGGACGGGTTACGGCCATCGACGTGACACTCCGAGACCCCGACACTATCTATCTGGGAACCGCTTCGGGAGGGCTGTGGAAATCGACCGATGCCGGCACGACCTGGGAGCCCATCTTCGACGATCAACCCGCCACGTCGATTGGTGCATTAGCCGTCGACCGGCGCAACCCGGACGTTATCTGGGTGGGCACCGGCGAAGGCAACCCGCGCAACAGCCAGACGAGCGGCAACGGGCTCTACAAGAGCATCGACGGAGGACGCTCATGGACCCATATCGGCTTCGACGATTCACGCAACATACACCGGCTCATCATTCATCCCGACCGTTCGGATATCGTGTATGTAGGCATCCAGGGAAGTGCCTGGGGCGAACACGACGGGCGCGGCGTTTTTAAAACGGCCGACGGAGGAACAACGTGGACCCAGGTATTGGCCGGCGACGGCCGCACCGGCATCGCCGACCTCGTGATGGATCCTCAGAATCCGGAAAAGCTCCTGGCCGCCATGTGGGAGTTCCGTCGGTGGCCCTGGTTCTTCAAGTCCGGAGGCCCCGGCTCAGGCATCTTTGTGACGTTCGACGGCGGCACCACATGGACGAAGCGAACCGACAAAGACGGCCTGCCCAAAGGGGACCTCGGGCGCATCGGCCTGGGCATCAGCCGGAGCAAACCGAACGTGGTCTACGCGCTCGTAGAGGCTGAAAAGAATGCCCTCTACCGGTCGGATGACGGCGGCTTCAAGTGGCAGAAGATCAACGACGAGAACAACGTCAATCCCCGCCCCTTCTATTACGCCGACATCTACGTCGATCCACAGAACGAAAACCGGCTCTACAGCCTGCATTCTTCGCTGACCATGAGCGAAGACGGCGGTAAGACCTTCAACACCATCTCGCGAGGCATCCATTCCGATCATCATGCGCTCTGGATTCACCCGGATAATCCTGAGTTCATGATTGACGGCAATGACGGAGGAGCCGCCATCTCGCGGAACGGCGGGCAGACCTGGCGCTTCATCGAGAATTTGCCGCTGGCGCAGTTTTATCACATCCGGGTGGATATGGATACGCCCTACAACCTCTACGGCGGCATGCAGGATAACGGCTCCTGGCGAGGTCCGAGCCAGGTCTGGAGCAGCGGCGGCATCCGCAATGCGCAATGGACGGAGGTAGGCGGCGGCGACGGCTTCGACGTCCTGCCCGACCCGCTCGATTCGCGATACGGATATGCCATGTCGCAGGGCGGCAGTCTCTCCCGCTACGACCTGGGAACGGGCGAGCGAAAAGGGATTCGTCCGCACGGACCGGACAGCATCCGGTTGCGCTTCAACTGGAACGCCGCCATCGCTGCCGATCCGCACGACCGAAAGACCATCTATTACGGTAGCCAGTTCGTGCACAAAACGTCGGATCACGGTACCTCTTGGGAGATCATCAGCCCGGACCTCACGACGAACGACCCGGAGAAACAGAAGCAACTGGACAGCGGCGGCCTCACCTACGACGTAACCAACGCAGAGAATTTCACCACCATCGTCGCGATTGAGCCGAGCCCCGTCCAGGAAGGCGTCCTCTGGGTCGGCACGGATGACGGCCACGTGCAACTGACCACCGACGGCGGCCAGTCGTGGACCAACGTCTTCGGCAACATACAGGAAGTGCCGGAAGGAACGTGGGTGCAGCAAATACAGGCTTCGACGTTTAATGCCGGGGAAGCCTTCGTCGTCTTCGACGATCACCGTCGAAATAACTGGACGCCGTACGTGTTCAAGACGACCGATTACGGGCAAAGCTGGACGAGCCTCGTCTCGGAAAACGACGTGCAGGGCTATGCCCTGTCCCTGGCCCCTGACCCAATCGAGCCCAACCTCTTGTTCCTGGGTACGGAATTCGGCCTGTACTTCAGCCTGGATGCCGGCACCCGATGGACGCAGTGGACCCACGGCTATCCGACGGCCTCGACGATGGACTTGGTCATCCATCCCCGTGATCACGACCTGGTGATCGGCACGTTCGGGCGGGCCGCCTACATCCTGGACGACATCCGCCCCTTGCGTGCACTGGCCCGGGAAGGGGCCGATGTGTTGGATCGCCCGGTCTACGTGTTCGACGCGCCGGAAGCCATTCAGTATATCTCGGCCCAGGCGATGGGCACGCGGTTTTCCGGGTCCAGCATGTTTTCCGGCGAAAACCGCCCGCAAGGCGCGATGATTACCTATGTGATCAATGCGCCCGCGGGCCGTGGGACCCGAAGAAGACGCGAACGGGGCGAGATGACCGAGGAACAACGCCAGGAGCGGATCGCGCAGATACGCGCCCGCTTCGGCGCAAGAGCAGACGCCATGATCACGCGCATGATGGGCGACGGCGACCAGGTACCCCTCGAAATTGTCGATGAAAACGGAGAGGTGATTCGTACCCTGCAAGGGCCTGCCAAACCCGGCATTAACCGCGTGAGCTGGGATATGCGCCGCCAGGGTTCCGGCAATCAAGGGGGTCCGAGCGGCGGCGGTCGGGGCGGACGATTCAGGCGTTCCGGCCCGCTGGTCATGCCGGGAACGTATACCGTGCGCATCCGCGCCGGGCGGCAGGCCGATTCCACCACCGTCACCGTGTTGCCGGATCCGCGCAAGCCCGTCTCGCGCGAAGCGATGCTGGCCAAAGCCGCGTTTGTCGAGCGGGCTTCAAAAGATATGGAAATCGCCCGGCAAGCCACGCAGCGCCTCAATACTGCCAGAGAAACGGTTGACATGGTCACGGAGCGGCTGCGAGGACAACGAGGCGAGGCGGCCAGAGACCTCCGGCAACAGGCCGGCGAGATGCAAACAGCCATCGACGACCTCGTCAAACTGTTCTCGGGCGACCGGAACGTGCAGGGCATTCGGCGTGATCCCAACGTCATCAACAGCGGCTTCTTTTCCTTCGGGCGTCAATCCAACTGGGACGCTCCCACCCAGTCGGAACAGGTGTACCTCAGCCAGGCCGAAGCGCGCCTCGAAGCCGGGTTGAGCAAAGTCAACCACTTTTTTGAGGATGTTTTCCCGGCCTTCCAGCAGGCCGTCGAGGCGGCCGACCTGCCGCTGTTCGAAACGTATGAAAGACTGACGCTGCCGACGGAGTCCCTACGGGACAGACGGAATTGAGCCTGGAAACACGACCACCAGGCGCAGCGGGAGCCGGGCCGGGTTCCGGCTCCCGCTGTGGCAAAACAATTGGATACCTCGAAACAAGTGAGGGACGACGTGGTGAGAAACGCCGACGCCGTCCCCTCACCTTCGCGTTCTCGTCCATGCACGCGCAGCGACCGTTTTCCTACAAGTGGATGATCATCAGCATGACGGTGTTCATCGGCATCGAGTTGGTGCTGGGCGGCATCGTCGGGGAACTCATCGTGGGGCGGTACCTGTCGCACAGTCTACGGTTTTTGCTGCAAGGCGTGCTCAACCTCGCCAGTTATTTTCTGGGCGGGTTGCTCATCGGCGTGATCTCGCCGGGGTTGCGCATCCACGAGCCGGCCGCCGGGGCGTTCCTCTCCGTCGCGTTGATGCTGGCCCTGTCGCTGTTCACGCCCTATTCGTTCATCCAGTTCAGCCTCACCAAAATGCTCATCGGTGGAGCGGTCGCGTTGGTGCTGGCCCTGGCCGGGGCGGAGTTAGGCGAGCGGCTCACCGGCAACCGGGTCGCCTGAAGTCTGAGAAAAACAAACGGTCCTCCTTGTTGACAAGGCCGCGTTCACCCTCCTACTCTGAAAAGGCCCTGCTCCTGAATACACCCAGCTTGACATTACAGGAATCTATTTTTACTTTGTATCGTAAAGCGCTTTGAAACACAACCAGCCTGTATGCGAAAAGACCGCCCTCCCGTAAAGCCTCACGTCCCGGACCCCCGTTCCCCGGAAGATCGCGCCACCGAGCACCTGCGCTTTATCCGCGAGATGATGGAACGATCAGGAGCCTTCACCGCCGTGCCGGGCTGGGGCATCGTGGCGATGGGCGTAACCGCCCTGGGTGCTGCACTGGTAGCCGGGCTGCAAAACACGCCGGGAGGCTGGCTCAGTGTATGGCTGCTGGACGCCGTCCTGGCCGTCAGTATCGGCGGGGTAACCCTCGCGCGGAAGGCGCATCGCGGCGGCGTCTCGCTACGCTCCGGGCCGGGCCGCAAATACATGCTCAGCCTGCTACCGCCTATGGTCGCCGGGTTGCTCCTGACCGTCGCCGTCTGGCAAAGCGGGGAGGTGGCGTTGCTGCCGCCGTTGTGGCTGCTGCTCTACGGCGCGGGCACCATCACCGGCGGAGCCTATTCCATCAGGACCATACCGTTCATGGGCGTCGGATTTATGCTGCTTGGCACCGTGGCGCTGTTCGTGCCCCTTGCCTGGGGCAA
>JBHHWM010000046.1:0-23723 GCA_046756545.1 Rhodothermales bacterium | reverse complement strand
GCTTCGACAACCATGCGGTCTTCTGAAAGGGTCACGATCTGGTTGTGGATCTGGCTAAAGTAGCCTTCGATCTGACGCGCTTTCGTGGCGCGGACGGCCGTGAGGTTGTTAAGGGCACTATCTTGGAGTGCCTGGCGTCCCTGGAAATAGCCCAGGATCCCGGCCACACCCATCGAGACGACGCCAATAAACAGCACGGTGGTTAAGATCTTGGCTTTGATGTTGAGCTTCTTGAGATGACTGAGCATGGGAATTCCCTTGTTTATTTGTCGATGTCGATGCTGGTACGAGAGGCTCCACCGGGCCAAACGCATCTATAGCGAATCAGTCCGGAGAGTAAAAGGAAGCGAGTTAGCCGCCAGGCACTCACCAACCGAGTCCTACGCCGAAAAAGACCCGATTCCCCTCATTAAGAGTGTTCTCGAAGCTGTGGACGTAGACAGCACGTGGCGCGAGGTTAACCGGCCCAAGTTCAAGGTCGGTCGAGACCGACAGGTCGAGATGGCTGAAGCCGTCGTCGGCTTCAAACTGACCGTTGTTGTAGCCTGCCGTCACCCCCAGTTCAAATGGCTGACCCGCGACAGAAAGAGCATGCCCCACACCTAGCGAAGCATACAGGTCATCGCCGAGGTTGGCGTCATAGGCCAGGAACACCTCGGGGCTGAGAGGCACGTTCGGCGCAACGGTGATATACGCCTCCGGTGATGTGTGGTCTTTGAAAGAGAACTGATCCTGGTTAGGAAAGGAGTAGATGATGAAGCCGACATCAACGCTTCCCCAGGAACCGCTTGCAAGCGCATAATTCACCGTGAGATCGACTTCATCGAGGGTGCGATGGCGATCACGGTGAATCAATGCCACGGAGGCCCAGAGACTCAGGGAGAGCCCTTTGTCCTCCCAGGCCACGTCAAGGGCCGGTTGCATGGACGTACCCTCGACGAGGGCGTAGCCCCTCCAGACGTACTGAGAGACTGTTTCGACACTGCCGGAGAGCGTAACCTGGGCGTAGCTTGTGGTCGATGCCATCACTACGAGCCCTGCTGCGAGCACAATGGCCGGACATTTCATGGGATCTGTCGGAGACTGATTAGGGGGCTGCTTTTTACGATCCTTGCGACGCTGTACGGGGCATCGTCCGAGGGCTGAGAGAGCATAGTTCATACCCCTTATCGTTGCGCTAGTACATTTTTATACCTTCAATGGCCCCCCTGCACGATTATCGAAAATCTTTGCATCATGAATGAAATATTACACGACGATCATCCTGTTGCACCGGTATGAATCCCTCCTATCAAACCGTATTTTTTTCCTGGGAAATGATTCTCTTTCTTCCGTCATGTACTTCGAGCATGCACGTTTCAGTCAATCCATAGATTCTTTATAAACGATGTGGTTGCGCACACTCCTTCGTCTGTTGTATCTTGGAAGTCTTGGCACTACATGGTCCTGTAGTTCAGTTTGGTTAGAACGCCGGCCTGTCACGCCGGAGGTCGCGGGTTCGAGTCCCGTCGGGACCGCCAGACGGGACAACTGAGCAGTTAACGCTCGGTTGTCCCGTTTTTCCTTTCAAGAAGTGTTGTATTTGAAGGGCATCCCGGCTGGGGATTTCACTGAGGCCCTCACGGTCATCCTCGGCAGAGGGATACTCGGCAGCGAACACCATCCGGCTCAAATAGTTACGCCCTTGCCAGTTGACGGTGATCGGAGCGACGCCGGAGGGCAAGACAGAATTTGTGGAACTGCCCGATGGCAAAGCACCGGCTAACGACCGCCAGGCAGCGTGATCGGTGTTGCCTTTGTGCCGCGATGAGCCGATTCTGAACACGAATGACACGAGCAAAGCGACTGACGTAGTAATAGTGTAGGGGAGCAAGGTACGTGCGTTTACTACCTGAACCTACGGTTTCGCTCCGAGTCCACGCCGAGAAGCAAATGCCGGGCTGATGCGACCCCTCCACTTTGCGGAAAGACCACATTCCTACGTTGCGTTTCCGGGAAGCGGGCGGGCGTGGAGCCTTACCGAATGTGCCTGAGGGCTGAACGCTATGGTTACGCCCATGTCTCTCTTTACCTCTGATCGGGAGCGGCGCCTCTGGCTCTCTGCGCTGGCCGTCATGGTGGCGATCTACTCCACCCTCGGGCTGGCGCGGACGCTGGTCGACGCACTGCGCGAACACAATCTGCTGTGGGTCTCGTTCGCGCTCGTTCTGCTCCTGGTGGTAGGGGCCGTCGCCTGGCGATGGGTGAAGAGACGTCCCGACTGGGGCGAGGTCGGGGTGGCACTCGGCGTGGCGCTCGCCTATCTGATGGTATGGTGGAGGATAGATAGTTGGGAGGAGCGCACCCACCTGATCGAGTACGGCATTGTGGCCGCCCTCATCCACCAGGCGCTCCTCGAGCGCGTGCGCAATGGCCGCCGGGTTCCAGTGCCTGCAGCTCTCACGGTGGCGGTGACCGCGCTGTTGGGCACACTCGACGAAATCATCCAGGCGATGCTCCCGAGCCGCGTCTTCGATGTCCGAGACATCGGCTTCAACGCCCTGGCCGGCTTCATGGTGATCGCGGCGAGGTTGGCGATAGCGCCACAGCAGCAGCCGGGGTGGCGCGTATGGTTCCTGTGGCTTATGGCCGGTGCGTTCGGATGGGGGCAGGGTGTGTATTGGGGCTGGTTCGATGGCACCGAACCCAAGACGTTGCAATCCATCCCCACCGTCATCTTGGCCGGGTACCTGGGCGTGGCCGTGGGCGGCATCCTGGTCGGGGTGCTGCAATGGCTGGTGCTGCGGCGGCACCTCGCACGGGCTGGTCGGTGGGTGCTGGCCAGCCTCGGGGCTGCGGCTGTCGTCGGTGTCGTGGTCTTCGGCGTGGGCCTGGTCAACGTGGACGTGGGCTGGATTGGGGGGGTGAGCGTATTCGGAACGGTGGTCGGGGTGTTCCAATGGGCGGTGCTGCGGCGACAGATCCCGCGGGCGGGCTGGTGGGTGCTGGTCAGTACCGTAGGCTGGGTCGTGGGAATGCCTCTGGGGGACCTCAATGGCCCGCCCGGGCTCGGGGCCGCCTACGGGGCCATTACTGGGACGGCCCTGGTGTGGCTGCTGCGCCAGGTACCTCCCGGCTCCGACCAGCATCCGAGTTCCCTCTGAGCTTGTTTTGCCAATATCCCTCTTCGATCCGGCCTCATTTGATGACGATTAACCGGCCTCGTGTGTGCTCGGTTCGATTCACTGTTTGCATAGTCACCTGGTACAGATAAACACCCGACGGCAGCGGCGAGGCGTCGACAAGGACTGAACGCCGCGCTCCGGCAGCGATGGACTGCGGAGGCGTTGTGAGCACCTTGCGCCCCGTCACGTCGAAGAGGGTTACATGTATGTTCGCCGTCTCCGGAAGGTCGAAGAGGATGGCGGTAGTTGGATTAAAGGGGTTCGGGTAATTGCCTCGCAGGGCGAAGTCCTCAGGGAGCGCCTCTTCCGTTTCGGCGTCGGTGAGCGTACCCCGCATGAACACAATCGGGACCGCGGTGCCAGGGGTTGAAAGCACCCCGTCTGAGGCGTCCACTCGGTGCCAGAGTTCGACCGTCTCGTTCAGAATGATGCCGTTATCCGTCAGCAGCCCCCCGAGGGTGCCGAAGTCCGTCTCGTACCGGGTCGCCGCGCCTAAGTCCTGGCTCAGGAACGGCTGCGCAAGATCATGTGATGCGCCGAGTTGCCAGGTGTACGTCAGTGCGTCGCCGTCGGGGTCGATGGACGCCTCCCACTCTACCGTAAACGGATCCGCCGGGTTACCCTCAAGTACAAACGTGGCGTTAGAATCAGGAGCCGTAATTATCGCCGGTGTGGGCGCCCTGTTTGCCTGGGCGATGTGACCGAGTGCTGTGCTGATTACCGGGCGAGCACGTAAATCGCCGTCGTGATCGATCCAGGCCGCGCCGTTAAAGACCATCGTGTGGTCGTCGACATCACCTACATCCAGGAGCACCTCGAGGATGTCTCCCGCGTTCTCCGGGTAGACAATGACGTGGTAGTCCACCCCTCCCGTCACCTGGAACCCACCTTCGATCAGGTTGAAGAAATTCCAGCTAAAGGCCGAGACCTGATCCGGGTCGATGACGACGGTATTCCCGAGTCTTGCCCTCGGTCTTCCCGACCCCCGGCTGCTCCACAGCTCGACGTGCAGAGGTCCCGTGAGTGCTTTGTTGAACGAGGTATGGAGGAACAGGCCCGTCAACACTCCGGTTTTTTCCGGTGTAAACCGCAAGGAGAACTTCTGCCAATTAGGATCGCCAAGGGGTTTCGTATCGTCGGCCACGTTCCATTGATCGAACACCAGCATATTTCGATCTACCTGAACACCTGGATCGACGGCAGCGACCATGGCTTTGAACACGTTCAGCTTACCGTACCCCCAGGTGTAATTCGGAAGGGCTCCGGTGTAGTCGTCGGTATCTGCCGACCTGTTGAGCAGGTCTTTTACACCCGAGGGTGAGAGATACGGGTTGTGCTGCAAAAGGAGTGCTACAGCACCGGAGACGACGGGCGCAGCCATGCTGGTTCCTCGCGATACGACATAGGAACGCCCTGGAAGGATGGTCGCGGGGTGCCGGTTCTCCACCGCAGTGCTAGCCAGGGAAGAGGGCGTTCGCTCACCGGGGGCGGTGATGTCAGGTTTCATCACGGCGTTGCCGCCCTTAGAAGCATTGTCGTCGCGCCGTGGACCTTTGCTACTGAAGGTTGCAATGTTATCTGAGTAATCTTCCCCTCCACTCGATATGCGCCCCCCATCATGTTCCGACATCCAGCGCCAGCTATGCGTCCAGGCCGCTACCGAGATCGCCTCGTCCGCCGTGCTGGGAGCACCGACGGTATAGTCGGAGTCGCCTCCGTCGATGGTAATGCGCTCATAGTCTCCGATGAAATAACCGAACAGCCACGCATGGTAATCGAGCGCACTTCCGGTCTTACCACGTGCGCTACTTACCTCGTTCCGGATACGAACGGTCCACACGCCTGCCCCGATGGTACTTTCCTCATCCTTGGCATAGGCTCTTACGAGGACCTCGCGATCTCCGTTGAAATTGCTAACGTGATTGTAAAGGAAGACCGTGCCGTCGTTTGTCTCGGAGGTGCGGTCGCCGTCTGGAGCCTGGCGTAGGGTCGTCCCGCCCGGCGTCACCAACATGACAGACACCTCGTCCGCACCGTTGAACCAGACGTTGAAATCGAGGGTGTCGTCGTCGGGTGGTTCTGCGAGAGTATAAGCCGGTACATTTATGGTAAATTCGCTAGTGGCACCCTCTTCGATCGTACCGGCAATATGAGAGTCGCTACCACCGGAGTTGCCGGCAGATACCACAACAACACGCCCCGGTCCTGTAAAACTATTGATCATCACTTCTTCCGGCATGGTGCCGTCGTGCGGTCCGTAGTCTGTACCCAGGCTCATGTTGACGACGACCGGCTGTCCGAGAAGTGCAGCTTTCTCCCGTATGTAGGCCATCGCGTTGATAACATTGACCGTCTCGAACTTATCGATTCCAGCCTTCACGATAACCAGATCGGCTTCGGGCGAGATGCCTGCATATTTGGCCGAGGGCTTGGCCGCGCCGTTGCCTGCCGCCGTGCCGGCTACATGCGTGCCGTGGCCTACGACGTCTCGCTCTCGCACGAATCCCGCGGGGGATCCGTCGATCTCGTCCTCTATGTCGGCCTGGGTGTATTCAACACCGTAGGTGCAGCAAGCTTCGCCGGGTGACTTTTCGGTACCTTCCGGGGTGAGGGTCACGTCCCAGAGATAGCGGATTCGGGTCTTGGTAGGATCGTCAGGATCGCGGAAGTCCAGGTGTTCCCAATCGATGCCGGTGTCGATAACCGCCACGATGACGCCCTCGCCTTTGTAAGGAGTGTTATTGAGGTGTCCGGCGTGCAACAAGTCGGCACCCACAAGCCCCCTGGCTACGTCGTTGGTCGGAGCGTAGGTGACGCCTGCGTGTACGTACTGCACCGCTTCGAGTCGAGCCAGCTTCGCCAACGCTTCGGGGGTCACTCGTGCCGTAACGAAGAGAGGCTGCAGAGTCTGAGGCTCAATACCCGCTGCCCGAAGCAGGTCGGGCGCATCAGTAAAGATGACGGCTCCATAGAGCGCGGAGCCCTGTTTACCTGAAAGGGCCGGTTGGTAGGCAACAGGTTTGACCGAAGGAGCCTGGATGCTCAGTCCCAGTTCCGGCATCGCTCGGGCAACCACGCCGCGAAAGCGGGGATCTAGTTTGGCTACCTCTTCATTGGTAAGAGGCTGGGCGAGTGTCACCTCCACAGCTAGCAGCAACAATAAGAGGCTCTTTATAACCGTTCGTATCATGACGTCTTCCTCCAATCCTGAGTGTGCTACGGATAAAGGAGATCCGATTGTTCAAAAGAAGAAGGAACGATGACCACACTATGTTCATCGTGTCCAGAGATGACGTATTGTGCTTCAGGACGACGCCTTTTTTAGGACAGATCGTCCCACACGAAGCAGTTTGAGTTCCGATGACTATTCCGTCTTCGATGGTATGGCAATAGACGGGGCGACGGGCTTGAGCCATTGCACCCTTATGCAAGGTGCGGCGTGTCGGCGTCCCCGGCAATCGCACTACGGTGTGATTATCCCCCCGTTTTGATGTGATTTTTATGCGATGGGAGAAGCGTGCTCGGCGAAGTATGGTAAACCCTACCTGTCGATAGCCTGATGTATCTTGATCTCTGTCATGAGTGATTGGTAAAAGGTATTCATGACCGGTGACTCATGACCAAAGCAAAGACAAGGTCGGCACAACGGTGCCCATGGCGCACTGCTTCTTGTACCGCCTCTCAATAGGGCTTCATATACTTCATCACCGCCTCGGCGCGGGAATGAACGTGCAGCTTCTCGTAGATGTGCCGGATGTGCGTCCGCACCGTGTCCACGCTGATGTAGAGTTGATCGGCAATCTCCCGGTATCGATAATTTTGAACAAGGAGGGCCAGAATCTCCTGCTCGCGTAACGTCAATTTTTCCTGCACTTCGCGGGACACAGCCGGGCGGCGGAACGCCTCGACGACGCGCCGGGCGATCTCTCCCGACATGGGAGAGCCACCCTCATGGAGGTCTCGAATGGCGTCGAGCAGGTCGGTCGGCGGCGTTTTTTTGAGGATATAGCCCGAGGCCCCCGCCCGAAGTGACTCGAAGATGCGGTCGTCGTCTTCGTAGACGGTCAGCATCATCACCTGCACTTCCGCCCGGCGGGCTTTGAGCAACGAGGTCGCCTCGATGCCCGACATGCCCGGCAGACCAATGTCCATCAGGACGACATCCAAGTCCAATGTCTCCAGATCCTCCAGGGCTGCTTCGGCAGTGCCCCAGCGTCCTAGGCATTCGTAGCCTTCCGAGGCGTCGATGATCAACGCCAGCCCTTCGCGAACTTTCGTCTGGTCTTCGATGACGCCTATGCGAATCGCCATGGCTCACCTCCTGAGACACCGGCGTAGGGTGAGGCTAAACACTACGGGTAGTTTACGAGAAATCGAGGCCTTGTCAATCACATGGAGGGGTGAATTTCAGGTAGTTCAACGCATAAGCGCACCGCCGTTCCCTGGTTCGGTGTCGACTCTATCGACAACTCCCCGTTAATCTCCTGTGCGCGGAAACGCATGTTTCGCAGGCCATTGCTCTCTGGTTGAACGTCGCCGGCACGAAATCCCCGGCCGTTATCCTGGATGCGCAAATCCAACAGGCCGTCGTGGAGGGTGAGTTCGATGAGAGCCTCGCTGGCGGCAGCATGACGAACCAGGTTGTGCAACGCTTCTTTTTGCACCAGGAACACGTTACGGCGGAATTCGGCGGAAACCGTCACTTCGGGTACGTCGCGTGGGAAGCGTAGCGTGTCGTGGATGCTCATCTCATCGAAGTACTGGGCCGCGTAGTTGTGGAGGTAGCCGACGAGCCGGTCGAGCCGGTCGTTTTCAGGATTGATGGCCCAGATGATTTCGCCGATGCTGTCGAGCGTGTCTCGGGCCGTGTCGGCGATCTGATCGAGTCGTTCGCCGACGGGTTCGGGGAGTGCCTTGCCGAGCCGCGCCAACTCGCTCATGATGGCGATTTCGGTGAGATTGGCACCGACCTCGTCGTGCATGTCGCGCGAGATGCGGCTTCGTTCTTGTTCAAGGGCTTGCCGGGCCTCCAGCGTTTGCAGTTGTTGCTGGTAGCGGTGTACCGAGATGCGCCACACGGCCAGGGCGACCAGGCCCAGCATCATCGCCGCCGCGAGCATGCGGAACCACCACGTTTGCCAGAACGGTGGATGCACGATGAGCGCAACTGACGCACCGTCTTCCTTCCACAACCCGTCATCATTCGAAGCGCGGACACGAAAGATATACCGACCGGGCGGCACATTCGTATAGGTCGCTATCCGCCGGGTACCCAATTCGACCCATCGATTCTCGAAGCCTTCGAGCTTGCTGGCATATTGGTTCCGCTGCGGGTTGGTGAAGTTGAGGGCGACAAATTCGAAGCTGAAGGTATAGTCTCGGTGTGTCAACGCGAGGGGCTGTGCGTTCAGGGACCTGTCGGTCGTTGTGCCTTCCAGGGTAGAGGTGTGCGCAGCCGTAATGATGACCGGCGGCCGGTAGGGATTGTCGTGGATGGCTTCCGGGTCGAAGGACGAAACACCCCGGTCGCCGCCGAAGAGGAGGGTGCCGGTACGGCTGCGAAAATATGCCCCTCTGTTAAATTCTACGTTGTGTAGGCCGTCGTTCACGTCGAAACTGCGAATCTTGCGACCCGGCGGCAGGTGGTCGTCGAATCGAGCCAGACCCCGGTTGGTGCTTAACCACAAGCGTCCCTGATCGTCTTCGAGGATGCCGTAGACGACGGCGCTTGGCAGGCCTTCCCTCTCCGCGTAGTGTGTAGCACGTCCCGTTTTTGGATCGAATCGGTTCAATCCATTGTTGGTCCCGAGCCAGAGGATGCCCGTCGTATCTCGATGGATGCTCCAGATGAGGTTGCTGCTGATACTGTAGGCCACTTCGGCCTCATGACGATACGGCGTTTGGGTGCCCGATCCTGTATCCAACCGAATCAGGCCGTCGTTTTCGGTGCCTAACCAGAGGACGTCATCGGCTCCTGAAGCCATTGCCCGGATCCTACCCGCGCTTGGGTGCAGTACGGACACAAGCCTCTGGCGCGAAGGATCCCAGCGTAGAAGCTCATGAGAATACGTACCGACCCATAGCCGCCCGTTCCCATCCACATGCAACGCCGTGATGGTATTCGGACCCGTCGCGCCCGAACCCGGCCTTGCGTCCCATGTGGCATCGATTTTAAAGACATCGAACCGGCCTGTTATCGGGTCAAGCCTGTTGAGGCCATTGTTTGTGCCAACCCAGAGCCACCCCTGCACATCCTCCGTAATCGCCCACACGATGTCGCTGCTGAGGCTCTGCCCGTCTCCCGGCTGATGGCGAAAGTGCGTAACGCGTCCGGTCGGGCGGTCTACCCGGTTAAGCCCGCCTCCAATGGATCCCACCCAGAGCCTATCGTTTGCATCTTCAAAAAGGGCACTGATCAATCCGCTACTGAGGCTGTTTGAATCATCAGGATCATGCCCAAGATGGCGGAAGGGTTTGGCGTGCGGATCATACCGATAGACGCCCCAGTTCGTACCCACCCAGACGCTGCCGGCCCGGTCGATGCACAGCGACCACACGATGTTCTGCGTCTCGATGTTACCGGGTAGATCCAGTGTATACCGGTCGGCCTGGCCTGTGTCGGGATCGATCCTGAACACCCCACCCCAGGTCGCCACCCAGATCTTTCCCTGCCGATCATGTTGCTGCATGCTCACCCTGTATCGATGTAAGGCTGTTGCTTCCGGAGACCATCGCTCCAGTGAAGTGCGGGATTCATTCAGACAGCAGACCCCTCTTTCCGTACCGGCCCAGAGGGTGCCTTCATCGTCTTCCAGGAGCACCTGAATCCGGTCGTCGCAGGGATGGACGGTGCTCGAAGGGATGGGTTCGCAGTGCTGGCTTTTAGGGTCACAGCGCGTCAGCAGATTTCCTGACCAGATCGCCCAAATCATGCCCTGCTTGTCCATCAAGGCTGCCGAAGGATCGTCCGTGTCCCCAACCTTAGGGATCGTGAGGACGAAACGGTCGTCGTCCGCATCGTATCGATGCAGGCCGTTGAAATCGGCCAGCCAGGGCACCCCACTCTGGCCGAGAAAAACAACACTGCCGGCGTAGCCGTAGCGCTTGATGTGCACCCGCTTCGGTCCCAGCCTGGCAAGCCCTTCTTCTGTCGAAATCCAGAGGTTGCCCGATGCGTCTTCGACTAGGCTTCGGATGACGTTGTTCGGAAGCGAAGCGGGGTCGAAGGAGTCGGCTTTCCAGGTATGCATCGTGTAGCCGTCCCAGCGGCCCAGCCCTTCGCGGGTGCCGAACCAGAGAAACCCTTCATGATCTTCTACGAGGGCATAGACCGAACTCTGCGGCAGGTGCCAGTCCATAGGCATGCGCTCGAATCGAACAGGCGCTGCGCGATGTAGGAGAGAGTCCACCTGCCCCCAGGCTAGCCCACTGCTGCCTGTCCCGATGAATACGATCAAGCTGAGCCTGAAGAGGAAGCCCCAGCAACATCTTTTGATATGCCGTTGGATGCCGACAGCCATCGTTGACAACAGGTTGCGTCTTCGAAGGGAAGAGGGATCTCTACGCTGTAGCCCACGTTGTGACCGACCTGAGTAGAAACGACGGAGAAGATGCATCGGGAGGGGTCCCCCGCCTGTTTGTTCGTCGATTCCTCGTCTCGCCATCTCTTCATTTCCAGGTGGCCATCAGAGGACACAACGTGAGTTACATATTGTGCGATTATTTTCCAAACTCCCCGTATTGAAAAAAGCCTGGCCGATCCGACCAGGCTTTCTTCACGTCACTCACTGCCGACGACATCATGCTCCCGCTCGTTGCACGTTCTGCGCACTCAAACCCTTCGGGGTACGCTCCACGTCGTACTCTACTTCTTCGCCGTCGCGTAGCCCTTCGTCCCAGCCAAGACCCTTGATGTTGTTACGATGAACAAAGACATCTTTGCTCCCATCCATCGGTTCAATAAAGCCGAAGCCTTTGTCGACATTGAACCATTTCACTTTTCCGCGTGCCATTGCTTGTACGTTGGTGTTCTTCACCGCCCAAGTAAACCAGCTTGTCGAATCCTAACGGGCCTTCTTAAAGAGATTTAGTCGTGCCAGTGATGTGTTAAAGGTTGTAATGAACCAAGATATACAACCCAGGCGTTGGAAAGTTCGCTGGATCGGTGACACACAGCCATCTTATCATAACGCCCAAGACCACAGGGTACCCTTCGCTTCCTCATGTACCGCCTTACGGTGCGTGCAATATGCGTGCAGATTGCCTGGATAATAACGGAATTTGAAGACCTGCGCACCTTATGAGCACATAAAGAAAATCCCGCCTAAAATCGCTTTCTTTAGCAATATCAGGGGGGATTTGAACCCACGACCCCTTCAACCCCATTGGTGCGATTATCCTGCTAGCATACGCTACAGGGCGCATTTCGGCGTCGTTTTGAGGGTTTTTCGCCCACCGTAGACTCAGCCAGATGCTCGCAATCGCAGGAGATAGCAGGGGGTGTACGTACACTTATGCGTACACCCCCGCTCCCCTCCTACCCGTTGGGGGTTGGTGTGTCCCCGCGCTCGCACCGCCGGGCGGTGTTTGACTCCCTAGAAGTTGCTGTAACCTTGCTTTCCAATCACGCATGAGTCACGGGCTGTAGTTATGAAGCCAGTCGCAGAGGCGGTCGATGGCCGTCATCACAGGGGCACAGTAGGTTTTCAGAAAACTGACGCCCAAGGGCTGGCTACGCACGGTCCGGGCCGCCTCCAGGGCAGCCGCGCCATCGAAGTCGACATAGGCTAATCGGGCGGTGAGTTCGTCCTCCGGGCGGCCAAACACACTACCGGGCAGGATGGCCACGCCGGTGTCTTGCAGCAACTGTTCGCACAGGCTTTGGCTGGTCGTTATTCCGCTTTTTTGAAGGGTCTCTCGGAAGGGTGCAAAGTCTGGAAAGAGGTAAAACGCGCCCCTGGGTGGACAGACGCAGGCACCAGCCTCGCTCAGCCGCTGTGCGCAGTGGCGACCGAGCGCACGGAGGATGCGCCTGCTTTGCACCAGATAATCGTCGATGTCAGGGCCTCCCTGGAATCCCCTGACGGCAGCAAATTGAATGGGCGCATTGGTCGAGGTGTAGGTCTCACTGGCGGTGGAGGCTATCGTGTCGGCGAGCCAGTGCAGGGATTCGGGAAAGGTGAAGGTGCCCAGCCGCCAGCCGCCGGCCCCGCACCACTTGCTTAAGCCCGCACTAATGATCGTGCCCTCGGGATAATACCGTGCAATGGAGACATGCTGCCCTTTGTGGTGTAGTTCGCCGTAGATTTCGTCTGACAGCACGACCATACGGTAGCGACGGGTGATACGGGCCAACGCTTTGAGGTCGTCCGTCGTATAGGTGCTTCCTGTTGGGTTGGCAGGGTAGTTCAGGATCAACAGACGAGGCCGGCCGGGGTCTTCTTGGCCCAGGCGCTCCAGCTCGTCGGGGGTTAAGTGCCAGGCGTGTTCGGCCTGGGTGGGCAGCCACCGGATCTGGCGGCCTATGATCCGGGCCTGGGGCGCATAAGAGACCCAACTCGGCGTGGGGATGACCAGGTCCCCGTAATAGGTTAGTTGAAGCAAGAACATCAACTCTTTCGACCCGGGGCCAATGAGAACGTCGGCCCCCGAACAGGCCAGGCCATTGACCCGGCAGTGATAGCCCGCCACCGCTTCGCGCAACGCGGGTAACCCTTTTACAGGCAGATAATTCTTCTGGTGGGCATTGACGCGCAACGCTTCGACGACCGATTCGGGAATAGGAAATGGAGACTGCCCGAGGCCCAGCTTAAACACGGTCTGGCCTTGCTCGCGTAGCGCGTTGCAGCGCTCGTTGATGGCGAGTGTGGCCGAAGGCCCCAGGCCCCGAATGTTCAGGTTGAGATGAATGTCCGGCGCCGGTCTTTTTCTTTTCGCCATGGTCTAGCGGTTGGTAGTGATCGTACGGTGCTGAGGGCGGCAGGAAATCCCAAAGAGCCAGGGGCAGCCTGATCGCCAGCTATCACTTGTGCCGATACACAATGCGCCCTCTGGTAAGGTCATAGGGCGACATCTCAACATCGACGAGGTCTCCCGGAAGGATCTTAATAAAGAACCGCCGCATCTTGCCGGATAGAAAAGCCAGGATCACGTGACCATTCTCTAGCTCGACGTGGAACTGGGTATTGGGGAGGGCTTCTAGGACGATCCCCTGCGCCTTGATAGGTTCTTGCTTGGCCATAAACTATACCGGGTTACATGCGGGTTGCAGAGTCGGAAGCGGCTACCGTTTCGAAGTATTGACCTCCTGCTCGACACCTACCTTGCTCGCGGCAAATTGCACCACGTAGCCACAGGTGTCGCACACCCGTAGGACGACCTGGAGCGTCTTGTAGATGTTGATGCTTTGCGCCTGCTGCGCCACGATAGCACCGGAATACGGCAACGTCGTCCAGTCTGTGGTAGCACACACCGGGCAGGCCGAAGGGCCGTAGCGTCTGCGGTGTTGGTCGATCTTTTCAAGTTGGGATGGGGTAAAGGGCATGGCTTACCTCTCGCGTCATGGGGTTCTTTAGGCGACTGCGGGCTCGAGCTGAGTGGTCCAGCCTAGTTCCTGTGCCTTCATCCGGGCGAGCGCTGGAACGTCGGTGGCCAGGAGCCATCGGTGCAGGATTTGCACGCCCAACACGTGGTTGATCAGAGCGTCGAGTTGAACGAGGGTTGCGTGCGGGGTGTCCGGCCGTTCGTGCAAATCGAACAGCTTCTGCACGCCGTCGTGGTCGAGCACGCCGCTTTCTTTGATAGCGGTCTTCGACAGGAACGTGGCGGCCAACGCCTTGACGGCGTTGAACTTCTGCGCGTCGGTGTGGGCCGGCGGGGCCATAAAGGCGAACTTTTCACGCTCGTACAGTGTGCGTGGCAGGAGCCCTTTCATGGCCTCGCGGAGCACGTATTTCTCGGTGCGTCCCTTGATGCGCAGCTGCGGCGGGATGGTCGTGGCGAACTCAGCCAGGTGGTGATCCAGGAAAGCCGGGCGCGCTTCCATCGCGTTAGCCATATCGACACGGTCGCCACCCCAAGTCAGAATCTGGCCCTCCAGCATCGTTTTGATCCACACGTACTGGGCGACGTCGAGGGGATGCCGGCCTGCGATCATGTCCGGGTTGATCGCGCCTGCAATCGCTCCACCGGGGGCATACCCGCCTAGTTCGCTGCGCAGGGCGTCCGACAACAGGGGCGGCACCTGCTCGGAAGAGGCCAGCCAGGGTTGCAGGCACGACGGGGTAAAGCCGCAGAGCGCCGTCAGATGCGGATCGTCGTAGGCTTCGGCAGCCAGCATGGCCCCGCTGAAGAGCGCGTTCGATTCCTTGAGCATCTGTGCCCACGTAGCCCGCTCGGCCTCCGGCAGGTCGTCGAGGCCGTGCAAAAACATATCGCGGCGAAAGCTGGGATAGCCGGCAAAAAGCTCATCCGACCCCTCGCCGGTGACGACGACTTTGTAGCCGACTTCATTGACGTGGCGGCTCATGAGCAGCTTGGCGACGCCCAGCGTGTTGTAGATGGTACGCTCGGTGTGCCAGTGCGTCTCCACGAAGTGATCGTAGAGCAGGTCGGCGTCGAGCATCAGCACGTCCTGCCGGGCGTCGACGGACTGTGCCATCTCCTTTGCAACGGCGCTCTCGTCGTAGGCGTCGTGATCGAAGCCGATGGTGAAGGCGCGCACCTGGTCCTGGCGGCAGGCAGAGGCCAGCCCCATGATGGAGCAAGAGTCGATGCCTCCGGAGAGGTAGCACCCCACCGGCACGTCGGCCACCAGGCGGAGTTGAACGGCTTCGAGCAGATGGGCGCGGAGAGCATCCACGTACTCATCCTCCGTCTTCGAGGCGTCTCGCGCGCCCTTCATGGGAAAGTCCACGTCCCAGTAGCACGTATCGGAGATATGGAAGCCGTCGTCGCCGCGTTGGATGATCAGCACGTGGCCGGGCTTTACCTGGTGCACGCCCTCGAACGGGGTCGAGCCCGGCACGATGGTTTGCATCAACTGATGGTACACACCCGGCGCGCTGAACCGGCGCGGCACCTCCGGATGAGCAAAGAGCACCTTCACCTCCGAGCCGAACACAATCGTATCGCCCACCTGGGTCCAGTAGAGCGGCTTGATGCCGAAGCGGTCACGCACCAGCATCAGCCGGTCGCGCTGGCGGTCGTAGAGACCAAAGGAGAACTCGCCCCGGAGGTGCGTGAGCATCCCGAACAGATCCAGGCGCGGGTAGAGGTGCAGCACCAGTTCCGAATCACTCTTGGTTTGAAACCGGGCGCCCCGCGCGGTCAGGTCGGCCCTGAGCCGCTGGTAGTCGTAGAACTCACCGTTGTGGGTCACCATCAGGCGGCCGTCGGCAGAGAGGAGCGGCTGGTTGCCCGTCTCGTGCAGGTCGATGATCGCCAGGCGCGCGTGGCTGAAGCCCACGCCGGCATCTTCCACCGCCTCCCAGCCATAGCCGTCCGGGCCGCGATGGTGTTGAATGGCCGCCATCGCCACCAGTGTTTCCGGGTCGACGGGGCGGTTGCGGTCCAGGTGTATGTATCCTGCAATCCCACACATGGGTATGTCCTCCTTGTGGCGTGTTCGTTCTGATAGGGCTTCTACGGGTCAGGCTTCAGTCGCAGTCACCGCGTCCAATTGGTCCAGGATCTCCTGCACGGATTTGTCCTGGCTGCGCATCTTGACGAGCGCTTCGACGAAGGCGTGCTCGCGCGCCAGGAAGTGCTGCCGGTTGGTCGCGAGGACGTCCACCAGTTGATCGGTGTCCCGCACCTGCTCGTTGGTGATCCGGCGAAGCACGGCGCCCTGGCTGAACTGGTAGATCGGCACGTTCGGGGTCTGCGGCGTGTCGAACCGGATGGGCATCGAGATCGTGCCGTTGTCGAGCGTCTCGATCTGGTGGAACCAGTACGGCGGGATGTAGAGCACCTGGCCGGGCTCCAGGATGCCCTCGAAACACGTCTCGAACTGGTCGAGCTTCGGATCATCCGAGGGCAGGTAGGGCGCGGAAGCCAGATCGTACGTGGCGGCTTTATCCCAGTGCTTTTGGAGCAGCACACCCTCAAAGGGATGGACCAACGTGTACCGTTTGCGCCCGGAAACCTGGGCCAGAAAGCTGTGCCACCAGTCGTGATGAAAGGGTGTGACGTTGTGCTTCTCGCCAATCCAGATGCCCGTGGCCGAAGCGTTGTAATGCTCCAGCAGCGGCGGAATCTGAAAGTCTTGCGAGAGCGCGTCGAAAAGCTTGAGGTCGGAATCGATCCGCAGATACAGGAGGGGGTCGTCCGTCTCCGCATAGATGTGCGTGAGAACATCGGCGAACGAGAGCGTGACCGAGCGGTTCACTTGCTGCAGAAAAGACCCATCCGCACATGAGGCAACGAAACACGTCACCTCTGACATCCCGAAGTTACTTCTGAGATAGTTCAGGGTCCATTTTGTCGAGGCCGCCCAGGTGGACACCAGCCCGTCGATAATCAGAGGCATACAGCCAAACGGGATCGCTGCCTTGCCCTCGGATTCTTTGTTGAGAATCTCGTCGATGTGAACGTGGAGCGCTTGCATGTCGGTTTAGCTTTCGTTGAGGGTGGGCAGAGGAACGTCGGCCACCTGGCCGATCCGCTGGGTCAGGCACGTGAGCAGAGCCATGCGGATGAAAACGGCTCCCCGAGCCTGGGCGAAATACCAGTTGTGGGGCGTCTCGTCGAGGCTCGGGTCGAGTTCGTCGCCGCGCGCCAGCGGATGCAGAACGATGGCACCGGGCTTGAGCGGCGAGTCCGCCGACAGCTTCATATCGCCGGTCAGCCGTTCGAACGTATCGCCGACCCAGGCGATGGCGTTGATGTAGACGACGTCCAGTTCGGGCAGCACGTCGGCCAAGCGGTGCTCAATGCGGATGTTGAGCCCGGCGGCTTCCAACTCTTCGCGCTGCCCGTCGTCGAACAACGCCGTCCCGGGATTGATGACGACGACCTCCTCGACGGCGTCCGCGACCAGCGCCAGCAGCAGGAGCAGGCTGCGCACTGTGCGCATCTTGTTGGGCGTGCCGATGATGCCAAACCGAATACGCTGCGTGGGGTCAGACCGGGTGAGCTCCGGACGCCTCTTGAAGATCGTGTACAGGTCGGCGAGCGCCTGCGTTGGGTGTTCGTCGACGCCGTTGCCGGCGTTGATGATGGGAATCCGTAGTCCTTCCAGCGTCTCGTAAACGGCCTTTTCGTTGTTGTCTCGCAGCACCACCACGTCGGCGTAGTTGCTAAACATCTCGGCGACGTCGCGCAGGCTCTCACCTTTGGCGATGCCGGTGGTCGAGGGATCGGTGATGGAGATGACGTCGCCGCCGAGGCGGTGCCAGGCGCTCTCGAACGACAGGCGGGTGCGCGTGCTGGGCTCGTAGAAGGCTGTGATCATGATCTTGCCCGTCAGCGGCAGATGCAAGAGGGCGGGCTTCGTTTCGAGGTTGGCCGCGAGCCGGCACAGTTGTATGAGGGTGGCCCGGTCGAACTGCCGCGCCGAGACGACATGACGGTTCGCCAGGGCGAGAAGCGGTTCGGGGTCTTGGGGCACGGCCTCCATCAAAGCCAGGGGCCGCTCGATCCCAGTAACGCCACTGCGCACTTCAACGGGACGTTCGAGCAGGGGGTGTAAGGATTCAGTCGTTACCATAGCTCACCTCTTCGCCAGTCACGGATGAGAAAAAACAGGAAAACGATGGGGGCCAGTGCGCTGGCAGCGAGCGCTGTCAGCACGATAATAGTCAAGAAGGAAACCGATACGGTCATAGGACGCCTCCGTCAAACGGTTGAAGGCGCGGACGCAGGGACGTCTTCGCGCAGGGTCTCCCAGGCAAAGGCAGA
Organism: Rhodothermales bacterium; assembly: GCA_046756545.1. GTDB lineage: Bacteria > Bacteroidota > Rhodothermia > Rhodothermales > JBHHWM01 > JBHHWM01. The sequence goes on along the minus strand of JBHHWM010000046.1, from coordinate 5,661 downwards.
TGGCCGCAGCACGGTGCTCACGAGGACGATCAGCATAGAGACCGCCGCGCCCACGAGCGCTGCTACGTAAAAGCCGATCACGAGGTAGGCGGCCAGCCCCACGGTGCTGCCGAGCACCATCGCCAGGGTCGCCCCGCCGGGGTTGGTTCGCTTCCAGTAGAGCCCGGCGGCGATGGGCCAGATCGTGCTGGCCACGAACGCGCCCGTAAAGTGAAGCAGGCTCGCCAGCGTGGTCAGGTTCAGCAGGCACACCAGCCACGTCACCAGGCCCAGGAGCAACGTCGTGGCGGCAGCCGCGCGGCGCATGCGCTCCGGCGAGGCATCCGGGCGAAGATGCTTTTTGTAGATATCCTCTACAATCAGGTCGCTCGTAGCGGCCAGCAGCGAGTCGAGGCTGGAGGCCAGGGCCGAAAACACGATGATGAAGACCAGCACCGCCCCGGTAGCACCCAAGAGATTGGCCGCCATCAGCGGACCGACCATGTCGGCGCGCGGCACGTTGAAACCGAGGGCCGGCGCACCGAGCGCGATGAAGCCCGCCGCGATGGGAATCGGCGTCCAGAACAGCCCGGCGATGAGGTAGGCCTTGAAGCCCACCCCTTCGTCGAAGGCGAAAGCCCGGCTCCACCAGACGTTGGAGTGGAAGATCTCGCCGACGCCGAAGAGGAGGTTGTTGAACAAGAACATGAGGGCGGCGGGCATGAGCAGGTTCAACAGTTCCGGCCGTTCTTCGGAGAGCGTGGCGTGCATCTCCTCGAAGCCGATGTGCCGGATCGTCAGGATGCCGAGGATGACGATGCCGGTGATGATCACGAGCGTCTGCACGAAGTCCGTTCCGATCACCGCGCGTAGGCCGCCAAGGAGCGTGTAGATCACGCAGATGCCGAGGATCACGGTCATCCCGATCCAGTACGGGATACCGCTCAGGGCCTGGATCAAGAGGCCCCCGGCCATGCCCAGGCTGATCAGCCAGCCGGCGCTGTAGATGAGGGAGATGACGAGGAAGACGCGCCAGGCCAGCGGCCCGTATCGCAGCCGGATAAAGTCGCCGCTGGTAAAGCCGCCCGGCATGAGCCGGCGGATCCGGGCTGCCATCGGCGCAAAGAGAAACAGGCCAATCGCACCGAGTGAGTATCCCAACATGCCCCAGATGCCCAACTGATAGGTGAGTTGAGGGGCCACCATCGTCGTGTTGCTGGTGACCCACGTCGCCATCGCGGTTGCCGTGCCCAGCGCCAGCCCGACCTTCCGGCCGGCGAGCATGTAATCTTCCAGTTCCGTGGAGTGCCGCCCCCACCACCATCCGAGGAAGACCCAGAGGATGCTGAAGGCGGCCAGCAGAACGGCTGCAAGCGAGGGTGTTAAGATGGCTTCGTTAACCATGCCTATAAATCAAAAGGAGCATCGGGAGAGGATGATCAGGCCGTGCGGGCCGACGTCCCTCGGCGCTCGCGGTGATGTCCATATAGAATCACTCCCAGTGTGGCAGCGAAGACCAGCGCCCCGACGATCAGGAAAGCAAAAGCCCGGCTGAGCGGGTGGTGCGCGACGACGACCCGGTGGGTGTTGCTCCACGCTCCGGCTCGTCCTGCGGCTTCGCCGACGAGGCGGACGCGGTAGAAATACGTCCCATCTGCCTTTCCGCTGATCGTCGTGGCCAGGTCGGGTCCCCGGTAACGAGGATGGGCATCGGCAAAGCCTGCATCGGAGGTCTCGACCAGTTCAAAGAGGGGCGCTTCGTCGCCGTCGGTGCCGGCGGGCAGAGTCCACGAGAGGGTGTAATACCCCGCCGTGGCGACTTGCTCTGACGCGCCTTCGTTCAGCACGGGGGGATCGAGGTCTTGCGCAAAGAGTGACGTTGCGCTTGCCACGGCGAGGGTAATAAGCCCATACGCCACTTCCCGTATGTACGCTGCACGATTCCGATAAGGCACGTCAACCCCCTGCTCATTCTTGCAATTCGAGTTCGCCCTCATCGACGTGCACCAGTTGCTCTACCGACGTGACAATAATCCGCCCATCGCCGGGGTGGTCGGTCTGCCCGGCCTCCTGGATGAGTCGGATCACCGCGTCGGTACGTTCGTCTTCTACAAGCACGACGATAAGCACCCTCGGTGCCACATCGATTTCGTACTCCGTGCCGCGATAGACTTCCGCGTGGGTGCGCTCGTGGCTTAGTTCCTGGGCTTGCAGGATGCGGAAGACCTCCACGTCTGCTTCCGCCAGGGCTGCCTTGATAGCCTCCAGCGTGAAGGGTTTGACGAATGCTTCTATTTTTTTCATGACATCTGGGGGGTGTTGGGCGTACCGGGCCGTGCCGGTTTGATTACACGAGAGCCGTGGCTCTGTAGTGCGTCGGCGGTTGATCCCTTGCCGTTGGTCCGTGTGGGCGGTAACGCGACTACATCCCGCTCGAACGGAAATTGCCTTTTTCCGAAGGCGGGCTTCAGATCCGTCAGCCAGGTCGCTTCCGGATCATACCGGGCAAAGAACGGACGCTTCACGTAATCCGGGTTCCGGGCCTGCAAGAGCGACAGGACAAAGACCTTTTCGCCGTAAATCTCTGTGATGCCCTGCACTTCTATTTTGCCCGGATACGCCGACATCGACGGTCCCCGCACCGTCCGGCCTAGCCCCGACACGTGCCGATAAGCCTGCTGGTAGATTTCCCATGCTCGGTGCAGCGGTACGGCGAAATAATGCTTCGCTCCGGTATCGCGCTCGATGAACATGTAATAGGGGATACAGCCGAGCCGCACCTGCTCTTGCCACATGCGCACCCACACCTGGGGGTCATCGTTGATGTGCCGGATGAGCGGTGACTGGGTCCGGATTTCAGCGCCTGTGGAGCGAATGCGGCGGACCGCTTCTTGCGCTACGGGCGTCGAGAGTTCTTTCCAGTGGTTGTAGTGACCCATCACGGCCAGGTGCTTACCGGAGGCTACCACGCGCTCGAACAGACGTAGCACATCGTCCGCGTCTTTGTCGGTCACAAAGCGATATGGCCAGTAGGCCACCGATTTGGTGCCGATGCGGATCGTCTGGATATGATCAAAGCCAGCCCCCAGCAACGGCTCGATGTAAGCGGCCAGGTTGCGGGCTGACATGATCATGGGGTCGCCGCCGGTGAGCAGCACGTCGGTGACTTCGGGGTGCCGGCGCAGGTACGTCTGGAAACGCCGCGACTCGTCCGTGGCAAACTTGAGATCGGTCATCCCGACAAACTGGGGCCATCGGAAGCAGAACGTGCAGTAGGCGTGGCACGTCTGGCCGTTGACCGGAAAGACGAGGCAGGTCTCCCGGTACTTGTGTTGGAGGCCGGGTACACGTTCGTCGTCGAGTAGTGGCACGTTGGCCGTTATCTGGCCTGCCGGATGCGGGTTGAGTTGCAAGCGGATCTCCGTGGCCAGCGCCTCGATTTCGGTTTTGGACGCGTTGCGCCGGAGTGCATCTGCCATACGGCGGAAGTGTTCCTCGTGCAGCATCCGCTTTTGCATGAAGGTGAGTTGGAAGATGGGGTCGTCTGGGATGTTCGTCCAGTCAATGAGTTCGTCGGCGACGTAGTTGTTGACCCGGAAAGGCAGTACGTGCCCCACCACCTCCAACGCAAAGCGTTCGTCGGGCGTGAGGAGTTGGAATTGAGGGAGCAGGTGAATGTTGCGGAGGGTAAAAAACTTCGCTTTGCGTGGAACTACAGGCATAGACAGTCCTCATATTCGTTCAGGCAATACCGGCATAGGGCTGTGGCCTGGAGCCGCAGCCTGATTGCATACAGGACAACACGCAGACTGAGGGCTCGCTGTCTTTTGCGGCCCACGGCTCAGGTGCCGTACCCGGTAGTTATGCTTCGTTTTGCGGTGTCGATGACGGGGCGTCATCGTGCCAAGCCAGCCGATGCTATCTATCGGTCTGGGTGTGCAATAGAAGACATGGCCTTCAGTAGGGACCAGCGCGGCTGGTCAGGCCATCGAGCACCGTCGCGCCACGTTCATACGGTGGCTGGGTGCGAACCGGAAGAAAGACGCTGTGGGCAGACGAGCGAGGTCCTGGTGGACCGGAAGACAGTCAAGCGCCTGAGGCGCTATAATGTGGGCGTCTGCCCTGCGATGAGACGCGCCGTAGCGGGGCAAGCAAAGCACTTCCCGCTACCTTCGGTGTAAAACCGGCTCTTCAATCATACTTGACATCGATGTAAGATAACAGGATGAACAGCAAAAGCAAGTCAATCCTGTGATCATTGGGTTAATCTACAAGCGTATGCAAGCCTTGTTCTGGTCTTTGGTGTTGATTACGGTGTATTATCCGATTTGCGATTGTATGCCGCGCATTTCTCAATAAACCGTACTGTATCCATGAAACGCTCCACGTTGCTCACCGTGGATGGCCTCATCAATCTGCTGTTAGGCCTCCTCCTGATCGTCTTCCCCGCCCAACTCGTAGCCATGCTGGGCATCCCCGAGGCAGAACCTGCTTTCTATGCCAATATTCTCGGCGGTGTGCTCTTTGGCATCGGCCTCGCCCTGATGCTGGAGCGCTTTCGCAGTAACGACACTGCCAAAGGACTAGGATTGGGCGGCGCGATCAGCATCAACCTCTGTGGCGGATTCGTGCTCGCCGCCTGGCTGATTCGCGGGGAGCTCGTGTTGCCGGTCCATGGCTACGTGCTTTTGTGGGGCCTGGTGCTGATTCTTGTGGGTATCAGCGTTGTTGAGGTAGTAGCAGACCGAAGGGCAAAGGCCAGGGCGTGCAGTTAGCTTAATAGTAGAGGTCGGGGACGAACTTCTGCGTGTCCATCGGAGGGCGCAGATAGCCGATGTCGCCTTGCAACTCGGTCAGTTTGATCGGTGGGGGGTCGATATCCTCGTAGTCGATCATGCTCAGCAGGTGATGGATGCAGTTGAGCCGGGCGCGCTTCTTGTCGTTGGAATCGACCACGTACCAGGGGGCCTGCGGGATGTCGGTGTAGAGAAACATCTGGTCCTTGGCGCGGGAATACTCCACCCATCGCGCGCGCGACTCCAGGTCCATCGGGCTGATCTTCCAGCGTCTGGTGGGGTCTTTGATGCGTTTTTTGAAACGGCGTTCTTGCTCTCCGGCGCTCACCGAAAACCAGTACTTGATCAGGATGATGCCGGAGTTGATCAACAGACGTTCGAACATGGGGCACGAGCGTAAGAACTCGCGGTATTCGTCGTCGGTGGCGAAGCCCATCACGCGTTCGACGCCGGCGCGGTTGTACCAGCTTCGGTCGAAGAGCACCATCTCGCCGGCAGCCGGTAGGTGAGACACGTAGCGTTGAAAGTACCACTGCGTCTGTTCGCGTTCGGTCGGTTTGTCGAGGGCCACGACGCGGCAGACGCGCGGGTTGAGCGGTTCGGTGATGCGTTTGATGGTGCCGCCTTTGCTGGCGGCGTCGCGCCCTTCGAAAAGCACCACCACCTTGAGCTCCTGCGTTCGGATGTAGCGTTGCAGCTTGGCGAGCTTGACGTGGAGCTTGGCCAACTCTTCGAGATACACCGCCTTGCTGAGCTTTTTCTTCTTCTCCTTTTTTTCCTGCCCGTTTTCTATCTCCTGCGCCAGGTTTTCTGCCTTGTCCTTTGCCATAAGCCCTCTGTGCCTATAATGATGAGACAACTCCTCGCTCGTAATTTACTGTCGAAC
>JBHHWM010000045.1:0-23842 GCA_046756545.1 Rhodothermales bacterium | reverse complement strand
ACCAACACGAAGAGTTCTTCAATGGCCGGGTCGCCCATGGCCAGGCAGCCTATCGACACCGCTTTTCCGTGAATGAAGATATCCGACCCCGGCGCTGTACGTCCTTCACGCTCGGCGTGGTGGAGGTCAAACGCGTTGGGATAGTTGAGCTTCATTGAGAGATGGTACCTGCTGTTGGGGTTGAGCGCGACGATACGGTACATCCCCTCGGGTACCTGGCGATCACCTTCCCGGAGTTTGGGGCCGAGGTCTCCGCTGGCGGCACGGATCGGATAGCTGCGGATGAAGGTGAACGCGCTCGCGGCGTCTCTGGCCCACAGTTCGAGTTGCCTTTCTTCCTTCATAGCCAGGAGGGTGATCTCCTGGGGAAGGAACGCGATGCTGGCCTGCTCGAAGTAAGGTTTCAATCGAGCTATCGCGCCCGGAGCATAGCGTTCGACGGCTTCGGCGACGGTGCGTTTGCCTTTCACTTTCAGATACACGGGATACCAGAGCCCTCTGCCATATCGATAGAGCGCCACGAGTGCCAGAAGGACGACGGCAGCCAGCAATAACGTCAGGGCCCTTTTTTTCATAAGGAGGATGCGTCCAAGGTTATCGCTCGCTCACTCCTGATTGGAAGCATGGCGAACCCAGTCCGGCAGCCCTTAAGATGGCAAGATCAGGCCCCCGTCCGCTACAACAGTCTGCCAGCACACCGTCGATGACGACCGCCGGAACAGAGCGGATTCCGAGACGCCGGGCACGCTCCGCTACGGCCTCCTGCTGCAAGTCCAGCACTTCTACCTCACAGGATGAGCAAGCCGCCTCCTGGATTTGCTGAATACTCTCCTCGCAAAAGGGGCATCCAGCACTGAAGACCTCGATTTTACGTTTTGTACGCATGGCTCGTGTATTCTCAGGTTTCTGAACAGTCGTTACTACTTTCGTCTTCTAATGCGGCAAGAATGGAGCATTCGCTGATCGGTGCTGTGCCACCGTCGCACAGACTGGATAGGCTTTGGAGGGCCCCTTTGATGCTTTGCAATTCGCCGATTTTTGTTTCAACCTCCGCGATATTCTGTTCGACAAAGCGTTTCACCGTGCCTATGATCTTCGTTAGATCTACTTTGATAGAAAGTAACTCGTCGATTTCCCTCAGGGAGAAGCCCAGTTCCTGGGTCCGTTTGATGAAGCGGATGCGGGCGATGTAATCCTGGGTATAGTCCCGGTATCCGGAAGGACGCCGAGGCGGTTCCGGGAGAAGCCCTCGCTGCTCGTAGTAGCGAACGGTATCTATGTTGACGTCTGCCTGTTTAGCGATCTCACCTATCTTCATAGCGGATGCATAGCCACTTTGATGGAGGTTCTGATCAATATAAACACTGGACTGTGGTCTAGAGTCAAGGCTTGCGTAGGGTATTCTGTCCTGCACTCGGATACAGGGTTTCGGAAGAGATTCACGGAGCAAAGCGTAGTAAACGCAACCTATTCCTTAGACGGATACTTCGGAGCTTGCTCCGAGGAGGGTCATTTCGATCTAGATCTCGCTTGGTGTCGTATAGAGTGTCTCGAAAGGAAAGCTTTTTGTAATACGAAAATCGGCGGGGTATCTTCCCTGGGAAGCGCAGTTTTTGTGAGTAGTCGAAGGATGAAAAAACCATACCCCGGCGGTGCAATCGCTCCATGCAAAACCCGGAACCGCTATGTACTACTGAACCTTTGTTCCTCACGGTTTCGTCTTATCTCAAAGAAAGGAGAAGAGGCAGGTCTTCCAGTCTCTTCACGGACCACTTTTCCCATAGATCCATGTTGTTGATATGAGAATTATCGTTATTGGGGCCGGCGAAGTCGGGTTTGACGTGGCGCAGATCCTGGCCCGTGAGCAGCACGACGTGGTGGTCATCGACACCGATGCCCAGGCCCTCGAAGCCGTCCGTGAGAAGCTTGATGTGATGACCCTGCAAGGCAACGGGACCTCGGGTAGATTGCTCGATGAGGCCGGCGTACAACAGACCGATATGCTGGTAGCGGTGACCGCCATCGACGAAGTCAACATCATCGCGTGCATGATGGCCGACCGGATCGGCGTAGAGACGACCGTAGCGCGTGTTCGCTCCGACGCACTCTCGGACAGCAAGTCGGTGCTTCGTGCCAAGGACTTCGGTATCGACCTGATCATTCATCCTGAAGAGAGCACGGCAGCCGAGGTGGTGCGCCTCATCCGCCGGACCAGCGCCACCGACGTGTTGACTTTCTGCCGGGAGCGCATCCAGTTGGTGGGTATGCGCATCGACCGCAACTCACCGGTTATCGGCAAGTCGCTTCGAGACCTGGCGCTGGAGAATGAGCATCTTACATTTCGGATTATGGCCATTGGCCGGGGGATCCGAACCATCCTGCCGCGCGGCAACGAGCGGATACGGCGCGGCGACCAGGTCTTCGTGATGGCGCGGCCCAAGGTAATACCCCACGTGGCCCGCTTTATGGGCAAGAGTGATGCGCGCATTCAACACATTATGGTGCTTGGAGGAACGCCGGTGGGTGTCAAGATCGCGCAGCACCTGAGCGGCGTGAAGCACAAGCGGGTGAAACTGATCGAGCCGGACCGCGAGGTTGCCGAACAGCTTGCCGAAGAACTGGAGGACGTTCTCGTCATTCACGGCGATGCCACGGACATCGATTTGCTGGCTCTGGAGGGGCTGGGCGAGATGGATGCTTTCGTGGCCGTCACGGAAGATGAAGAATCGAACCTCGTCACCTGCCTGATCGCGAAACACCTGGGGGTGCAGAAGACGGTGGCGCTGCTTTCGAAAGGGGCGTATATCCCGATCAGCCAGTCCATCGGGCTGGACGCTGCGGTGAGCAAAAAGCGGGCGGTTTCTCGCGAAGTGCTTCGCTTTCTGCGTGGCAAGCATGTGCTCAGCGTGGCCACCATCCACGGGCTCGATGCAGAGATTCTGGAAATCGAGGCCGTCAAGAAGGCCCCCATTACTCGCAAGCCGCTCAAGGAACTGGACCTGCCGAAAGGCATCCTGATCGGGGCCGTCCAGCATGCGAAGGGGGACGTGGAAGTGGCGACGGGGGAGACGCATATCAAGGCCGGTGATCTCAGCATCGTGTTTGTGCTGCCCGGTCATATCGCCGAGGCGGAGCGCTATTTTGATAAGTAACTCGGTTGTTTCCTTGGTCACCACGCGGAACCGAGGAGTTGGCGAAACGATGAATCGACGAACAAACAAGCGGCGAACCCTTCCTCGATGCGTCGTTTCTCCGATGCATCGTCTCAATCCTATGCCTGCAAGTCACCATCCGTACTACACATGGTTCTCAATGTAAAAGCCGTCATCAGCACGCTCGGTACCCTGCTGTTTTTTCTGGGTATCGCGCTGCTGATACCCATGGTCGTGGGTCTGTATTATGGCGAGGCGTCGTGGTGGAGCTTCGGCCTGTCGGCGTTGCTGTCGATGGCTCTGGGCGGGGGAGCCTGGTATGGTTTCGGCGGCCCCCGGCACCCGTATGATCTGCGCGTGCGCGAAGGCTTCGCTATCGTAGCACTGGCCTGGTTGGTGCTCTCGTTGATGGGAGGACTGCCCTTTGTGCTGGGCGGGGTGCTCGGCTCCTACACCGACGCCTTCTTCGAGACGATGAGCGGCTTCACGACGACAGGGGCTACCATTCTAGGGGGCGCACATACGCCTGCCATCGAAGACCTCCCGAAGGCGTTTCTGTTCTGGCGCAGCCTGGCGCACTGGCTCGGCGGCATGGGCATCATCGTGTTGACGCTCGCCATCCTGCCGATCCTCGGCGTGGGGGGGATGCAGCTCTTTAAGGCCGAAGTGCCGGGGCCGTCTGCCGACAAGCTGACTCCCCGCGTGCGCGAAACGGCCCAGCGCCTGTGGTACATCTACGTCGGTATCACGGTCGTCGAGGTCGTTATGCTCTCGCCCGCTATGAGCTTTTTCGATGCCGTCAACCACGCGTTTGCGACGATGGCCACCGGCGGGTTCTCGACGAAGAACGGTTCGGTCGCCGACTATAACTCGGCCTATGTCGATTGGGTCATTACCCTTTTTATGTATCTGGCCGGTGTCAACTTTGCTCTCCATTATCGCCTGTTGCGCGGCCAGGTCGTCACGGTGGTCAAAGACACAGAATTCAAGGTATACACCGCCATCGTGCTGGGTGCGACGCTGATTATTTCACTGGCCATGTGGGAGCCTCTGGTTGCTGCACTCCCCCGTGCCGAGCATGTCGAAGCGGCTTTTACCGGGTATACCTCGTTTATAGAAGCCCTGCGTTATGGCGCGTTTCAGGCTGTTGCCATCATCACAACAACCGGCTTCGGAACGGCGGATTACGAAATCTGGCCGCCCCTGGCCCTCGGCGTCCTCTTTTTGCTGTTCTTCGTCGGGGGGATGGCTGGTTCGACCGGCGGCGGTGTGAAGGTCATTCGGCACGTGCTGGTCTTCAAAAATTCGTTCAAAGAAATCCGGCAACTCATTCATCCCCGGGCCGTCATGCCTGTTCGCCTCAATGGAACCGTGGTGCCACGGGACGTGATGCGCAATGTGCTTTCCTTCATCGTGCTCTACATCGCCTCCGTCACCTTTGGCACAGCCGTAATGGCTCTCCTGGGCTACGACCTGCTCAGTGCCGTCGGGGTGTCTATTTCTTCGGTAGGCAACATCGGACCGGCGTTCGGGATGTTCGGCCCCACGGAGAACTACGCCCACCTGCCCGATATCGGCAAGTGGATCATGTCCATTTTGATGATGGCCGGACGGCTGGAGATTTTCACCGTTCTCATTCTCTTTATGCCTTCCTTCTGGCGAAGGTAAGACGAATCGGGGAGAAGGAGAGACGAGGCGTTTTTGCTATCTCAACGTCTCGTCTCTATGCCGGTGGCAAAGCCGGTTGAGAAGGGTGCTGTTTATATTACGGGGGCCGTCGGGCCGATGTCTATGGTCAAAACCGGCAGCACACGCGGTTTCCCTTCGAGCCGGTACACCCGCTGGCCAACGCGCCGGGCTCCCATACGTTCGTAGAAGCCCACGGCGTTCGGATCGGCTTCGATCTCCAGATAGGTAGCCCCCAGAGTCCCGGCCCGGTGCACGGCGTGTTCGAACAGGGCGCGTCCGATGCCGTCCCCCATGGCCTCGGGGTGTACCCAGAAGTGCTCAACGCTTTGCTTTTCGCCGGAGCCGTCGAGCGCGTAGACGCCTACGATGTCGTCTCCTTCGGCGGCAACAAACACCTCGCTCCGGCGGATGAATGCGGGCGTAAACGTCAGCTCCTCCTTCCACCGTTGAATCCAGCGTTCCGGATAGCCCCAGTACCGTTTGGCCGCATGAGCCAGGGTCGTCAGGGGGGCGGCTTCGTCGGGGCGGGCGCGACGGATAGTCATCGTGATACCGCGATCTTCGGTTCATTCATGGGTGGATTTTTCTCCACGATGCAGTCCGTCATTTGTTCTGCATCCTCCGCAAAAGTCGTGATGGATGGCCTAGGAAAATTCCCCATCCGTGGATTCGGAAACCTTCCCATTTCAAAAGGGGGACTCTACCTATTTCAGATCTGGGACGGCTCCCCGATACTAGTAAGTAACAGGAAGATAGCCCCTTGGGAGGTCGCCATGGTTGCGCTTACAGATCATCAACTCGATGCCCAGTTGGATAACGTCGTAAACCGGATCCAACACCTCAGGCAGCTTGATCTTTCTCTGGAAGACAATCTCCAGCAAGCGCTGGAAGAGAGCCAGAATATGCTGGGCGCTCTTGCGCTCTACCGGAAAGTGCTCCGCCGCGCAGCGGATTACGGGCGGGTGTCGCCGCTACCTCGGGTTGGATGAGGCAAGTTTTTCCACCGGATGTGCATCTTTCCGACTATCACAGGGCCTGGCTTCGTTCTTGTCCCTTGTTTATAAAGAATATCGATGCAAAATCGATGATACACACCTCCCCGTAGAGCGCTCGCCGATGTTGGCACGGTGATTGACCTACCGGGGATGGAACCGACCCCTGAACAACCAAGCGCTTCTATGCCGAACGCACTTGCTTTGCGCAAGCCCAACATGCGCTACTCAAACCCCCATCATGACCATGAAACGCATAGCTGTCCTCTTTGCTCTGGTGCCGTTCCTGTTAGGCGCGTGCACATCGACACAGGTCCATAGCGACTTCGAAAGCGATGAATTGATCGCCGTACAGCACAATCAGAATACGGACTGTACGCTGCTAACCTACCGCGATCCTCTCGGCCAGACGCGCCACGTATTTCGTAAACACGGCGTGTTCGAGCTCGGGCTAACCTATACGCTGGCCGGAGAGATTGTACTCAAAGAAAGAGGACGAAACGAGCGCAGGATTGAAGCGATCGAAGCCAATCTCGTCACGCAGCGCATCAACATGTTGCTGGAAGTGAAGAAGAAAAAAGCAGAGCATCTGAGCAGTATTTGAGCCATGACTGCACACGAACACATGAGAAAGCACCTCCGAAGAGTACCCGGAGGAGGCATTGCCTGGGAACAGCGCGTGTTTACCCATTCCGCTGCAATCGATCCCGAGAAACTCGTAGACGCCGCTGTAGATATTGCCTGGATGCGACTCATGCCCAGAGCCCTCGAACGCCCCGGACTGGAGGTCAAGCTGGAAGGCAGCCGCATCGTATTTCGCATTCGGACGTTCTCATTAGAACAAGTGCTCGCACAGGCGGCATAGGCTGAAAGACAGGATTTCATCTCGTGGCTTGATGTCATGACGAAAACCCTTAGGGCTTGCGGGCCGCTAAGGGTTTTTTAATGGACAAACCCGATACTACTCAAGGCCGGTCGGCCATGCCCTTCTCAGTGAATGCGTAGATCCATCGGCAGACGGGCCTGCACGGTGCCTTGCATCTCGACGAGTTGCTCCAGGAGCTGCATCTGTCGCACCAGGGTGCGTTCGACAGGTGTCGTGTGGAGGCGCTGCCATGTGTGTGCAAGACCTGCACTGAGGGCGTCGTTCAAGTCGTCCATAAAGGTACGGGGTTTGGGCAGCAGGCGGGTGCGGTAGGTGCCTTCGTCTAATCCCGCCCGTTCGGCGGCGATCCGGATGGCGGTGTCCATGTCGCCGAGGATGTCCACCAGCCCGATCTCCAGGGCTTGCGCGCCGGTCCAAACGCGCCCCTGTCCGATGGAATCCACCTCGGCTACGTCGAGCCCCCGGCTGTCGGCTACCTTTTTCAAGAAGGACCGGTACGTGGCGTCGGTCGAACGCTGGAGCACGGCGCGCTCGTCGTCTGAGAGCGGGCGCATACCCGAGAACATGTCGGCATAGGTGCTGGTGCGCACGCCGTCGGTGGTGATGCCGATTTTGCTTTCGAGGAACGTACCGAGATCAAAGAAAAGGCTGAAGACTCCGATAGAGCCGGTGATGGTTTGCGGGTCGGCGACGATGGTGTCGGCGGCGGTAGCAATCCAGTACCCCCCGGAGGCGGCCACATCGCCCATCGAGACGATGACGGGCTTCTCCGCAGCGGTCAGGGAAATCTCGCGCCACATGGCGTCTGAGGCGGATGCCGAGCCGCCCGGCGAATTGATCCGAAGGACGACGGCTTTCACACGTTTGCTCTCGCGGGCCTCCCGCATGGCCTTGTTGAAGGTCACCGACCCGAGGATCCCGCTGGCGCTCTTGCCGCTCAGGATGGTGCCCACGGCATACACGACGGCAATCTCCCCCTTGTTACCGGTTTTGAGTCCGGCTTCCGAGGCGGGCACACGTGCGTACGCTTTGATGCCCACCCGTCGGAGCTTGTCCTCTTCATCGAGGCCCAGGCGTTCTTTCAGGACGTTTGCCACCTGGTCCTCGAACAACAGGCCGTCGAGTAAGCCGGTGTCATAGGCCTCCGCTGTGGTAAGAGAGGCCTGCTGTTCGATCAGGCGTTGGAACTCGGGCGCAGGGCGGCCCCGACTGTCGGCGACGGCATCCAGGAAGACGCTGTTGTGCGATTCGAGCAGGGCGCTCAGTTGCGTTTTGTTCGCCTCCGAAAGATCCTCCCTGAAGAATGGCTCTACGGCTCCTTTGAACTTGCCCGCTCGGACGATCTGAGCTTCGACGTCCAGCTTGTCGAGCATCTCCTTGAAGAACATCACGTCCATATAGAAGCCGTTGAATTCGAAAAAGGCTTCGGGCGAGGCAAAGACACTATCGGTGGCGCTGGCCAGGAAGTATTCGTCTTCGGCCATCATGTACTCGTCGCTGGAGGCGATCAGGGGTTTGCCGCTTTCTTTGAAAGCGAGCAAAGCTTCGCGGATCTCCTGCAACGTGCCCCACGAAGCCGAGACGCCGCGAAGCTGGAGCCACGCTCCGTCGATGCGGTCGTCAACAGCCGCTTTTTGCAGGGCGCGTTTGAGATCGTAGAGGTCGAAGGGGGCTTCGCCGCCGAAGGCTTGGGCAAAGGGATCGTCGGAGACCTGCTCGGGGATGGGACCGGCCAGGTTGAGGACGAGCACCGAGCCGGAGCGCACGACCGGCGTCGTACTCGACGAGGCCGCCAGGGCCATCAGGAAGAGAAAACCGATGAAAAACACGAGACCCAGGGCGAGCAGCGTTCCCAGGATGCTGGCTAATAAGGTCGAAAAAAAGCGCATAGGACGCGTCGGTAGGCCGACATAGTTTGCGTGGTCGATAACAGCGTAGCCCGATCAAAATAGGGTGTAGGGCAGCTACGCGCCAGCCGTGGTGTGGTTGCAAAAATCCGGACGGCATGTCACGCTTGCTCGCAGGCAGGCTGCGTGTTATGTTGCGCTAGTTTCCATCCTTCGACCTGATTACGTTGTCGGCAACGGCCTCCTTTTTTATGGAAAGTGTTTTTCAATACGACATTCCCGTTTTGCACCCGCTGGCTGTTCATTTTCCTCTGGCGTTGATCCTGCTGGCGGCTCTGGCGACGTGGCTGTGGTGCCTTCGAGGCACAACGTTCTGGCGTCGCTGTGCGCTGTTCTTGTTCACCTTCGGCATGGGCGGCGGCCTCTTCGCGTATTTCACAGGAGAAGCCATGGAAGAACAGTCGGAAGGGACCCCTATCGTTGAAGAGCTTGTGGAAATGCACGAGGAGATGGCGCTCTATACGCTCATCGTCACCGGTGTGGCGCTCGTCGCGCTGGTTGTTTTGCCGTGGTGGCTGGAGCGGCGCACCGCGCCGAAGGATAGCCTGAACGATCCGTTCATTGCGCGTATTGTTGTGGCCTTGATTGCTTTGGCGGCGGCGGTGCTGGTGGCCTGGACGGCCCACATCGGCGGCACGATGGTATGGGGCGTGGCGGCGTAGAAACAGGCGCTTCTATCAGGACGAAAAGGCGGCTGGCTTGTAAGGTTTAGGCGCTAAGATTGTATGTTAAAATGGACAGTTGAAGCGGATCCACCGTGGTAATGTTGCGCCTCATTCCTGCCTCCCCGCCCATCCAAGGCGATTTGGAGACAGGGTAAAAAATTGGCATGTCTTTCTATAGTTCTTCGGTTTGCAAGCCTTGGAGCTCCGTGCGCCCCAGACGTTTGTATTAACCGGAGGATCTATTATGAGTACCTTTACAGCAGTGAGAATCGGGCGCTGGATCACGCTTCTCGTCTTGCTTCTCAGCATGGTCGTGGTGGCACCGGATGCCTCGGCGCAATCGCGTCAGCGAAAGCGAGACCGAACGGGCAGGGCGAAGACATCACGCGTAGAGCAGAAGAACAAATCCACCGCTGCCAGGACGAGCAGGCAGAGCCGAAAGAAGAACAAGCCGACGGCGAGGGCGGGGCGCCAGTCGCGGTCGTCGAAGGCGTCACGGAGAACCTCCCGAACGCGGTCCCGTGAGGCGAAGGTCTCGCGTGGCAAGACGAAGACCCGTACAGACCGTGCAAAGACCTCGCGGACGACTTCCCGGAAACCGTCGCGTCAGGCGAAGACATCGCGGGGTAATCGCACCAAGACACGCACGCGGACGGTTGAAACATCGCGGAAGAATACGCGGACGCGCGCGAAAGGGGCCAAAACCGAGCGGAAAGCATCCGGGACCCGTTCCGGGAAGCAGAAAGGCCGTGTTGATCGAGGCAAGGATCGCGTCGAGCGGGGGAAAGGCCGTTCGGATCGCCAGAAGGGGCGCGTAGATAGAGACAACCACGAACGCTCCCGTGGAAGAGATGTCGTTCGGGGGGGGCGGACGGATAAAGCACAGCGCTCGCGCAACCGTAAGGTGGAAGACAACCGGGGCCGCGATTCCAGAAAGGAGTCTCGCAACAAGGCACGCCAGGGCCGTCGGCAAGATACGCGTCAGGGACGGGGCGGTGCCGTTTCTCGAACGCCGCGCCGCCGAGACGTGTCCAGCGACCGGCGAGTAGATCGTTCATCGCGTGGCCGAAAGGGTGGCAATCGCCGTTCGGTGCGGTACGTCCGGCGGGATAACTGGCAGGCGCAGTACGAGAGCAACCACCGGTATCGTCGTAAGCATTGGAAACGGCGGTATCATCGCAAGAAGAAACTGTATTTCAAGCCCTTCATCGTCAGGCCGCGCATCCATATCGACCTGTACTGGCCGTGGATGCATCGGCATCGTCACGGGTGGAAGCCGCGCTATCAGTACCGGCAGGTCATTTACGTGGATGCAGGCTGGGGGCGGAGTTATCATCAGGCCCAGATCGACGTGCGCACCTATTACTATCACGAGCTGCGTAGCGCCACGGCGAACAGGGCCGATGTGGACATCTACATCGAGAAGATCGAACTCTATGAAAACGGACGGTTTATCGGCGAGGTGCATAACATTCCGAAGCGGCTGAGCCGCATCCAGGCTACCGTTTATCGGGATGGGCAGGTGTCCTTCGACCGCGACGTGTTCATCGTCGGCGATACGTACCGGGGCTTCGAGTTGATCTCGACGCGGTATTACGACGACTTCGTGCTCAACGCCTACAACAGGTCGCACGGGATGCGCGTCGGTGTGGTAGATCTTCAACGCGGGCGGGTGGTCTCGTCCAGCCATAGCTATCTGTTCGATCCCTATGATTTCCAGGGATACGTGCCGGTTTCGTTGCTGCCGGAAGACCGAAGTTGGCTGCTGGACTACGGCAACGGGTCGTTCAGCGGGGCCTACTATGAGTACGACCCCTATTACTATGGAGGCTACTCGGATTACGGCAACGAGTACGACGATCCGTATTACGGAGATGACTACTACGAGGAAGATTATTACGAAGATGAATATGGACGCCCGAATTACAGCGTCCGCTCAACGGTGGCCGAGGCGAACTTCAACGTGGCACCGCTCTCGAAGGTGTATGACCGGAACTATAGCACGGAGTTCGGGGCCAAGATACACCTGAGGCGAGAGACGGAATTCGTTCGCGTCAAGTAGCCGAGGCCACCGCCTTCCTCCCCGAAAAGCACCGTTCTGCATGCGCAGGGCGGTGCTTTTCTTTTGGAGATGAAGATTCTTTGGACGGGCATTCGAACGAAACTAGGGCACCCGCAGGGAGGTATGAGCTAAGCCGTTGATAATATGAGCGCTCGTAAGGCTCGAAATGGGACCCGTGAACGCGCGGGGTGAATCGGTTCGGTGGGTGTTTATCCGTAGAACGTTGCCCCTTTGCTGCTGTCAAGATGACCGTGGTTTGGAGCCGTGTTACGGCGAGGCTGGCGCACGCTGCCGTTTCGTCCTATTTTACAGAAGACGGCAAGGCTTTTGCTAACCAGGTGCCATCGTGAGTGGTTCGAACGCTACATATCATCATCCGTTAAGTGTGCGGGAGCAGGAGATTCTGCGTCTGGTGGTGCAGAGCTTTATTAACACGGCCGGGCCGGTAGGTTCGCGCACGCTGGCCAAACGCTTTCCGCTCGGGCTCAGTCCCGCCTCCATCCGCAATACCATGAGCGATCTGGAGGAACGGGGGTACCTCGGCCATCCCTATACCTCCGCCGGGCGGATGCCTACCGAACTGGGGTACCGGACGTTTGTCGATAGACTGATGGCTACGCCCGAACTCTCCATCATCGAAAAGAAGTTGATCAAGGGGAAGGTCGATCAACTGATGGGAGATACGGAGGAACTGTTTCGCGAGAGTTCGCGCCTGTTGGGACAGATGTCGAACCTGCTCGGCGTGGTGCTCAGCCCGAGGCTCTCGACGGGGGTGCTGGAACGGTTGGACGTGGTGCAACTATCTTCCTCGCGCATCATGTTCGTTATCAGCGTACGGGGCGGATTCGTCAAGACGATCATCTTCGAAGTCGAGGCGACGCTGAAACGCCGGGATATCGACCGCGTGGTGGCCATCCTCAATGAGCGCCTTGCCGGACTCCGGCTGGACGTGATTCGACGTACCTATGCCAGCCGGACTCGAGACCTGGACCATGATAGCACGGGCATCGTTCGCCTGATTTTGAACGAGTCGGCGACGTTGTTCAACGAGCCGCCCACAGGACGACTGAGTCACGGCGGTACGCAGCAGATCATCACGCAGCCCGAGTTTCAGGAGATGGAGGATGTGCGCCACCTGATCGAAGTGATTGAGGATGAAGGCTATATCGTCCGGCTCATGGAAGGACGGCATCCGGCGTTTTCCGAGGAACCGGGGCACGCCATCGTGAGCATCGGCAGTGAGAACAGCGACGAAAAGGCCGAGAAGTTCTCGATAGTGACGGCGCAGTATAAAGTCGGGGGAACGGTGGGCACCGTGGGCATCCTCGGACCGATGCGGATGGACTACGAGCGCGTGGTGGCGCTGGTCGAGAACATGGCCACCCTGTTGAGCAGTCCTGCCCTCCCTTGATGAGCTACGCTTTGTGAGTAACCCGTGGATTCAACCTACCCTGTGATAGATGAGCAAAAAGAAAGTAAACGGACAAGTTCGAGAGGTGGATGCCGGAGACAACCGCGAGCCGGTCGAACAGGCACAGGCGGCTTTGCCTGAAGAACCGGAGGTATCCGGTGAGGCCACCGACCAGGCGGGAGAGACCCCTCAACAACTGATGCTCCAGCTTGAACAAACAAAAGATCAACTGTTGCGTCAGGCCGCCGAGTACCAAAATTACCGTCGCCGGACAGAACGGGAACGGGCGGAATGGGGGCGGCGTGCTCAGGCCCAGGTCATCGAACCCCTGCTAACCGTGCTGGACGATTTTCGCCGGTCTCTCGACGCCTCGGCGCAGGCCGAACAGCAGGAAGCTAGCGGTCCGGCCTACCAGGCGCTCAAGGAAGGTCTCGAACTCGTGTACCAGAACTTCTCGGACGTCCTGACGAAACTAGGGGTAGAATACATCGAAGCTGTGGGCAAGCCCTTCGACGAGAACCAACATGAAGCCCTCATGCAATTACCGGCCCCGGAAGGAACGGAGCCGGGTGTTGTGCTGGAAGAGATCCAGCGAGGCTATCGTCTGGGCGACCGGGTGCTGCGTCATTCCAGGGTCGTGGTAGCCGCCTAATCGTTCTTCCGACTGTGTCGAAATCACGTGCCGGGGTGTTCCGCGACGGCATACCCCGTGACCCATAACATACACATGAGAGATTACTACGAAATACTGGGCGTTGATCGGAAGGCGTCGGCGGAGGAGTTGAAGAAGGCCTACCGCAAGCTCGCCCTTCAGTATCATCCCGACCGTAACCCCGATAATAAAGAGGCGGAGACCAAATTTAAGGAGGCCGCCGAAGCCTATGAAGTGCTCTCCGACGCCGAGAAGCGGGCTCGCTACGACCGCTTCGGCCATGCCGGGGTACGCAACGGGGCTGGCGGCGGGGCCGGCTTCCAGGATATCAACGATATCTTCAGCGCGTTCAGCGATATCTTTGGTGGCGGAGCTACCGGCAGCATCTTCGATGATTTCTTCAGAGGCGGCACCGCCGGGCGCGGACAGGGACGGGGCCGGCGAGGAAGTGCCTTGCGCATCCAGCTTCCCCTGACGCTTCAGGAGATTGCCGAAGGCGTCGAGAAAAAGATCAAAGTGCGCAAATATGTGCGCTGCGACGTGTGTGACGGCAGCGGTGCGGAAGGAGGCAGTGCCGGCTACTCGACGTGCGCGACGTGCAATGGAAGTGGTGAACTACGCCAGGTATCCCGGTCCGTTTTCGGGCAATTCGTCAACGTGCGGGCGTGTCCTGCCTGTCAGGGCGAAGGACATGTCATCGAGCATAAATGTAGTAACTGCGGCGGCGAAGGCCGTGAGAAGGGAGAGGAAACGATCTCGATTTCCGTCCCTGCCGGGGTGATGGAAGGCAACTACCTCACGATGCGTGGGGGAGGCAACGCAGGCATCCGGGGCGGCAGTCCCGGCGACTTGCGCATTGAGATCGAGGAGGTCGCCAGCGAAGACTTTATCCGCGAAGGGCTGGATCTCTACCACGATTGTTTTATTTCCTTCCCTGATGCCGCGCTCGGGGTCGAAGTGGAGGTGCCTACCCTCAAGGGGCGCGCTCGCATTCAAGTCGATCCCGGCACGCAGCCCGGAAAGATCTTACGCATGCGGGGCCGTGGACTGCCCGAGTTGCAGGGCGGGCGGCGTGGCGATCAACTGGTTCGCATCCACGTTTGGACCCCGAGTGAACTGACCGATGAAGAGCGGGGCATTCTGGAAGAACTTCGAGACTCTCCCTCGTTTGTGCCCCGGCCCGACCTGGAGGGAGAGCGGAAGTCGTTCTTCAGCCGTGTAAAAGATGTATTCTCTTGATCGGTTGTCTTGGGTGCCGGCAGAAACCCAACGGCATACCCCTTCGTTGAGAAGCATGCCGTTTCCTGAGATGACCCCCCACCTTCGTGACTGATTCGGGTATGCCCATGTTGACAAACATCGATGGCGAGATGCTGCGTATGGCTATGCGCCAGGTCCCTTCGGCGGTGACCGTCGTGACTGTTGCCGAGGAGGACGAGATGCGCGGGATCACGATCGGCTCGCTTACAAGCGTCTCCCTCGATCCGCCCCTCATTTCGTTCAACGTGGGCTACGAGGCGCAATCCCATGATATACTCGTTCACGCCGAGCGTTTTGCAGTCCATGTTCTCTCCGATGAGCAGGGCTACCTGTCTGAACACTTCGCCATCCCGGATCGCACCAGCGAGGAACAATTCGGGACCATTGCCTATCGCATCGACCCGTACGGAACGCCCATTCTCGAAGATGTCCTCGCCGTGTTTCACTGCGCCCATTACACTGTCTATCCCGCCGGCGACCACTCGTTGCTCTTAGGCGAGGTGCTTGCCATCGAAAAAGGAGCGGAGGGAACGCCTCTCGTGTATTTCAACCGGAGCTACCGCAGCGTCGGCGGAGAGGTTGATTCGAATGTGGTCGTCCCCGTGAAGCGCGTGTCCAACCCTTCGCCGTAAGCCCCAACCCCGAAGAAGGCAAAGTCGTAACGAGCCGGATCGTCGGGGCGGAGCCTCTTGCATCGCTGGGTGAGTTCCAGCGCGGCTCGCCAGTCGTTGGCCGGGCGAGAAACCATGCCGAGGGCGCGCGCCTGTCGCCCCGAATGCACGTCGAGCGGCAGCACGAGTTGATCCGGGCGGATGCGATGCCAGATGCCGAGATCCACCGGTCCGGGGCGCACCATCCATCGCAGGTACAGGCACAGGCGCTTGCATGCGCTGCCCGATGACGGGCGCGCCAGGTGCTTTCGCAGCCGGTGCGGCGTGCGGGGCGAAACCGCCATGATGGTCTCGCTGAAGCCCTGGATGGCCGAACCTATGTCACCGTCCGGATCTGAAAGATGCGTGGCGAACAGGCGTTCGACTGTTTTGGATCGGCGGAGCGCTAGGCTCAGATTTTTGGTGAACCATAGCGCGTCGAGCGGCTGGAAGGTGCGATGTTTGAAATCGGCAAGTTGAAGCGCGTCGCGGGCCTGGTCGAAATCGTGCACAAAGCGAAAGGGGCGGTAGCGCATCCGCTCGCACAGGTCCTCCATCTTCTGGAGGATCGTCCGGCGGCGTCCCCAGGCCAGCAGGGCCGCGTAGAGCCCAATCACCTCCTGGTCACGCGGATCGTCGAAGCCGTGCGGAATGGCAATAGGATCGTCCTGGATGAAAGCAGGCCGCTCGAATCGCTCGACGAGGTGGTCAAGATAGTTTTTGAGGTCTTGAGGAGGAGCCATACAAAACGAGGGGCTGCTAGGAGCCGAACAGCCGGGCATGCTCGACCATGATGCAGCGGTTCTTCACGTAGGGCAATCCTGCCGCTTCTGCCAGGATTTCCGCTTCTCGTGTCGAGACCCCGAGTTGGGTCCAGATCATCGGCCTGGTGCCGGTTGCCTCGGCGTAGGCTATCACCATGCGTACCATCTCGGCCGTGTGAGCGGGACGCCGGAAGATGTTCACCATGTCGATCCGCGCATCGTCGGGAAGGTGATCCAGGTCCGGGTAGCAGGGTTCGCCGTGGATCTCGATGTAGTGGGGGTTGACGGGGATCATCCGGTAGCCTACTTCCTTCAGATAGCGAGAGATGGCATAGCTGGTGCGCGACGGTGTTGCAGAGCACCCCACGACGGCAATCACGCGGGCTTCTCTGAGTGTTGTTGTGAGATCCGGCATCGGTGGGTCCGTTCAGCAGCGAGGTGTTATGTGCGGTTGAGGGATATCTACCTCACGTTGTGCCCTCTGGGCAACGATGAAGTCTCGTCGTCTCCTCGATTCATCGTTTCAACCCATGTGGGTCCCCTATTGCCCGAGAGGAAGCATGTAATAGAGGGTCAGGTGGAGGCCGCCGGCCACGTTCTGGGATTTTCCTACCAGGAGGCCCGTCGTGTCCAGATCTTCGTGGTTTAGATCCGTAATGGCGAAATAGCCACGGAAGCCAAGGGTCAGGTAGACGTTTTCGGAGACGGACAGACTGGGGCCGAGTTCGAGGAGAGCGCCGAATTCGGAATCGTGGAACAACTGGTCGGTGTCGCTTCGTGCCACGCCGTTCCGAACGACGTCGGCGCTCAGAAGCATGCTATAGACCAGGCCGAACTGGCCGTAAAAGCCCGTTTGCGACCTGTTGGTTTTCAGGTGAAGCAGAAGGGGAATCTGCACGTAATCCAGGTCGACCGTTTTTTTAACCTCGAGGGGGCCGCTTTCGAAGCCGATGGTTTCTTCGGCTTTACGGCCCTGGCGGCTGTAAAACAGGCCCGCGCGTATGCCGAACGTATCATCGAAGTCATACCCGGCCAGGAATCCCACGCTGAGTCCGCTGTAGAAGACGTGGTCGATCTCGGGATCCGGCGCGTCGAACGGGTTGCGGATGTCGATGTAGTTGAGCCCGCCTGAGAGTCCGAAATGGATACTTCGGAGGCGTTCTTCCTCCGGGAGTGCCTGGGCACGCGTCGTGATGACGGTTGCCAACAGGCCTGCGCTGATCAGGAGGACGGATTTCTTCATCATGGTACGACCTCGTGAGTAGGGGAATCAACTTGGTGGCTGCTGCCAATGTAACATAAAACAGCGTTCCCAAAAATTCTGCTGGTTCTTTTCGGAATCCTATCTCATTAAGAGGGGGTACACAGCGCGTGGCTACACGCAGCTTCCAGGGCATCGCATTTTGCCTTGGGTACCGAAGGTATTCCTGGAGTAGAGGTAAAATGGTGTTCCCAAAGACACAAACAAGGGTGATCGTGATGAGTCGATCCTTGATCGTTGGCGGCGTGCTTATGGTTGGATTGCTGGCTGCTCGCTCCGCGGCGGCTTGTTCGTGTGTGGTTCCTCCTCCCCCCCAAGAAGCCCTCGAAGAAGCGACGGTTGTTTTTGTGGGGAAGGTACTGAGCATCGATAGAGAAGACGACCTGTTCCCGATGCTGCGCGTGACCCTGTGGGTGAAACACCCGATAAAGGGGTTTTTTATCGAGACGATTGAGGTGCAGACGGCCAGAGATAGCGCGATGTGCGGCTTTCCGTTTGAGCGAGGAGAACGCTATCTGGTTTACGCTCATGAGGCTGAGGATGCGTTGCACGTCAGCCTTTGTTCTCGCACCGCAAGGCTCGAAGAGGCAAAGGCCGACCTCATCGCGCTCGGCGTTCCCGACATATTGGATGAAGACGATGACGACGGAGGCGGCTGCGGAGGTCCGTCGAATATCGCTGCGATGCAGGCCGTGTTGTTTGTGCTTATCGGGGTGGGGTGGGTGCGTCGTAAAAAACGCCTGAGATACATCCGATAGTCCAGTACCACGGCGATATTGAAATCGCTGTGAGGTCGTCTGACGAGCCCGCGCCATTGAACATTTCTACGTGCGAGATCGTATTTTCTAGTTCTAAAGGGTGCGCTCCCTGGTCCTGTATAGCGCCTGCGGGTGACCGGTCTATGTCGAAGACCGGTCATTTTATTTACCGAGGGGCTGCTGGATGCCGCGCCGTTTCCTGCATGTTGAACCTGTTCAACGACGATCATACCGATGGCCGGATACCCCTTCAAAGAGATTGAAAAGAAATGGCAGGCGTACTGGGATGCTCATAAAACCTTCCGTACGCCGGACGCAATCGACCCTTCGAAGCCCAAGTTTTATGCGCTCGACATGTTTCCGTACCCAAGCGGTGCGGGGCTTCACGTGGGGCATCCCGAAGGGTATACCGCCACCGACATCGTCGCCCGCTACAAGCGTATGAAGGGTTTCAACGTGCTGCACCCCATCGGGTGGGACGCCTTCGGCTTGCCTGCCGAACAGTATGCGCTGAAGACGAACACGCACCCCCGCATTACGACCGAAAACAACGTCAACCGCTTTCGGACGCAGCTCAAGTCGCTGGGCTTCTCCTACGACTGGGACCGCGAAGTCAACACGACCGACCCCCGGTACTATAAATGGACCCAGTGGATCTTCACCAAGCTCCATGAACGCGGGCTGGCCTACCAGGACGAGAAACCCGTCTGGTGGTGCCCCGAACTGGGCACGACGCTGGCTAACGAAGAAGTCATTGACGGCAAGTCGGAAGTGGGCGGATATCCATGCGTGCGGCGGCCTCTGCGGCAGTGGGTTCTGAAGATCACGGAATACGCCGAGCGCCTGCTCGAAGGGCTGGACGACCTGGACTGGCCCGACAGCACCAAGGAAATGCAGCGCAACTGGATCGGGCGTTCCGAAGGCGCAGAGATCGATTTTGATGTGGCGGGCTACCCGGAGGAGACCATCCGCGTCTTCACCACGCGCCCGGACACGGTCTTCGGCGCGACCTACATGGTGCTGGCTCCCGAACACCGCCTCGTCGATATCGTCACGACCGACGAGCAGCGGGAGGCGGTGACGGCCTATCAGGAAGAAGCAGGCCGCAAGAGCGACCTGGAGCGCACCGAGTTGCAGAAAGAGAAGACCGGCGTGTTCACCGGGGGCTACGCGATCAACCCGGTCAACGGCGAGGATATTCCCATATGGGTCGCCGACTACGTGCTGGCGTCCTACGGCACGGGGGCCATCATGGCCGTGCCCGGCCAGGACGAGCGCGACTGGGAGTTCGCCGAGGTGTTCGGCCTGTCCATCATCCGCACGGTGCAACCTCCGGATGACTTTGACGGGAAGGCCTATCTCGGCGATGGACCGGCCATCAACAGCAGGTTCCTCAACGGGCTCTACATCGCCGATGCCAAGCGCAAAATCATCGACTGGCTCGAAGAAAACGGCCAGGGCGAACGCAAGGTGAACTACAAGCTGCGGGACTGGCTCTTCAGCCGCCAGCGCTACTGGGGCGAGCCGTTTCCCGTTTTCTTCGTCGATGGGCAGCCGAAGACGGTGCCCGAAGAGGCGCTGCCCGTGGTGTTGCCGGACGTTGAGGAGTTCAAGCCGAGCGGTAGTCCGGAAGGACCGCTGGCGAATGCCGTCGACTGGCTCCACACCACCGACCCCGCCACGGGAAAGCCCGCCCGCCGCGAGACGAACACCATGCCGCAATGGGCCGGTTCGTGCTGGTACTACCTGCGCTACATCGACCCGCACAATCCTGATCTTCTGATCGATCCGGAGAAAGAGAAGTACTGGATGCCGGTAGACCTGTACGTGGGCGGTGCCGAGCATGCCGTGTTGCACCTGCTCTATGCGCGCTTTTGGCACAAGGTGCTGTACGACGTCGGCGTCATTGCTACGGAAGAACCGTTCCGGAAGCTCATCCACCAGGGCATGATCCTCGGTGAGATGGAATACACCGCGTATGTGGACGAAGCGGGAGGGTTCGTGTCGGCGAAGGACGTGCAAGACGGCGTGGATACGCGTACCGGAGGTGCCGTGCAGGCACAGCGGGTCGACGAAGACGATGTCGTCAAGCACGGAGAGGGCTTCGTGTTGAAGGCGCAACCGGACGTCGAACTCGATGCCCGCGCCTACAAAATGAGCAAGAGCCGGGGGAACGTGGTCAACCCGGACCAGGTGATTGATCGCTACGGAGCCGATTCGTTCCGCCTCTACGAGATGTTTATGGGGCCGCTGGAGCAGGTGAAGCCGTGGAGCACCCGGAGCGTCGAGGGCCCGCATCGCTTCTTGAATCGCACCTGGCGCCTGATCGCCGGGGACGAAAACGGCGACCTGAATGCGGCGATTCATGAGGTAGAGCCTTCCAGAGAGCAACTGCGTCTGTTGCATAGGACCTTGCATAAAGTCTCGGACGACATCGAGGCGTTGCGGTTCAACACGGCCATCTCGGCCCTGATGGAGTTTGTCAATGCGGCCAATAAGTGGGATGATTTGCCCACATCGATCATCGAATCGTTCGTGCTGATGCTGAGTCCGTTTGCGCCGCACCTGGCCGAAGAACTGTGGCAGCGCCTGGGCCACGACGCGTCGCTCGCCTGCGAACCCTGGCCGGAGGTCGTCGAAGACTACCTCAAGGAAGACACCATCGAGATTGCGGTGCAGGTCAACGGCAGGGTGCGCGGCAGCATCCGGATTTCGGCGGATGCCGAGAAGGACTTTGTGCTGGAGACGGCACGGCGGGATGAAAACGTCTCGCGCCACCTTCGCGGGAAGACGATGCGCCGGGAAATCTACGTGCCGGGGCGTATCGTCAACTTCGTAGCTACGTGATGCCTCCAATGCGGCATCGGTAGGGGCATGATGTGTTCGTGCTCCTACGCATTTTCAACCGTTCAATCGCCTGAAAGATGATGCCCCCTTATCCTCGTCTCGACGTTCTTGTGCTTGCCGCCCATCCTGACGATGCCGAATTGTGTATTGGCGGAACGATGTGCCTGCTGGTCCGGCAGGGCTATCAGATGGGTATTGTCGATTTTACGAAGGGCGAACTGGGGTCGCGGGGCACCCCGGAAGGGCGGCAGGAAGAAGCCCGGCGCGCGGCGGAAATCATCGGCCTGGGCGTGCGTGAAAACCTGGGCATCCCCGACGGCCATATCGAGAGTACGAAGGAGAACCAGCACAAGGTGATCCGCATGGTGCGGCGGTACCGGCCCCACATCGTGTTGATCAGCGCGCCGGAATGTCGCCATCCCGATCATTGCGCCGCCACCAAGCTATCGGGCGATGCGCTTTTCTTTAGTGGTCTCCGCAAGGTCGAAACCTATGAGGAGGACGGCACGCTTCAAGAGGCCTGGCGGCCCCATCATGTGCTGCACTATATGCAGGCCGTTCCCTTCGAGCCGACGTTCGTAGTGGATGTGACGGAGACATGGGAGCAGCGAACCCGCGCGCTCCAGGCGTTCAAGTCGCAATTTTTTAATCCCGACTATCAACCGACCGAAGACGAACCGGACACCTACATTTCCAACCCGGGGTTCTTCCACTGGGTCGAGGCGAGGGCGCGCACCTACGGCTACCATATCGGTGCGACCTACGGCGAACCGTTTTTGTATCGCCACGGTCCTCTGGGAGTACGCGATCTGGTGCGCACCCTGGAGAGCGAAAAGACGTTTCGATAAGGTGCTCCGCCTCACTCTTCGTCCAGCGCCGTGGAAAGGAACTCTTCGGCGTTTGGGAAGGGTTCTCCGTTAGATACAACAATGGCAGAGATCGCCTGGAGGTAGGTGTCGACCTGCTGCGGGACGGCCTTGCGGAGCCGGATCTTGAGGCGAGAGAAGAAGCGCTGGGCATCTTCGGGACGGCTGTCGGCTAACAGCACGATCAAGCGCTTGTTCGTCAGATCGACGAGCCAGTCGCACCCTTCGTTGAGCAACGCGCGCGCACAGTTGTAAAACACGGAAAAGTCGAGTGTCTGCTCGCTGTCGCTGCGTATAGCGAGTAGTAGGAACGGAGTATCCTTGACCGCATGCTGGTGAAAATGCTTCTGCAAGCGCCGGCCGAACGCATCCCGGTCGGTATGATGAACCAGCTCAGGAAGATGGGCAGCGGATACGCCGTCGCCGGTGTGAACGGGCGGGTAAGACGCACCGGCCTGTGCGTCGGCCTGGTCCGTGGGCGGATAGGGACGGTGCCCTTTCTGGGAAATCAGCCTGATAGGCGGTTCGGATACGGTCTCATCCATTCCTGTTTCCTCGATGTGGAGTACGCCGGTCATCTGATCGCTGATGAAGGTTGCGACCCGGTGCGCGGGCTCCCGAGCCGGTTCCGACATCACGAGCAGCAAGGTGAGATCGAGAGGGGCAAGGTGTTCGAGCATGGGCCCGAAGGCTTGCCGCAGGCGGTCGACGGAATGGAATTGAACGAACGGGGTGAAGTCGTCGATGACGACGCGGTGCGGATGATATTGTCGAATCAATGAGACCACGTCGCTGAGGATACGATCCAGCCCCTCATCGCCGAGTGTTTGCAAAGCAGAGGCGGGGGGGAATCGCAGGAGCTTCAACAGTCCTTTGTCGTGCGCCTCGCGCAGGTTGAAACCGAGGCTGTCGGCCTGCTGCATCAGACCCTGTGGGCGCCCCGGCGAGATCACCAGGGCCAGTTCCTGCGTCGCCACGCTCGCTTGTAAGAAGCGCAGGGTGAGAGCATGGCGGTTTTCGGCCGATCCGCCACGGATGAGATAGGAGCCTCCCTGGTACAAGCCGCCCCAATACTGGTCGACTATATCAATACCAGAGTGCGTTGTGGTGGCCCCGAGCGTGGTCATGCTTGACGAAGAGAAATGGGTGAGGTTTATCAAACATGTATCAACAAACCATGTGCCGCCTTCGACACCGCGTTCGCGAAATAGTAAAAACAGGCCGAATAGGGAGGAGTAGCCGGTATCTGGCGGTCTCATGCATCAGATCGGGACCGGTCTTAATCTCTAATTGAGATTTGTCTAAGGATGCCTGTTTATGCTCAATAAAAAACCTTCGACCGGGGGATCGAAGGTTTTGGTACTACACAGCGGCGGTGTTTGTGGTCATTCTTGCACGGTGAACTCGGTGATTTTCGAACGCTGGATGCTGCGGTTTTGCACGTCCACGGCCTCGATCTGAATCCCATAGGTGCCTCTGGATTCGAGTTGCGGGAGCAGCGAAAGCACGAAGGCGTCGTTGCGCCCCACTCGGCTGGATCGTGTTTCATGCTGAGCCACGGTCGTTGCTTCGTCCATGTCCCAGATAGTCAGGCGGTAGTAGTAGGCATCGTCGATGTCGGTCCACCTGAATTGCAGGGCCGGCGTCGACACGCGAACGGTCAGTTCCTGTGTTTCGTCGCCACGGAGCTGGTCGGTGTTCAGGCCCAGGCCGATACGTAGGCCGATGATCAGCACGACCACCATAAGCGCCGGCGTGGCGAACTGACGCACGAGGTGACGGCGCACAGCAGGTCGGGGGCTGCGCTCTGTAGCTTTCCCGGATAGGGGCGTTGCAGCCGTCGGCAGCGAAAACGGTTCGACGACGGGCTGCTGAGATGCTTCCAGGGCTTCCTGGGCCATGCAGAGCAGTTCGCGCGCATCGGCGTTTTCGGCCAGATAGGCGGCTACCTCCCGTCGGCGAGCTTCGGGCAGGGTGCCCGCCAGGAATGCCGCGAGCGTGTATTCATCGATATGTTGTT
>JBHHWM010000044.1:0-23848 GCA_046756545.1 Rhodothermales bacterium | reverse complement strand
AGCTGCCGTCGTCGCCGAGGCGGCTGGTGATGATGCCGCCGGCATAGGAATAGGGGTTGAGTACCTGGCGACGCGCGCGAAATATGCCGAAGTTTTCCGACGGCAGGGCGGTGCTGCGGGCCGTCTGCATGTCGATCAAGCCGACGTCCCAGTTGCCGAGGCGTCCTACCATCCGGGCGCCCCCGAGAATACGCACTGTCTCGCCCTCGTGGAGGCCGATGCGGCGGCTGTGAAAGAGGCGATCCGAACCGAAATTGAACGCAAAGATGCCGGCTCGCTCCTGGAAAAACTGGCGCTTTTCAGGAAAAAAGAGCGAGAATCGGCTCAGGTTGACCTGCTGATCGTCGGCTTCCACCTGCGCAAAGTCTGTGTTGATGGTCGCATCGAGAGTGAGGTTGTTTGTCAGGTTGTACTTGAGATCCAGGCCGACCTCCGGGGTCATCTTGTCTTTCAGGTGATAGGCGCTTTCGGCCTCGTCGAGGTGAGCGGTACGGCGAAAGCCGCCGAGGGTGAACGGGGTTACATAGAGTGGCTTCTGGCTTGCGACCTCTTCGAGCATCACGTCCTGTGCCACCGAGGGTTTGGCGAAGCCCATGTTCCAGTTCGGCGGCACGGCCGGGAAGATCTGGCGTTCGTTTTTTCGTGCGATGAAGCGATAGGCGATCAACCCCATCACCACCCGTCCATCGTTCGCCTGAAACCCCAGGCTGGAATAGGGAATGCGCATCTCGGCGAACCAGCCCTCCTCGTTCTGTGTCGTGGCAACGTCCCAGTGCGTGTTCCAGCTCTCGTTGATCGGCGGCCCGGCGTTGTACTCGGCATCGTTGGCAACTGCAGAATCGAAGCGCACACCGGCCGGAGACGTGTAGAACCAGAGCGCGTTTTCATTGTCGTTGAACGTGTCGAGGACGAGCCCGAACGTATCGTCGCCGCTGTACCGGTCGCGATAGAGCGAGTTGCTTCGTATGCCGGAGCGGTCGCTGTCATAGAAGCGACCGGCAGCATAAAGATATTCCGTGTCATAAGCGACGCGGATCTCCGTGCGTTCGGAGAGTTCACCCTGGAACGAGGGCTGATACATGGTCAAGGGAAGGGGGTCGATGGCCTCCCAGGCTGCTTCATCACTCATGCCGTCCAGATCGACAGGACCGTCGAGGCGCGGCAAGGAGAACATCCCTTCAACCTGGATTTGTGCCGGGGCAGAGGTCGCTCCCGGCAACAGGATCAGCAGAACCAGAAGGAGGCGTTTCCGGAGAAAATGCATGTTCATAACGGTCATTGTGTTAGTAGATGCATTTTTTTTTGCATCTATGCATACAAAAAAATGCCCATATCAAGAAAAGGAAGGAGTCATGCTTCAGGATGCCCCGATCTGGGCCAGCGCCCAGGCCGCCATCTCTCGGACCTCCAGACTCTCGTCGTGCAATGCAAGCCGCAGGGTCGGCGTCGCACAGGAGCCCCCGATTTTTCCAAGGGCGCGCACGGCTTCGAGCCTGACCTCTACGGCACCATCATGCACCGTTGATTTCAAGGCATCAAGGGCGGCTCCATCCTGTGCTTCACCAAGCGCGTACGCGGCGTGCCGGCGCACCATCGGATTATCATCCTCCAGGGCGTCCTTAAGGCTCTCGACGGCAACAGGCAACTGATCGCGAAGCGCCTGGATTGCTCGGGGACTGTCGTCAGCACGCAGGGCTCGGATCGTCTCGCCCAGCATGTAGGCCGCTTTCACACGCACCCTGGCGTTTTGATCGGCGAGGGCTACAGGGATGGCCCCCAGGGCACGGCAGCGACAGATGTTCTCCAGGGCTGATACCGCCTCTGCTCGCACATCAGGACAGGGATCGTGCAACATTTCTTCGACCTGTGCCAGGGTGTTCCTGTCTTCAACCTGGCCTAATCCACGGACGGCCTGTGCCCGCACGTCGGCATCTTCGTCCGAGAGCATACCCAGCAACAACGTAGCCGCCTCGGGAACGGCGCGGGTTCCAAGTGCCCAGGCGGCACGCTCTCGGACCACCGCGTCTTCATGCTGCACCAACCCGGTAAGCGAAGCTGGAGCCTGCGTGTCTCCTTGAACAGCCAACGATAACGCCGCTTCTTGCCAGACGTCCGGGTTGTCACTCTGAAGCCGTGCTCTCAGGGACAATGTGCCGTCGAACTCCTGCGCAGACAGGGGTGCCCGGAGCGTATCGCAGAACTGAACGGTAGCGACAGGCAGCACCAGCGAGAGACCCAAACAGGTGGCGGCAAGGCTGGCTTTCAGGGATAGTGCATGGCGGTTTGAGCGCGTATTGAGAATAGCGTGCACGCGCTCTTTCAGCGAAGATCGGCGCGCCATGGCAATGCCGCCCGGCAGGGGAACAGCGCGTCTGAGCAACGACCGGGCAATGTCCAGAAGGTGGGCGGCGTAGTCACAGGCTCCCGCGCCGGCCTGCAAGACCTGATCGTCACAGGCTCGTTCTTGCTCTACGTGCAACCGGTGTGTAGCCAGCCACGCCAGCGGGTTGAACCAGTACAGTGCGCGGACGGCTTGCGCCACCAGGTGAAAGGCGTAGTCCCGGCGCTTGATGTGTGCCAGTTCGTGCAGTACGACCACGCGCAGGCGCGCCTCCGACCACCACCGTGCTTCGTACGGCAGCATCACAACGGGACGCCATACGCCCCAGGTCATAGCTATGGAGATTTCCGGGCTGCATAACACCATAACCCGGCGCTGAATGCCGAGCCGGGCAGCCAGCTTTCTTACGATAGCCCTGCGCCGCTCATCGCTCGGGGGCTTCGCATGCCGTGCAATAATCCGGATACGGACCAAATGGAGAAACAGACGTCCCAGAAGAACGACCACGCCGCTCCCCCACAGCAGCACGATCCAGGCAGCGACCGGCACAGCAGGTGCCAATGCCTCCTTATCTAGCCTTGCCGCACCCGCCGGATCGTCCGACGCGAGCCGCGCTTCCCTCCCGCTCTCCGTCACAACGGATGCCTGACGGGTATCGGCTGTGGAAAACGCGCTTGATTCTAAGGCCGCCGGGGCCTTGCGAAGATCGCTGGATGCCTCCTCCCAAACGAGCACCTGTTGGACTACCGCCGGCAACCTCACACCCCACGACGGCAAGAGAGCTGAAAGCGCAGGAAGCAAAAGCAAACCGACCAGGGCCAGGCTCCAGATCGCATGACGCGTTGCTGCCGATGCACGCCGGAGAAGCGCCGTCACCAGACAGGCCGCTCCCAGGATGATCGTTGCTTTCAGGGCTACATCCGTGACGAGTTCGACGGCGTAGGGCGTGAACGCCCATGCGGAGAGACTATCCATCGTGCTCAGCCTCTTTTCTTGCTTGTTCGACCCGTTCCGCCAGTTGATCCAGGTCCTCCTGGGTAAACCGGTTGGACGACATATCCAGCAGGGTGAGAATGGCCTTCGAGGGAGAACCGCCAAAAAAGGTCATGAGCAAATGACCAAGGGCCGAACGCGTAGCCTTCTCTGTCGATAGGACAGGAGCATAGATGTAGCGCTGGCCCTCCTGGCGATGCTTCAAATAGCCTTTCCGTTCCAGGATGCTGAGCGTCACTCGGATCGAATTATAGGCCGGCTCGTCCGGCATACGCGCAACCACATCAGCCACACTCGCTTCGCCGAGGAGGTAGATGACATCCATGATCTGGGTTTCGCGTCGGCTTAGATGCGTATGAAGGGATTTGGTCATGACACGTGCAACACTGGATCCAAGAAGCTGTAACCAAGGCCATGCTAAAAATTCTGCACGACTACCCCTATGTACCCTTCTCAGTTCCAAAGATCAAGAGAAGTGCAAAAATATTTACACACCGCAACTTTTTTCAGACGATTCCGTCGCCTGGGCGCTTTACAATAAAAAGAGAGGGGGGCGATGCGAGAACCTCACTGAGCGTCTTGCCTGGCCTCCTCGATCAAGGCGTCGAAGGTTTCCAGCGGCTGGGCACCGCTGACAAAACGGCCATTGACGAAAAAACCGGGCGTACCGGTGACGCCGAACCGCTGACCGGCAGCCATCGAGTTTTCTACGGTCGTGCGCGCCTCCTTATATGCTTCCGATTCGGTATCCTCGGCACAGGTAGACCAGGTGGCCATGTCGATTCCGGTCTCGGCAAGAAACGCTTTGCTTTTTTCGATGATGTTGCCGGGCGTGATCTGCTTCTGATTTTCGAAGTAGCTGTCGTGCAACGTCCAGAAAGCTTCCGGATCTTGATGGGTAGCACAGACGGCGGCGATAGACGCCGGCATAGCCCAGGGATGATTGGGCAGCGGGAAGTGCAAATAGACGAACTTCACCTCTTGCGGATATTTCTGCAAAATCTGCTCGACCGTGGTGTACCCGCGTGAGCAATACGGACATTGGAAGTCGGAAAACTCGACGATGGTGACCGGAGCATCCGGGTTGCCACGCACCGGCCATCCGGCCACGACCTCCATCAACTCGGCGTTTCGCTCCCGCGCCTGGCGCAGGGCGGCCTCCTTCTGTTCAGCGATGATGGCGGCTATCTCGTCGCTCGTCCGGCTCACGTCGATGGCGTCGGCGGCCAGCAGATACAGCCTCGTGTCGTCGCTGGTGACGAGGAATTTCTGGAGTTGCGTGCCGTTGATGAGAAAGCTCCCCTGGTCGAGTCCCGGAATCGCACTGGGTTCCAACTGGATCATCTCGACCGGATACTCCTGTAGCTGGGGAAATTCGAGCTTGAGGTTGTCGAGGATCTTGGCCTTGCGCTGCGCAACGGGGTCGTCCGGGGTCGTCTCGGATTGCGCATGAGCCGGGAGGCTGCAACTCAGGATGAGGACGGCACACAGGGCCGAGAACACGAACTGTTTCATGACGATGGTTGTAGTCGGATAAACGGTCGAGAGAGGGGCAACACGCGCTGGACGAATGCCGGAGCCTTCTTTCGCGCTCCTACGCCCGCCGTGTGCGAATTGGTCCTGCGCGCACGACAGGCTGTATGTCTTTCATTATCGTCCGCTTGTTACGCGAGATTAGAGAGGGGCTCTTGCCCGGCCCGTTTTTCAGACCCTTATGCCGACCAAACGCAGGAACGCCCGACCATCCTATCCATGGCCGGGCGTTGTCGTTAGATGGTCAATAGGGAAAAATGCCTAGCTGTCGCTCCCCGTGTGCGAAGCGGCGATCCGGGTAAGACGCTCCTGGATCTTCTCTTCGGACAGCCATCGGCCCCGCACCATCACTCCCGACTTTTGTTGGATGTGCGTGATGTCATCGAGCGGGTTGGCGTTGGTCAGGATCAGGTCGGCGCGTTGCCCCTCGGCGATGGTGCCGAAGGTATCCTCGTTGGCAAAATAGTCACCCACGTTTCTGGTGCCGGACTTGATAATCTCGTAGGGAGACATCCCGGCTTCGACCATGCGTACGAGTTCGCGGTGGAGCGAAAAGCCCGGCACGCTGAACATCTGCGGGGCATCGGTGCCCATCAACACACGCACGCCACCCTGGTTCAGCGCGCCCAGCACGCGCATCCGGTTCCGGATAACCTGGAGGCCCACCGAGCGGTCGAATTGCGGGCTGTTGAGCCGCTGCTGATGGCGGTTGACCCAGCTTTCCACATAGGAAGGAGGCATGTATTTCAGTTCGGGATAGGCGCGCAGTTCCTCCAGGTCGAGGGTGCCCCAGAGCACCTCCCAGAGCGCCATCGTGGGGACGACCCACGCACCGGCTTCTTTCGTGCGGCGCACCACCTCGGCCAATGCGTCCTCATCGACCGGTCCCTCTGTGCCTTTCAGGTACGCGATGTAGCCGTCGAGGTGGTCGAAGGTCTCCTGGCCTTTTTCCAGAGCATGCAGGATGCCGACGTCGGCAGGCACGTGGCCGCCGAACCGAATGCCCACCTCATGCGCCGTCTCGGCCATCGCGTCGTATTCTGCCAGAGAAAGCCCTGGATGCACCTTCAGCAAGTTCCATCCCTCGGCTTCCTGGTCGCGTACCATCCGGGCCGCCTGCTCGGGCGAGCTTACCGAGTTTCCGTTGAAGCTGGGACCGGCCAGGTAGAGCGTAGGCGCAATCACGTCGCCGCTAAGGGCGCGTTCGCGTAGCGCCAGTTGGCCTGGAGCGCCGAGCATCCCCCGCACGGTGGTGATGCCGCTGGCCACATACAGAAACAGTACATCTTCGGTGAACTGCTCCGGTTCATTCGGGCGCGGCACGTGGCCGTGCATCTCGGCCAGGCCCGGCATCAGGTACTTGCCGGTGCCGTCGATGACGAGGGCTTCATCCGGCACGTCCACCTCGCCGGCGGGCCCCACGGCCACGATGCGCTCGCCTCGCACCACGACGGTGTGGTTTTCGAGGAGGCGTTCGCTATCCATCGGAATGACGGTGACGTTGACGAACGCCACGGGGGCTTCTTCACCCGGCGGCACCGGGGAAGCGGCACAGGCCGACGAGACGGTCAGGAGGCTGAGCAGGAGTGCGCGGAGAAGGATCTTCATGGCAACGGTTCCTTTTGTTGGGGGCAGGGGCTACAACATGCCGAATACAGCACTTTGACGCAAGCCCCTACGTCCTCCCTCTGCCGGGGTTACGCTTCATCACGGGCGACCTGCGGACAGAACACCATGAAGAGGAGCCTTTTTTGATTCAGCGTGTAATCACGAACCTACCGTGTTCGTTTTATTCGAAAGACACGATAAGCTGGAACGCAGCCTCCGCCGCGGCGTGTGTGCAGAGACATCACGAACCCCTTGACAACGATCTCATGAAAATAGCGCTTGCCCAGATCAACCCTGTCGTCGGTGACCTGCGCGGGAACAGCCGGAAAATTGTGGACTATGCGCGCCGGGCACGGAGGCAGGGAGCCGACCTCGTCGTTTTTCCGGAATGCTGCGTCATCGGCTATCCACCGCAGGACCTGATCGAAAACCGATTCTTCATCGAAGCCACCGGGCGGGCGGTAGCATGGATCGCCGCAGAAGTACCCCAGGACATGGGTATCATCATCGGTGCGCCGGTTTTCAACGAAGCGCCCGTCGGCAAGCGGTTCCTCAATGTCACGTTTGTGTATGAAGGCGGAAGGCGCGTGGGCGAGGTCCAAAAAACCCTTCTTCCCACCTATGATGTTTTCGACGAATATCGCCATTTCGAGCCGTCGTCGAAGCGACACGTCGTCGAATGGCGGGATCTTAAACTCGGCCTCCACATCTGCGAGGACATGTGGAATAACCAGGCCGACGCAGCCTATCATCTCTACCACCAGAATCCCATCGACGACCTGGCCGCGCTCGGAGCCGATCTGCTGATCAACGTCAGCGCCTCGCCGTTCGCCGTCGGTAAGCATGAAGAACGCAATCGGCTTATCGAGGAGAGCTGCCGGGAGCATCACATCCCGTTCGTTTTCGTCAACCAGGTGGGCGCGAACACCGAGGTCATCTTCGACGGCGACAGCCGCGTCCACGCCGCCGACGGCACCCGGCTACTGTGTGCTCCCTCGTTTGAAGAAGCCCTCCTGGTCTGGGACATGGAAGCCCACGACCGCGTCTGCCCGATGAAGCACGACGACATCGCGGATCTGCACGACGCCCTCGTGCTCGGCATCCGCGATTATTTCCACAAGACAGGCGTTTTCACCAAGGCGCTCATCGGGCTCTCGGGCGGCATCGACTCGGCGGTGACGTGCGCCCTGGCCGTGGCAGCCCTCGGCCCGGACCGCATCGTCGGGGTGACGATGCCCTCGAAGTATTCCTCAGCCGGCTCCGTCGATGATTCCCAGGCCCTGGCCGACCACCTGGGGATCGCCTTCCACACCATCCCGATCAAGCCCGCCGTGGCCGCCTTCGACGAGATGCTGGCCGATGTCTTCGCCGGGACGCCGCCGGGCATCGCCGAAGAAAACATCCAGGCGCGGGCACGCGGCCTCACGCTGATGGCGCTCTCGAACAAGTTCGGCTACCTGTTGCTCTCGACGGGCAACAAGAGCGAGATGGCCGTCGGCTACGCCACGCTCTACGGCGACACCAACGGAGGCGTGGCCGTCCTCTCCGACGTGCTGAAAACCCGCGTGTATGAACTGGCCCGCTATATCAATCGCCGCGCCGGGCGCACCATCATCCCCGAGAGCACGCTCACCAAGCCGCCCTCCGCCGAACTCCGACCCGACCAGCAGGACCAGGACTCGCTGCCTCCCTACCCCGTCCTCGACGAGATTCTGCGCCGCTACATCGAGGAACAGCAGGAACTCGACGCCATCGTCGCAGCCACCGGCTTCGACCGCACGCTCGTGCACGACATCCTGCGCCGCGTGGATCGCAACGAGTACAAGCGCCGCCAGGCCCCGCCGGGACTCCGCTTGACGATGAAAGCGTTCGGTATCGGTCGCCGCCTCCCCATCGTCATGCGCTGGGACCGGACCGTCGTGGAGGAGATGGCGCAGCCCGATGCTGTGGTGGAGGAGTAACCCCGAGGACGAACCCCGAAGCGCCGGGGCAACTCTTCGTTCCGGTCGTCATATCATAGCCACTAATCCCAAATAGCCTGTCCAACCAGGAGGAACGAACGCATGAAACACCGCTGGAGAACGCCTCTTATGCTGCTGGTACCCGCGTTGATGCTGCTCATGGTCGCCGCCGGGGGTATGCCGAAGCCCGAGCCCCCGCTGCGCGGCAGCATCACCGGCAAGATTACGTTCGATGGCCGCGTGCCCAAACTACTCCCGCTCAAAATGGAGAACGACCCGGCCTGTGAAGCCATCGCGCAGCAGAAAAAAATCTATTTCGGCATGGTCGCGGTCGGCAAGGACAGAGGGCTCGCCAACGTCTTCGTTACCATTACCCATGCCCCGGAAGGGAACTACCCGACCCCGACCGAACCCGTCGTGATCGATCAGAAAGATTGCATGTTTGCTCCCCGCGTCGTAGGCGCAAGGGTGGGACAGCCGGTCCGGTTCAAGAATTCGGACGACATCCTGCACAACGTGCACGGCGTGCCTCAAGAGAATCGCGAGTTCAACATCGGTATGCCGCCGACGCTCAAGGAATCGACGCAGACCTTTAACAAGCCGGAGCCTGCTTTTCCCATCACGTGCGAGGGGCATCCCTGGCAGCGAGCCTACGTGGCCGTGATGACACACCCCTATTTCGCCATCACCGCCGACGACGGCCGCTTCAGCATTGACGACCTGCCGGCGGGCACCTACGAAGTGACGGCCTGGCACGAACGCATGGGTACACAAACCCAGACCGTGACCGTCGGCGACGGCGCGGCGACCGCCGACTTCTCCTTCACGATGTCCGGACAACGGCGATAGGATCCCCCTGTGCCCTCCAAGCGACGGCGCGCGTCCGTTACTTGAACCGGTAGCCCAGGCCGACCGACAGCGTGCGAACCTGCCCCGGGTTATAGATGGTGCCCCAGGTGTATGCCGCCGCCGTGGTGGCATAGAGTGCGTCGGTCAGGTTGTCGAGGTTCGCCCACACCTCAACCCCGCCGAAGGTGTAGCCGACCCGCGCATGCAGGACGTCATAGCCGTCGTAGTGTTTGGTATTCGCCTCATCCATGTAATACCCCCCCAGGTGTTGCCATTCCAGAGCCACTCGAGCGCCTTTCAGGAAGGAGGGACGGTAGGAGACCTCGGCGTTAGCAATCCAGTTGGGAGCCCCGTTCATGGCATGGCCGTCGTAGTCGCTCCCATTCTCCTTGTACTCGACGAAGGTGTGCCGGGCGTTCGTGCCGCTGAGGCGTAGTGTGAGGGAATTCACCGGCGTATACAGCACGGCGTATTCGATACCGTAATGCCGGGTGTGCCCGGCGTTGCGATTCTGGCGGGAGCCGTCGTCGAGAACGACGGAGATGATCTCATTCGTGCCGTCCATGTAATACAGGCTGGCGTCCAGGTAGAGCGTGCCCTGGAGCAACGCCGACCACCCGCCTACCTCGTAGGATGTGAAGGTGGCCGGCTTCAGGATGGGGACCTTGACCCCATGATACAGTTCGCCGATCTCGGGCGGCACAAAGCCCCGGCTATAGCTGGCATAGAAGCCGCGTCCCCGCCCGACGTCGTAGGTAAAGCCCACTTTGGGACTGAGCCGGTTGAAGCCGTTCCGCTCGTCGGGAGCGCCGGAGTAGGCCGAGGGAGAAAGGTGGTTGTCGTAGTCGTAATCGATCCGGTCGAAGCGTAACGACGTGATCAGCTTGAGCCGAGGCGTCGGGTGAAGCTCGAACCGGGCATACGCCGCCGTGTTGACCAGATCCACGTCGTAGTCGGTGAGTAAAGAATCCGGATCCGTATACCCGACGTAGCGACCGTCGGCATCCCGCTCAACGTCGATGTAGCGGGCATAATAACTCATGGGGCTCCGGTCGAAGCTCACCCCGCTGATCAGGCGCGCATCGAGAATGTCGAAGAAGACTTCGTGTTGAGCCAGCGCCCCCACGCTCCAGAACGCATTCTCGTTGATTTGCCCGGTCGCCTTTGTGCGATCTTTGCGATTGTTGCGCACCCGGTAATAAGGCAACTGCTTGACGGCGTTGTTCCGATAATAGGCCGTAACCTGCGTACGGTTTTGGGCATTCCAGGCGTGCGAGAGCGTAGACCGAATCCGGGTGGCATCCACCTTGCGGTAGGTGAAGGTGTGCAGGCTCGTAATCCCGCGACCGAAGAAATTCAAGCTGTCGAGCGCCCCGTTGGTATCCGTGTTCAGGTGATTGGTCGATACACTCGTGACGAGCCTGGTAGCCGGTGCCAGGTGATAATCCGCCCGGAACGTGAGCGAGACTTTGTCAAAATCGCTGTGCTCGAACCAGGCGTCTCGCTGGCGGGCCACGTATCCCCCGGCGTAGACGCCCAGGCGTCCGAAGGATGAACTCAGCGAAAAGTCGCCCCGCCGATATCCGTAATTATCGGAGCGAACGCTGAACGCACCTGAGGGCAGCCTCGTGGGAGCCGGGGTAATAAAGTTGATAGCGCCCGCTACGGCATTGCTGCCATAGAGCGACGAGACAGGACCCCGGATGACCTCGATCCGATCCACTCCTCCCATGTTTACTTCGATCAGAGCGTTGGGGTTGAAGTTGCCGGTGGGTCGCAGGGGCAGGCCGTCTTCGAGGTAGAGGAAGAAGGCCTTGTTCGTGAACGGCTGCCGGATACTCATCTTGTACTGCTCGTTCCCCAGGTTCACCATGTACACCCCCGGCACCTGATTGAGCGCCTGGTACAGCATCGACGGCTTGGTCTCGTCCAAATGCCGGGACGAGAGTGCCGTGATGGCGAGAGGCGCTTCCGTACGCGACTGCACCTCCCTGCTGGCGCTGACGACCACAGGCTGGAGATCAATCGGCGCAGGCTCCAGGCGGACCGAAAGCGATAATTGGGGCTCATCAATGCGCACGGTTTGCGCTTTGTAGCCTACGTAAGAGACCATCAACGAGAGGATGGGGAGCGTAGATCGAAGCTCAAACCGGCCGGATGGGTCCGTCGTGGTTCCCAGCGTGGAGGAACCGACAAGGATGTGTACGCCCACAAGAGGCTCTTCCGTCCGGGCATCTACGACGGTGCCTTTTATTTCGTACTGCGCATGCGCAAAGGGGACGAGGTATAAAACACATAGAAGCCCCAGAGCAATGCCAAAGCGTAGCTTATTCATGGTTGGGACATGGTTTGGACCATGGATAACAAACGAGGAGCTATTCGCCCCTGGTAGAAGTATCGTACATTGTCAATTCAATAGACAATTTTATCCATTGAATTGACAATCGATTCACAAATATCGCTGTTTCTTGGTAGTACCTTCTCGGTGGTAGGGAGTATGTAAAAGAACGTCATAATGACGGGGGTATCGCCATGAAGAATAATCGATTGATCAGCTATGGAATCGCATGGGTAGTAATGGCCGTCCTGGCCGGCTGTACGTCTACGGACACGCCTGAAGCAGAAGAAGTAATTACTTCTTCCTCGGGCGACATTGTTCTCGCGAGCGCCGAAATGGAACGTGCTTCGGACATCTATTTCGATACCTGCGCCGGGTGCCACGGCACCGCGCGAAAAGGCGCAACGGGCCCCTCGCTGCTGCCCGAAGAACGAACGAATCTGCTAGGCACTGCGGCGCTCAAAGCCTTCATCACCAACGGCACCCCGGGCGGCATGCCGGACTGGGGCAAACAGGGCGTGTTGAATGAAGAGCAAATCGACCTCCTGGCTCGCTTTCTCCAGGTTGAACCGCCTCCGATTCCTTCCTTTACCTTGGAGGATATGCGCTCCAACTGGAAGGTCCACGTGGCGGTAGAAGACCGTCCTACAGCACCACAGCACGACCGAAACTGGCAGAACTTTATGGGCGTGGTGCTGCGCGACATGGGCCAGGTAGCCATCATCGACGGAGACACGAAAGAGATGCTCAGCATTGTGGAAACCGGATTTGCGGTTCACATTCTGAGGAGCTCCACGTCGGGCAGGTATTTCTATTCCATCGGCAGGGATGGTAAGGTGACGCTGATCGACCTCTGGATGGAGACGCCGGCCATGGTGGCCGAGGGCAAAGCTTCCTTCGACGCTCGCTCCGTAGAAGTCAGCAAATACAACGGACCCGAAGGCGACTTTACCGACAAGTATATCATTGTCGGAGGGTACACGCCGTCGCACTTTGTCATCATGGACGCGCTGACCCTGGAGCCGTTGAAGGTCGTGACCACGAGCGGGTATACGCATGACGGGGCCGAGTATCTGGAAGAAGCGCGCGTCGCATCCATCGTGGCCTCTCATAAGGATCCGCTCTGGGTTGTGAATATCAAAGAGACGGGGATGGTCTGGTTGGTCGATTACTCCGACCTCGACAACCTCGACATCGCCGAGATTCCCTCCGAACGCTTCTTGCACGACGGCGGCTGGGATGCTACCGGGCGCTACTTCCTGGTGGCTGCAAACGCCAGTAACAAGGTGGTCGTGGTCGATGTCGATAACAAAAAGCTGGAGACGATCATCGAGACCGGCATCAAGCCGCACCCGGGGCGGGGAGCAAACATCAAGCATTCGCAGTACGGCAACCTGTGGGTCACCGGTCACCTCGGCGAAAACAAGCTCTCTTTCATCTGTACGGAAGAAGGAGAAAACCAGTGGACAGTTGTCAAAAACCTTGAACTGCCCGGCACCGGCGGCGGCAACCTGTTCGTGAAAACCCACCCGAACTCAAAACACCTCTGGGCCGACCGCCCGCTGAACAACAACGAGGAGTTGCAGCGGTCGGTGTACGTCATCGACAATGAATCGCTGGAGGTCATCAAAACGCTCCAGGTGCCCGAGCAATACCCCGGTCGGGCCGTGCACCTGGAATACAACAAAGACGGCGATGAGATGTGGGTGTCGGTCTGGGGACGGAAAGATCAAGCCACGGCCATCCTGGTCTATGACGATACGACGCTGGAGTTGAAGAATGAAATCACCGGGGACTGGGTAAGAACCCCGACCGGCCATTTCAACGTCTACAACACGGTGCACGATATCTACTAGACGAGGGCTTTCGCCGTCCTCATGGCAACGTAAAGCGACCCGGACGTTGATAGCGCGTCCGGGTCGTCTGGTTTTGCCTCAGAACGTCCAAAACATGACACGCGATGGACATCCGGTGTTCATATGGTCGAAGCAAGGCGTGGATGCTGGTGCTGCTTCTGCTCGTGCCGGGGGGTAGCGCATGCGACAACCGCACGGGGGTGGTCGACCGGCCGGGACCATTCCCGGACG
Source organism: Rhodothermales bacterium (assembly GCA_046756545.1). GTDB lineage: Bacteria > Bacteroidota > Rhodothermia > Rhodothermales > JBHHWM01 > JBHHWM01. Next base: position 10,138 of record JBHHWM010000044.1, on the reverse strand, counting down.
CAGGTTCAAAAGGAGAGGTGACCACGGAGCGGAACCTCGATCCCGTGATACCGGGCATCTACGGGGCGGTCCTCGTGGCAAGGCTTGAAGAGCAAGGGCTGACCTGCTCGCCGGGCGGACGCGAATTGTATCCAGTCTATTATGACTGTTTGCAATCTACACCGACGGAGAAATACCGCGTACACCTTTACTGCGACGACGCCAACCACGTCCAGGTCATCAAGGCGTATGCGTCGAGTGATACTCCCGAAACAACGGCTCATCGTGCGGGGGCCTTCCTGGCCTTTGCGGCTTCGATGCCCTTTGAGGGAAAGAAGGCAGCAACGGCAGAGAAATGGGTGCTTGATCACATCATGACCGATACGGCGCAGGTCATCGAGGGGATGCTGTTCACCCTGGGAGGCGATGAACGCGCACGAAATCTACGCATCGCACCGGCACAATAAAGGGCTCATGAGAGGACGTGCCTCTTGCTGCCTTGTCCGTAGATCCGTAGACTGCCGGGGAGGATCTCCAACGGAGGCATCCCGGCCCCATGATCAAGGACCGGCCCCGGCAAAACCAGGCCGACCTCGTAACCATCACACCGGCCCACCCCTGTGCGTCAAGAACAAGATTCCCCGCCGCGTGCCGTCGTGTTGCGCGATGCGCTGGTTGCCGTCGGCGTCACGCACGTCATCGGCCTGCCCGACAACGGCTCTGCGGCCCTGTTCGACTTGCTCGCTCAAGATCCCGTCCTCACGCTGCTGAATGTGACGCGGGAGGGGGAAGCCTTTGCCATCGCTTCGGGGCTCTGGCTCGGCGGCAAGCGTCCCGCCGTTGTGATCCAAAACACGGGCCTGCTGGAGAGCGGTGACAGTCTTCGGGGCACGGCCGTGCGGATGGGCGTGCCGCTGCTATGCCTCGTCGGCTACCGGGGCTACCAGAAAATGATCGGCCACCGGATCGACCCGCATGCTCGGCAGCCAACACCCGAGGTGTTGACACGCAGCGACCTCGACTCCGCGGCCCTGCTCACAGAACCCACCCTGGATGCCTGGGGCCTTCCCTACTACCACTACAGCAAAGACCGTGACGCACCGCGCATCGCCGAAGCCTGGGATCTGGCACAGCGCGAATCACGGCCGGTAGCCCTTCTACTCACCCACGCGCTCGCTTGATGTTAACCACTGATCAGTTCCTGGCTCCCCTGGCTCGCCTGCGCACCAACGAGGTGGTCGTCACCACAATGAGCGTGGTCCGTCCCTGGGGCCGCTACTCTGACAGCGACCTCGACTTCGCGTCCGCCGACAGCGCCATGGGGCACGCCGCCGACCTGGCCCTCGGCCTCGCAATGGCACAACCCGCCCGGAAAATCATCTGCCTCAACGGGGACGGCAGCATGCTGATGACGCTCGGCACGCTGGCTACCGTCATCGCCTCGGGGGTGGACAACCTGATCCTCTTCGTCCTCGCCAACGGAACGTACGAAATCACGGGAAACCAGCCTATGCCCGCTGCAAACACGATCGACTTTGCGGCGATGGCCCGGGCCGTGGGCTTCCGCCGGGTCTATACCTTCGACGATCCGGCCCGGTATGAAGCGGCGCTTCCCGGATTGCTCCGGGAGGACGGCCCCGTCTTCGCGTGTGCCTACGTCGAACCGGGCGAAGAAGGGCCGATCAGCCGCAAAGCGACCGAGGAGGCACGCTATCTCAAGACCTCGCTGGCCGACTGGTCGAGAACCCTACGGGCCGCGCTTCTAAACGGCCCGAATCACCCGGACGATGGCACAGGACCACACAGGATATGACACCACGGTTGCCGTTGCGTTGTCTATCTTAGGGAGTTCACGCTCGAAACCAACCTGTGGAGCATCATGATCGCTTACGTCTCCGGCACGCTGGCCGAGAAAAAACCCACCGTCGCCATCATCGACGTGCAGGGCCTCGGCTACCGGCTCCTGATTCCCACCTCCACGTATGAAGCCTTGCCCCCGCCCGGCCAGCCGGCAAAGCTATTCGCCTACCAGCACGTCCGCGAAGATGCGCTTCTGTTATTCGGCTTCTCCACCACGGCCGAACGCAGCCTCTTCGAAATCATGCTCGGCGTCTCCGGCATCGGGCCGAAGCTGGCGCTGGCGGCGCTATCGGCCATGCGCCCGTCCGAATTGCGCAACTACGTCCTCGCCGGCGACAGCAGCATCCTGACGAATATCCCCGGTGTGGGGCGCAAGACGGCCGAACGGCTCATCATCGAACTGCGCGACCGGCTGGCCCGGATGGAGTTCGCCGGGGCAGACGCGGCCCCGCTGACCGGCGGTTCTGCGGAACGAGCCGCCGCGCGAGCCGATGCCCTCTCGGCTCTCGAAGCGCTCGGCTTCAGCCGCGCCGCCGCCGAGAAGAGCCTCCGCAACGTGCTGCGCGCCAACCCTGGCATCCAGTCCGCCGAAGAACTGATTCGCCTGGCACTCCGCGAGGCATGATCTCGGGAGTTGCCCAGGGTGGCGAGCCCCACCGTGCCTCTGTGATCTGCACTGAACCACACGCTCTCCTTATGACGAATGCGAACTTTGTGATCGACCTGATCGGTTGGGTGGGAGCCGGAGCACTGCTCGTCGCCTATGTGCTCGTCTCCTCCGAACGATTGGAAGGAAGCTCGACGACCTACCAACTCCTCAACCTGGTCGGGGCGGTGTTCCTTATCGTGAACACGGCCTATTACGGCGCGTTTCCTTCCGCTTTTTTGAATGTTGTCTGGGCCGGCATCGCCGTCTTGACGATGATGCGAACAAAGAAGAAAGCGTTGGAGAAATAATCTATGCCCGCTACTCCTCCCCGCTTCATAGACGTGAGCCACACCGTAGAAGACGGCTTGGTCACCTACAAGGGCCTGCCCGCACCTATCGTCTGCGACTACCTCAGCCGCGAGGCCTCGCGCGCGCATTACGCGCCGGGGACCGAGTTTCACATCGGCAAGATCGAGATGGTGGCGAACACCGGCACCTACCTCGATGCTCCGTTCCACCGCTATGCTGACGGGAAAGACCTTGCCGCCCTGCCGCTCCCGTCGATAGCCGACCTCGACGGGATCGTCGTCCGGGTTGATACGCACCGCGAAAGGGCCGTCACCGAGGCGGCCTTTCAGGGACATAACCTGGCAGGCCGCGCCGTGCTGGTGCATACCGGCTGGTCGAAACACTGGAGGACGGATCAGTATTTCGAAGGCTATCCGTTTCTGACCCGCGAGGCGGCGCTCTACCTGCGCGACGCGGGCGCTGCGCTCGTCGGCATCGACTCCCTCAACATCGACGACGCGGACGACGGACACCGCCCGGTCCATTCCATCCTGCTTCGCCACGCCATCCCCATCGTGGAGCACCTGACGCGGCTGGATCAGGTGCCGGATCGGGGGTTCCGCTTCTTCGCCACGCCCGCCAAAGTGAAAGCTATCGGGTCGTTTCCGGTGCGTGCCTTTTGCCTCCTCGACCGGACGTCGGAATGACAAGAAGCCTCGTTATTTCATTGAAGAGCACCTTCCGGCGTAACGTCCAGGCGGGAAGCGGATCTCATGGATGTTCCCCACGACGACCCATGAGGGACCGCCTGGAACGAGCCCGAAGGCACACATGACCCTGGACGCAGCCTCCCCATCGACCCATCTTAAAGGCAAGGGGCGCAACCTGTCGTTTCTGGCGGTAGCCGAACTATTAGCCATGGCGTTGTGGTTTTCGGCGTCGGCCGTCGTCCCGCAACTGACCCAGGAATGGAGCCTGAGCGACGGGCAGCGGTCGTGGCTGACGATGAGCGTGCAGGTCGGCTTCGTTGCCGGGGCGCTCTTGAGCGCCGTGCTGAACCTGGCCGACCGGATGCGGGCGCATCATTTCGTTGCCGCCAGCGCGTTCATCGCGGCGGTGCTGAACGCCGCCATCCCGCTCCTGCACGTCGGCCTCGACGGCACTCTCGTGCTGCGCTTCTTGACGGGGATGTTCCTGGCAGGGGTCTATCCGCCCGGCATGAAGTTGATGGCTACCTGGAGCAAAGAGGATCGGGGGTTATGGATCGGGCTGCTCGTCGGTGCGCTGACGCTGGGCTCGGCGCTGCCGCACCTGTTAAACGCCCTGCCCGTCTTCGGCGAAGGAGGGATGCCGCCGTGGCGAACCGTGCTGCTGGCAACCTCGGCGATGGCGCTCGTTGGGGCGTTCGCGGCGGCCTTCCTGGTGAAAGAGGGACCGTTCTTGAACCAGGCCGCGCCGTTCAACTGGCGCTTTGCCGGGCAGGCACTGACGCATCGCCCGACGCGGTTGGCCAACTTCGGCTACCTGGGCCACATGTGGGAACTCTATGCCATGTGGACCTGGGTGCCGCTCTTCCTGATTGCCAGCTACGAACAGGCTGCGTGGAGTCCTCAGGCAGCGCGCCTCGCGGGCTTCGGTGTCATTGCGATAGGCGGAGTCGGCAGCGTGGTGGCCGGTCAACTGGCCGACCGCTATGGACGGACGATCATCACCACGGCGAGCCTTGTCATCTCCGGCGGCTGTGCCCTCGGGGCCGGCTTTGTGTTTGCTCATCCCGGCATCCTGACGGCGCTTTGCCTGGTCTGGGGCTTCGCCGTCGTGGCCGACAGCGCGCAGTTCAGCACGGCGGTCAGCGAACTGACCGATGCCCGCTACGTGGGCACGGCGCTCACCATCCAGACCAGCCTCGGGTTTCTGCTGACGCTCTTTACGATTCGCCTCGTCCCTCCGCTCGTCGAACTGCTGGGATGGAACTACGCCTTTATGATCCTGGTGCTCGGTCCGATCTTCGGCATCTGGAGCATGCTGTCCCTGCGCCGGTTGCCCGAAGCCTCTCGCATGGCCTCCGGCAACCGCTGAAACCTTGCTACTGACCGTGCCGACTACGCTGCCGGGGATGCACTTGTAACAAAGGCAGGAGCCCATCCGTTCGTGCTTTCGTACTCACCGGGTTGATTCCCATTCACAACTCATACAGCCCCTGTAGCCCCATGAAAGATCAGATAAGGAGAGGATCGGTCTGGTTCGCCCTCCTAGCGATTGCCGCCGCATCCGCCGGCTTCGCGCAACTAGAGCAAGGCGTTCAACTGTTCGAGAGCGAACGCTACGACGACGCGCAGGCCTTTTTCGAATCCGTCGCGCAGCAGGATCCTTCAAACGCGGAGGCCGCCTTTCACCTGGGACGCGTCTTCATGGCAAAAGAGAATGCGAAGGAGGCGGCCACGTGGTTCAAAAAAGCCGTGGAATTGGACGAGGCCAACTCAAACTATCACTACTGGTTGGGGGCGGCCTACGGCAACCAGGCACAGCGCGCCAACGTCCTGAAAAAAGCCTCGCTGGCGAAAAAGACCAAAGCCGCTTTCCTCCGAGCCGTAGAACTCGACCCCGATAACCTGGACGCCCGCGACGGGTTGATGCAGTATTACCTGCAAGCGCCGGGCATTATGGGGGGGAGCAAGGAAAAAGCGCAAGCACAGGCCCGAGAGATCCTCCACCGCGATGCCTTTCGCGGCCACCTGGCGATGGGCCAGGTATACAACGCCGAGGAAAAGTATGAAGATGCGGCTACCGCCTACCGCGCCGCCATCAATGTGCAGCCGGATCGCGTCGATCCCTATTACCAACTCGGCTATGCATACCTGAATATGGAGCAATATGAACAGGCCATCCAGGCGTTTGAAGAAGGACTGACGGCCCATCCCGACGAGCTTAAGCTCTACTACCAGATCGGGCGTGTCGGGGCGCTATCCGGGCACCACCTGGAGCACGCCGAGGCTGCCTTGAAAACCTACGTGCAAAAAGGGACTGACGAAGGCAATGCCTGGCTGGCCTGGGCACACTTCAGGCTGGGCAATGTCTACGAGCACCAGGGCGACAAAGAGGCCGCCGGAGCTGTCTACCAGGAAACCCTCCGTTTGGACCCGAAGCACAAGGATGCCAGGAAGGCTCTGAAGAAGCTCAACTAACACCCCATACCGTGCCACTCGCTCTTGCGACACGCTTATCGCACCTGCGACACATCTACGCGGGTCGGCGTGGCCTGGCCTGAAACAATCGTGGCCGCCCCCTGGGAAATAGCAAGGATTGTATTGGTCATATGCTCCAGGTCGAGGGTTTCGACCTCGTCCGATACCTGGTGGTAGTCCGGATCCACGTCGATAGGGGTCGTGCTGATGGAATGCGCCGGAACGCCCAACCGCGCCAGCGTCGCATTATCCGAACGGTAGAAGAGATTCTGATCCGGATACGGATCGGGATAGAATGCAAAGGGGGTGCCCTCGACGGCGCGCTGCAAGATCTCGCCGAAATCAGAGCGTTCGAAGCCGGTGATCCAGGCCGTGTTAGGGCCTTCGGTGGCCGGTTTGCCGATCATTTCGATGTTGAACATGGCCACGATCTGCTCGGGATCCAACTGTCTGGAGAAGTACTGCGAACCGTAGCCGCCCATCTCTTCGGCGGTAAAGGCCACAAACAGCAGGGTACGCTCCGGCTGTCCTTGTTGCTTGAAATAGTTGGCCAGCGCAATGACCGCCGTCGTGCCCGAAGCGTCGTCGTTGGCCCCGTTGGCAATGGAGTCGCCTTCCACCGCGGGCCGAATGCCGATGTGGTCGTAGTGGGCCGAGAAGAGGACGATCTCGTCCGTCCGGTGACCGGTGATTTGCCCGGCCACATTGGCCAGGCCCCGTTCCGTCACGTTGTTTTTTACCTCGACGGCATAGGTGCGGGCTTCGCGGTCCGCCGTCAGGATATACACGGCGTTGCCCCCCCGGCCCAAGTCCATCGTCCGGCTCGCCCCGGAAAAGAAAGAGCGGAACCGATTAAACAGGTCGGCATGGCTTTCGTCGACCAGCACCAGGGCATCGCTCCGGCTCTGCCGCAGCGACGAAAACACATCCCGCAGGTCGTCTTGCGGCCCCACGGTGTGCACGTCCACGGCATCCTCCGTCGTCCACGAGAGAGCCTCCCGGTTCACCGACGTGAAATAGCGATCCCCCGGTATCTCCTGTCCGTTGAGCACGACGTTCCGGCTCTCCGGCGACAGCGAGTAGACGTGAAACGCCTGCGCGTAGCTGTCCAGTCCCTCCAACGTTTCCAGCCCTATTTTTTCAAACTCATCCTGGATGAATTGCGCGGCTTTTTCAATGCCCGGTGTGAAGGTCCGCCGCCCTTGCATCTCGTCGGCGCTCAGGGTGGTGATGATCCGCTCCACATCGGCGCGGTCGATTTGGGGTTCGCTCGGCTGGCAGGCCAGCAACGGGAAGCTGATCAGGCTGATCAACAGCGAGGTATGGAGTTTTTTCATAGATCCTTTTGAAGGGTCAGGGAAGGGATGGCCTGTAGGGCGTGCGGCATCGCATCGCCGGGAACGAGCACGCGCAACCTACGCACACGACGAGGGAAGAGCAAACGCGTCCGCCTGATCTGCGCCGATATGCTCATAGCTCGTTAAAAACGGGGTGGTAGCGCACCACGCCCTGTACGCCGGACAGCGCCTCGGCGGTTAACTCCTTCACCATAAACACCTCGGCGGGCACGTCGTATTCAGATGTAATGCCGTAGTGCGTGGAGACCACGAACCCAAACCGGGGGTAATACCCGGGATGCCCCAGCACAACGACCGCGGCATACCCCGCCTCGACGCACTGCCGCAGCCCTTCCTCGACGAGCAGGGACCCGATACCCTCGTTTTGACGGGGCGGCACCACTGCCATAGGTGCCAACCCGGCCACCGGCACCGACGCGGCCTCCAGCGTAACGGGGCTAAAAAGAATATGACCGACCAATATGCCCTGATCTTCGGCGACGAGCGAAATGAGCGGGATGCCGCTCCGTCTTAGTACATCGACGAGGTTTGCCTCAGCATCCGTATCGAAGGCGTCGAGGTTGATCCGTCGGATGGGCTGCACGTCTTCAACGCGCTCCGGCCTGATTCTCATGGCTGATGCATGGTTTTTTGCGGTGTCAATCGGGCGGCCACAAGGCCCGAGCCTGTCACTTCCACAACCCGCGCACAGGTGGCTTAGCTCCCGATCTCTGGCAGGCCGCCGGTGACTCCAAGGAGCCAACGCATGCAGGTGTGGGGAAGATCAACGGGCTCGCAAAACATCATGGGACAGGCACCCGGAATGACCGAAATGCCACGTTCTCGACAAAGGGCAACCGCTTCTTCAGAAACGCTCCCCTGTCCAAAGGAGCGATGCATCCAGACGTGGCGAATCCCGAAGGCATCGCATTCCTGGACGACGGCTCGCGTGACCCGAGGATGCGTTGCGATGACGACGGCCTCTACGCCGCCCGGGATGGAGGCAAGATCGGGATAGCACGTGTCCCCCTCGACTTCGGCTGCGTTCGGGTTGACGGGGTAGACTTCGTAGCCGGCACCCCGCAGCTTTTTGTAGATGATGTTTGCGGCATCGCTACCGGTTCTGGACACCCCGGCCACGGCGATGCGCTTCAGGGCCAGAAAGTCATTGGCTGCGTTTCTCAGCGTATGCATACTTGGTTTTCCTATGCGGGTATGGGCTTCCTACAACGCGGAAGGATCAAGTCTTCCCCCCTACGGCTTCGAGGTACTCTTCTGCTTTCTGCTTCAAGATATCCACCTCGGTAGTTTCGATGTACTCCTTGTAGAAGTGGATCACCTGTTTGTTGCCGGGGAACGCATCCAACGCATGAAGAATGTGCTCTGGTCTCCTGCTGGAAAGCCGTGAATAATCGACAGTTCCTCCAAGAAATCGGCCCCGAGATGCCTCAGACACCAATACGTAATATGCTTGCTTCCCTCAATATCTCGCATCAGTGCAGCAAGGCTTCGAAGTGCCTGCACATCCTCTTCGGGCGTGTTCGCTGCTTCCAGCTTGCCGCCAAACTCATCGGCTATGACGGAGGCGGAAATCTCCGGGCTGGCAAAGAGCTTCCGCCAGCCCGACGGGTCGAACCGCCCCTCATCGAGGTAAACGGCCAGGAAGGTCCCCATGGCAAGGAATGGATTCCCGGTAATCGGGTTCAGCTTCTTATCAAACAGGGTGTCCACGTAGTTCTTCATCACCATCATCGCGTTTTCGCACGTATCATAGATATCCTGGAAACCGGGACGATGGGGAAACCAATAGTAGGGTCGCAGCAACATCAAGAAATCATCCTTCCCCATCTCCGGGCGATCCCCGGCATCAAGTAGCTCCCGGATCGCTTTAAGCGCGGTAAGATATTGCGTAAAGTTTGTCGTGTAGAGCGTTGAAAAGAGATCGGACGCTGATGCTTCAGCCATTTCCATTTTCCTCCATTCTTGCAGAATCTAATCGTTTGTGGTTCGTATAGGATATAGGCCGCTACACGCTGGAGAGGAATCGAGTTTTGTTCGATAACCGGGATATTTGTAGTGCCATCTCGGTTAACCGGCGATGGATTGTTTGAGCCCTTGCGCGTCATGACGAGTTAGGATCAATCATCCCGTCCGGATCAACGCCTGGTTGTGGGCAAGGTATGCCCCATCATGGAGACATTCCCCTTGGGTTGTCGAAGGAACGACACACAATGCCCGGTTTCATTTTTCGATGGATATGAGTTGGGAAACATGGCACCCCTACTCTCGGGTGCGCGCTATGACTTACAGGAACAGCCGCTTCTCTATCTCTTTACCCCACGGGGCCTGCCCCTTTTCAGCGTGCTCCGGTCTGATTCTTATCGCGGAAGAATCTTATTTCAACAGCATCATGGCCCGCGTCGTGGTCCCCCCGTCTGTTTCGAGACGGTAGAAATAGACACCGCTCGGCAACCCGGTAGCGTCAAAGTGAAGGACGTACGTGCCTGTTCCGTAGCGTCTGTCGGCCAGGGTGGCCACGCGCTGCCCCACCCCGTTGTATATCGTCAGGGTCACCTGGCTCGTACGGGAGAGGTTAAACGAGATAGCGGTCGTAGGGTTGAACGGGTTGGGGAAGTTCTGAAAGAGGACGAAGTCCGTTGGAAGGTCGCTCTCGCTTTCGGTAGCCACTTCAATCGGTCCCATGGAGGTTAGGTCCTTGCCCTGTAGACCGGGATAATCAGCCGCGTAGCGATAGGCTCGAAAAACACTGTTGCTTCCGATTTCCGGTCGCGCCGGATTGAATCTGGGAATGGAATCTCCCTGCACCAACGGCCCCTGGC
>JBHHWM010000043.1:0-23861 GCA_046756545.1 Rhodothermales bacterium | reverse complement strand
GATCAGAGTGAGGAATGGGTGCAGAGCTGCCCGGCAGCGCTCTACGGAGAGAAGTATTTCCTCATCAATGACGAGGGGTTCGTCATGCCCTGGCTCATGGAATCGGAGGCTCCGACCGAAGATCAGATGTTTATCGGATACTCCCAGGGCGGAGGTGTCCTCCCACGACGGAAGGCCTTTTCATCCACCGGGCCATCAGACTATAATCTGGATGAACGGACAAGATTCACAGAATTAACTACGCAATGGACACCGCAATTTCCGCTGACCAATCTGGACTGCAAAATCACGGGTCTGTCGGGCGTGGCCCTGCTGAGCTTGTTTGACAAGTGGTCGAAGGTGGTCGCCCTGGCCTGGCAAAACCAGTGGCACATGACGGAAGTACAGGATCCGACTAAAATCCGGGATTACATCATGCCCGAGGTGTGGACCCAATGGCCCGATTACCTCAAAGCTACCATTAAAAAGGACTCAGACGACATCAAGCTCATTCATTCTGTTCCTCTTGTTACCGAGGATGCTCCACCCCCCGACCCGAACCTCACGATGGAATTGCAGATGCCTATTGCGTCAAAACCGATTAACGCGGATAACATCTTCAGGGAATTGCTTCTCGGGTACGCGTCGAATCCCATGTACACCAACACATTTTCGTAACGACAGGGACCGAAACCCATGATCGACACGCCGGCGTTCAGGGCTTGTTTTAGCGTGGTACCGATAGCGGGACAGGGACTCCTCGTGCTCACGGAGACCGACCACCGGCTGCTACAGGGGCACGTCGAACGCCTCGCACCCTGGCTGAACGGAGCGCATACGACCGACGAGATCGTGGCCCGGTTCAGGGGTGTCATTCCGCCCGAAGAGGTCTATTACACTCTGTTGCAACTGGAGGAGGGAGGGTATCTCGTCGAGGCCGGATCGTCGCTCCCGGTGCGTGAGGCGGTCTACTGGGACGGCCTACGAGTAGAGACCGGGCAGGTCGCGGAGCGGTTGCGAGAGGCGCGGGTGCGCGTGGCGGCCTTCGGCCGGGTCGATACGCAGCCGTTCGCCGAGGCCCTGAAAGCGCTGCACATTCAAACCGGCGCTGACGGGACTCCGGCGGTCGTGCTCGCCGAGGACTATCTGCACGAGGCATTGGCGGCTTACAACCGGGACGCCGTCCGGCACGAGCGCCCGTACCTGCTGGTCAAGCCGGTCGGTGCCGTTATATGGATCGGTCCGCTCATCGTGCCGGGACGGACGGGGTGTTGGGCCTGCCTGGCGCATCGGTTGCGTCTTCACCAGCCCGCGGTGTCGTCACTTCGAGGCAGCAACGGCGCGGCGGCGTCTGTTGCGCTCCCGGTGGCGGGGCTTCCGTCCACGGTGCAGACGGCGATGCAGATGGCGGCAACCGAGACGGCGAAGTGGATCGTCCAGGGGAACAACGACCGGCTCGAAGGCACCCTGGTCACCTTCGATACCCGCACCCTCGAAACCCGGACGCATCGGCTGGTGCGGCGCCCGCAGTGTCGGTGCTGCGGCGATGGGTCTCAAACTCGATTGCCAGCGGGCCGCCCCCTGGAACTGGTCAGCCAGAAGAAACGCTTTACCGACGACGGCGGTCACCGGAGCGTCCCGCCGGAGGTGACGCTCCGAACCTACGCGCACCATGTCAGTCCGTTGACGGGTATCGTGAGGCGACTCAAACGACTCTCGGACGCTACCGATCCGCTCATCCACAGTTATGCCGCCGGGCACACCATGGCCTCCCGGTTCGAGGGCGCAGAAGCGATCCGAAAGAACCTGCGAGACGCGAGTGGAGGGAAGGGTAAGACCGACCTCCAGGCACGGGCAAGCGGATTGTGCGAAGCACTTGAACGCTTCTCCGGGATCTACCAGGCGGACGAGGTCACCTGCCTGGGCACCTTCCGGGCGTTGGGGGAGGAGGCGATCCATCCCAATGAATGCATGGGGTTCAGCGATCTCCAGTACCGGAACCGAGATGCCTTGAATGCCGCCGCCTTGTCGAGAGCGCAATGGATCCCCGAGGCGTTCGACCAGGAGCGGGAGATCGAGTGGACCCCGGTCTGGTCGCTGGCGCAGGAAACCGTCAGATATCTGCCGACGGCCCATTGTTACTTCGGCTACCCTCCAGAGAAAAGCTCGTATTGCCGGGCCGACTCCAACGGCAACGCGGCGGGGAATACGCTGGAAGAAGCCATCCTTCAAGGCTTTATGGAACTCGTCGAGCGAGACAGCGTGGCCCTCTGGTGGTATAATCGAGTGCCGAGGCCGGGCGTCGACCTCGACAGCTTCGCCGATCCGTATGTTGAGGCTCTCCGCACCTACTACGGCTCCATCGGTCGGGAACTGTGGGTGCTGGATGTCACGGCGGATCTGGGCATTCCCGCCTTCGCGGCCCTGTCGCGGCGAACCGACCAACCCCGCGAAGATATCCTCTTCGGCTTCGGGGCGCATTTCGATCCGAGGCTCGGCATCGCGCGCGCCCTGACCGAGATGAATCAGGTGCTTCCCACCGTCTTGCAGATTCGTGAGGACGAGCAAAAGCGGCCCGTTTACCCCGACCGGCTCGCCATGCGATGGTGGGAGCAAGCCACGCTGGAGAACCAACCATACCTCGTGCCTCAGCCCGAATCGCCTCGCAAGGGGGTCGCTGATTATGCCTACCGGGTAAAGGACGACCTGCTGGATGACATCACGGAGTGCCTGGAGGTCGTCCAGCGGGCGGGGATGGACCTCCTCGTGCTGGATCAGACCCGGCCGGATGTAGGAATGCCGGTCGTCAAAGTGATCGTACCCGGCCTCCGCCATTACTGGCCGCGATTTGGTCCGGGCCGGCTCTTCGACGTGCCGGTCCGGCAGCGATGGCTCGACGCGGCCAGGGAGGAATCGCAACTGAACCCGTTTCCAATTTTTTTCTGACACCCGGTGATGAAGTATCGCAAGGCAGTTTTTCCGTACGGCCCTCTCCTGGTGACTACGCTCGTGATCCTGGGCATGGGAGGGCCTCTGCACGCTCAATCGACACGGTCCGTCTCCTTCCAGCGATTCTCAAAGGAACAAGGGCTTTCCAACTACAGCATCCGAAGTCTCCTTCAGGACCGCAGCGGATTTCTCTGGATCGGGACTCAGGCCGGGCTCAATCGATACGACGGGTACCGGTTCAAACCCTATCAACCAGGTAATGCGAACCTGTATATCAACGTCCTCTATGAAGATCATCTGGGGATGATCTGGATCGGTACCCGGGATAGCAGCGCCTATGTCTTCGATCCTGAGATGGAACGATTTACCCAGTATGCCCACGATCCCCGGGATCCCGGTAGTCTGAGCCATCATGATGTCCGGGCAATCTTCGAAGATCAGAGCGGGACGATATGGATTGGAACCAACGGAGGAGGGCTGAACCGGTTTGACCGCGATACCGGGCGTTTTACCCACTTCCGGTCGCTACCGGGCGAGCCGTTTTCGCTGGCCAGCGACACGATACGGGCGATCCATGAAGCACCGCCGGGGATGCTGTTGATCGGTACCGAACGGGGGCTGGACAGGCTGGACCTGAGGACGGAACAGGTCACCCCATACACCCAGGATGCAGACGAAGCAGCGAATTCGATCCGAAATGCGGTGTTGTCGATCTACGTTGATCGAGTCGGGTCCCTCTGGGTGGGTACGCTCAACGAGGGCCTCTACGCCCTGCATCGTGATGCTGAGACGTTCGATCAGTACCTCCATGATCCGGGTGATCCTCGCAGCCTGTCAGGGAATTATGTGCGTACGATCTATGAGGACCGGGACGGCGTGCTCTGGATAGGGACTGACAAGGGAGGCTTGAACCGGTTTGATCGGGTAACGGAGGGGTTTACACGCTTCCGGTACGCCCCGGAGAACCCCCAGAGTTTGCCCCACAACGAGGTCCACGCGATCCTGATGGATCGGTCCGGTACGCTCTGGGTGGGCACCTGGGGAGGGCTAGGCAAGCATATTCCCACCAGTGACGGAGCTGCTCTCGTTCGAGCACACTTTACCCACCAGCCGGATCAACCGAATAGCCTGAGCCATGCCAAAGTGAAAAGCATTTTCGAGGATCGATCCGGTGTCCTGTGGATAGGAACGCTGGGTGGAGGGCTCAACAGGCTGGATCGAAAAACCAACCGGATCACTCACATCCCGCTTCCTTTCGCAGATGTGATGACGATTTGTGAAGACCGGTTCGGAGTCCTCTGGATAGGAACACGCGATAACAACCTGTACCTTTTCGACCGGGTAACGGAACAGGTGACGCCCTACAGGCTGGAATCGGGAGAGGGGCACCCCGACGATATCGTCCTGACGATCTATGAAGCACCATCCGAACCCGGCGTGTTGTGGGTAGGGACGAGGCGTGACGGGCTCTTCGCTTTCGACGCACAGTCGCGCCGCGTGATCGGGCATTATCTCAACGACCCTGCCGATGCATCGAGCCTGAGTCATAACTATGCCTGGCCGATTTTCGAGGATCAATCGGGTGTTCTCTGGATCGGGACCATCGGGGGTGGTCTGAATCGGTTTGATCGAGCGTCGGAGTCCTTCACCTCCTACCGGCACGACGAATCCGATCCGACGAGTATCAGTAGCGATGCCGTCATCTCCCTGTATGGAGATCCCGACGGGATGCTCTGGGTGGGCACCTACGGGGGCGGATTCAATGCGTTCGATCCCTCGACCGAACGTTTCGTCCATTACAACCGACGACACGGGTTGCCCGACAACGACATCCTGGGGATTCTACCGGATAATGAGGGTTCGGTATGGTTGAGCACGAACAACGGCGTCTCACGGTTCAACCCGCAAACCGAAGCATTTTTTAATTATGGGGTAGCCGACGGGCTACAAAGCACGATTTTTCATATCGGAGCCGCGTTCGGGAATCTACAGGGGGAGTTGTTTTTTGGTGGAGAAAACGGATTCAACGTCTTATCACCTTCGGCGGTACAGGATGATGTGACCGTTCCGCCTGTCGTCCTGACCGATTTTAAACTCTTCGGCGAGTCTGAACCGCTCGGGACCTCCCTTGCTTCTATCGAAGAGATCCGGCTGCCGTACGACGAGAACTTCATCACGTTCGAGTTCGCCGCGCTCGATTTTACCGACCCCTCGAAGAATCGGTACAAGTACAAGCTGGAAGGGTTGGAAGAGATGTGGGTCGCTGCCGAGGATGAGCGCACAGCACGGTACCCCGCCCTGAAGACCGGTTCGTACACCTTCAGGGTGATCGGCTCGAATAAGAACAACCTCTGGAACGAAGTCGGAACCTCGGTGCGCATCGTCATCACGCCGCCCTGGTGGAAGACCTGGTGGGCATACACGCTGTACGGTATGATCCTGGTCGGCAGCATCTTCGGGACATACAAGCGGCGCGTGAGGCGGCTGAAAGCACATGCCGTAACGTTGAAGCGGCTTGTAGAGGAACGCACGCGAGACCTTCGCGCAGAAAAGCAGAAGACGGAGGAACAGGCCGAGAAACTGCTTGAGCTGGAGCAGGTGAAGGACCGGTTCTTTGCTAACATCAGCCACGAGTTTCGCACGCCGCTCACCCTGATCCTCGGCCCCGTCCAGGACGCGATGGACGGCATGTTCGGCCCCGTCGACGACAGGCTGCGGAAACAACTCGAAGTGATGCAGCGAAGCGGCCTGCGCCTGCACGGGTTGATCAATCAACTGCTCGACCTGTCGAAGCTCGAAGTGGGCCGGATGGAACTGCGTGCGCAGCGGCACGACCTGGTGAAGTTCATCAAGGAGATCGTGCTGTCCTTCTCGTCCCACGCTGAGCGCCGGAGCGTGGCGTTGCAATACCATACGCTGTATGAGCATCTGCCGGTCTACTTCGATGCCGACAAGCTGGAAAAGGTGATCTCCAACCTGCTCTCCAACGCCCTGAAATTCACTCCGAAACACGGCAAGGTCCGCGTCAACGTTCTGGAGGTAATGGACGAATCGGGGTCGTTTGTGGAGGTACGGGTGAAAGATACCGGCCAGGGGATTCCCGACGAAGAACTGCCCTTCATTTTCGACCGGTTCCACCAGGTCGATACGTCGATGACGCGGGAGCACGAAGGCAGCGGCATCGGGCTGGCGCTGGCAAAAGAATTGGTGGAGTTGCACGGCGGCACGATCGATGTGGAAAGCGAGTCGGGCTTCGGGACGACGTTTATCGTGCGGCTGCGCAAGGGGACCGATCACCTCCGTCCCGAGGAAATCGTGGAAGCAGGGGAGGAGCCGCCAGAAGAGGATGCGTTTGACCGGGCGATTCCCAGGGCCACGTTGCTTACGCTGACAGCGGATACCGAAAAAGAGCCGCCGCCCCTCGACGAGGCCGACGCGCCGGGCGACGCGCCGACGATCCTGATCGTAGAAGACAACGCGGATGTACGCGAGTACCTCAAGCTCCACCTGGGAGAATTCTATCACCTGGTCGAAGCGGCAGACGGGGTGGAAGGGCTAGCCCGGGCAAAGAAGCTCCGGCCCGATCTGGTCATCAGCGACGTGATGATGCCGGAGATGGACGGCGTGGCGCTGTGCCGGGCGTTGAAAAAAGACGCGGCACTGAACCACATCCCGGTGATCCTGTTGACGGCCAAAGCGTCGGAAGAGAGCAAGCTGGAAGGACTGGAGACCGGCGCTGACGATTATATCTGCAAACCCTTCAGCACCGAGGAATTGCTGGTGCGCGTGGAGAACCTGATCGAAGTACGGCGATTGTTGCGGCAACGCTTCGGCACCGAAGTCCTCGTGCAACCGAGCGGCGTTGCGGTGACTCCGGCGGACGCCGCTTTTCTGGAGCGCGTGAAGGACGTGGTGGAGGCCCACCTGGAACACAGCAACTTCGGCGTCGAATGGCTGGCCGACGAGGTCGGGTTGAGTCCGAGGCAGCTTCAGCGCCGGCTGCGGGCGATGACGTCCCTCTCACCCGCCGGGTTTGTCCGCATGATGCGGCTGCAACGGGCCGCCCACTTGCTGGAACAGCAGGCCGGTTCGGTGTCGGAGATTGCCTATGCCGTCGGGTTTCAGGATCCTAACTACTTCTCGCGGCTGTTTCGGCAGACCTTCGGGGTTCCGCCCTCCGAATACGTGACAAATCAGACATAAAGGACCGACACATCGGACACGGCCCGTTTGTCCAGAAATCCGGCGCATCTGTCTCTTTTCCCGTCCTCTAGGTTGCGGGTGTTCAGCCACCGCCTGTGGCACCCTTTCACCACACCAAGAGGAGGACACCATGACAACGCAAGAGAAGGGTATCAACCCGGCAACAGGAGTTGTGAAATGCCTCATCCTGATCATCGGGATGACGTTCTGTTTCACGGCGGTAGCGAAGGCTCAGTCGGCTGCCCAAAGTGAGGGTTCCCCCCTCGCCACGCTCCCCGGTCGGCCCGCGGCACACTGGGATCAGCTCAGCAAAGGGCTCATCGATGCTATCGGGTCGGACCATGACGGCGCAAAACAGGGAGCCCTGCGCATGATCATTTTCTACGGCGATCAGCTTGACGTCAGCGCTGCTGTCTTCGACGTCGTGCGTATCTACCGCGACCACGAAGACAACCGCCTGCGCCGGATGGCCGTCGTGGCGTTGGGAAAGATGAAAAGCCCCTGGGCCATCGATTTCCTGGAGCGGTCGGTCCGCTTTGAAAAGACGCCGTCGGTCCGTCAGACGATACAGGCCGTGGTGGCGGCCTACCACGCCCCGGAGGACGAATCGCCGGCGATTAAACCCCGGATCGCAGAGCAGCAGTTTTGATGCGGAGCGAGACGGTGCAGAGGAGGGGCTTCGCCAGAGAAGCCGTATGGAGTGCTCAGCATTGAAATGACCCATGCCTTCATCCTACCTCCTCGTATGGGTCTACGCGCGCCCGGTGTTGTGGCTGGCACCGGGCGTGCATCTATTGTTCGGACCGAAGAAGGAGGACCCTACTGGGAGGCATCTTGACCACGCCAGCGGACGCGGTCGGTTTCGATAATGCCGTAGGTATCGGAAAAACCGGCTTGTACTTCGATCACAAATTGCGCCGGGCCGTCCGAGGCGATGCTCTCGGGGGAGAGGGGTTTGGTGTACTTGTCGATGTCGATAATCGTCGAATCGGCGTTGACGAAGATGAGGTCGAGGGCCAGGGGGGTGTTGGCCATCCAGAAGCTCTGCATCTCTTCGATATCGAACAGGAAGAGCATTCCCCCGAGGTCGGGGAGCGATTGGCGCTGCATCAGTCCGCGCTGGCGCGACGAATCCGTGTCGGCGATCTCGATATCGATGCTCAGGAAGACCTCGCCGTCCCGCAGGAAGTCGAGCGTGCCGTCTTTGCGAAACGGGATGGTTTCAGCGTCCGGCTCGGGAGAGGGCGTCGGGGCATCGGGCGTGCAGGCGGCCAGGCCGAGCAGCATCAAGCCCGGTAACAGGTACCTAAGGGTAAAAAGAGGAGTCGATTTCGTCATGGAATAACCTGTAGCGAAACGTGACTTTTAGAGTAGAAACCAGTGATATCGGTTGGACGGTGAAGATGGCGGACGCCGTTCAATGGCGTTGCCACCGAATGGATGCATCCTCGGTGAGGCCGAAACGGTCACAAAAGCCCCCCCTGACCTCGACGACATACTGAGCCGGTCCGTTGGATGGAACGCGCTCTTCCGAAAGCGGACGCGTTCGTTTGGCGATATGAATGATCTTCATATCCGCGTTCACAAAGATAATGTCGAGCGGGATGGGGGTGTTTTTCATCCAGAAATTGCGCTCGGCTTCGTCTCGAAAGATGAATAGCATGCCCTGGTTCAGCGTCATCGAACGACGGTTCATCATGCCGGTCTGCCGGGCGGTAGGGTTTTCGGCAATTTCGACCTCGATGGCCCGGATGGCCGATCCGTCCGGGCGAAGGAAGGCCAGCGCGCCGTCCTTGCGGAATTCGATGGTGGTTTGTCTACCGGTCGGGTCTTCCCCACAGGCCGTAAGAAATAGCATGATGAAGCACAGGAACAGGACGGTACGCATAGATCGGGTCGCCGGGATGGTGTGTCTGCGGTTCTTCAACGGGGGAGGAGTATAGCGGTTCAACGTATCGCACGATGGATTATTGGGCTTCGAGCAGCAAGTTTGTCGTCACGGCGTCACAGAGTTGCTTGCCCTGGTCCGTGAGGCGAACGCGGCTATTGCGGATGGGCTCGATGAGGCCCTCGGCTTCCAATCTCGCCAGTTCGTCGATCTTCTCGAAAAGCAGATCGGCTCCGTACTTTTCTTCGAGCAGATCGAGGTCGAGGCCCTCGGAGGTGCGCAGGCGCAGCATGATGTGCTCGTCGGCCATCATGTCGTAGGAAAGCTGTTCGCGAAATTCGAGGGGTACCCGGCGCTGCTGCAAGAGCGCTTCGTAGCGTCTCAGGTTGCGCACATTCGCCCAGCGAATAGCTACCGGCGAAGGCAGCGATTTCCACCAGAACGAATGCGCCGATGGCCCGAAGCCCAGGTAATTGGTGTGATTCCAGTAGAACTGGTTGTGCTCGGCGCGGTATCCCGGACGGGCGAAGTTCGAGATTTCGTACTGTTCATAGCCACGTGCTCCCAGATAATCCATCGTGAACTGGAAGCGTTCGGCGAGGAGGTCATCGGTGGCCGGCGTGATGAGGCCGCGTGCTACCTGTTTGTGGAGGACGGTGCGTTCTTCGATGGTGAGGCTGTAGGCCGAGAGGTGGGGCACCTCTTGTTGTGTGACTTTTTCCAGGTTGGCCGCCCAGTATTCACGGGGCTGGTTCGGCAGGCCGAAGATGAGATCGACCGAGAAGTTGGAGAATCCGGCCCGGCGGGCGAGCGGCACGATAGCCTCCGCGTGATCGACGGAATGACTGCGGTTCAAAAAAGCCAGGTCCTTTTCGAAAAAGGACTGGATGCCGATGCTGAGCCGGTCGATACCCAGCGTCCGAAGCCCGCGCAGGTAGTCGAGGGTGCCGTCCTCGGGGTTGAGTTCCAGCGTGACTTCCCGGACGGCGGACGTATCAAACTGATGGTGGATCGTTTGCAGGATGCGGTGGATCTCATCGTGATGCAACAACGAGGGGGTGCCCCCGCCGAAGTAGATCGTCTCGACGGGTTCGTGGCCATACTCATGAGCATAATGCTCGATCTCCGTACACAATGCCTGGACGAACGATGCATGGGTCTTACGCGTCGTGACGAAGTAAAAGTCGCAATAGACGCACCGCTGCGAGCAAAAAGGGATATGCAGGTACAGACCAGCCATCGGGTTACTTGGTCGAAAGTGTGTTGCGTTGCACTCTTCGAAAGTCGGTTCTCGAATGATTATCTTCTTTCTGAGATCCCCATGGGCCGGGGCTTTGAATCACCGCTGGCACTCCTCTATTCGTTGAATGCTCGATCTTCAGCAGTTACAGGCGCAATTCGCCCATTTTAATGCGTACCAGTCCCGCGAACAGGCGCTGATGCAGGCCAAGCTCCTGCGGGCGCTGGAGGCCTTAGCCGAGTGCGGGCCGCACTGGCTCGATCTTCGTGCCCGTGCCGAATCGGCCGCCTATAGCCGGCTCGTGGCCGGGCTGCGCGAAGCTCCCCATCTTGCCCACCCAGAAAGCGACCGGCCCACCCCCATGACCGTCGTTGCGACGGATGGGTCGCAGATTTATCCGGATCGGCACGTCGAGCCGCATTGCTACCTGCTCAACATCAGCCGCATCGCTTTTCAATACGGGACGCTTGAACGTCCGTTGATGGTATCGGTGCCGTATTTCAAATATCGGCAGGAGGATCTGAAAGATCAGTTCGACGAGGTGCTCGGCACGGCGACTGCCGACGTCGTCTCGGCCCTCCGCGACGAGTTCGAATTGCGCGCTCTGCTGGATGTAGCCGGGGAAGCCCGGATAGCCGGGCGGCCCATCCTCGCCCTCGCCGACGGCACGCTCATCCGGTGGATGCTGCGCGGCATGCGCGACCGCGCCCTCGAACAGGAACTGATCGACCGGTACACGGACATCCTCGCCGGTTTCCATGAGGAAGGCATCCCGCTCTGCTCCTACATCAGCATGCCGGGCAACACGGAGGTCGTCAACCTGTTGCGGGTGTTCCTGGGCGAGAGCGACGAACCGGCGGACGACGAGACCTCGCTGGCCGGGTTGATGGATCGGTGGATCTTCGAGAAGACGCTTCAGCCCGGCGAACGCTCGGCGGTGTTCGAGTCGGCGTCGCACATCCAACGGGAGTATGGTGCACGAGACCGCATCTGCTATTTCTACGTGCACGTCGCGTCGCGGCAGGGAGGCTCAGAGATTGCCCGCGTGGAGGTCCCCGTCTGGGTTGCCGACGACCCCGGTCTGCTCGACCTCGTCCACGCGACGGTGCTGAGCGAGTGTGAGAAGGGGGAAGGCTACCCGATGATTTTGGCCGAAGCCCACGAACGGGCCGTCATCCGGGCTCGCGAGCGCGAACTGTTCTACGACATGATCGAGCGTGAAATGACCACGGCCGGCTTGCGCCACACGGGCTCGCGCAAACAGGCGTCCAAGCGGCGGCCCCTCGTTTGAAGGGCCGGATCATTCGGCCTCAACGACCGAGACGGCGTAGCGAGCAAAAGGTGCCGTATCCCCCTCGGGAAATTTGCCGATGGCGCGGACGACCCAGGTTTCGCCGGAGCGAAGGGCCGGGCCGGTAGAAGGAACGACATACGCCAGTTCCGAAGTAATCACGCCATCTTGCGCGTCGTACCAGGTCACCTTCACGCGCAGATATTGCACCGAGCGCGTGCCATTATTGCGCACCGCGAGGGTCAGAAAATGCATCCGTTCGCCGATACCGCTGGTGATGCGGCTCTCTCGCTCGAACACCTCGAAGTCCAGGTAGTCCGGCGGAAAGAAATCCCAGTCGAGAGGGAGTGAGGTGGGCGTACCGTAGTCGGCGGCAGCCGGTTCGCGCTCGATGATATCGACGGACAGTTCCACTTGTTGAAGCGGCGGCGGCGGTTGTTTCTCGAAGACCAGCTTGGCAATCGGAGCGGTGTCGCCGGGGCGTAGGTAGGGTTGGTAGTCGCTCCGTATGTCGAAATAATCCGTATGAAGCACATCGCCCGCTTCGCCGATCAGCGTCATCTTCATGCGCAGCCGGTGGAGTTCGCTTTCCTCATTCAACACGTTGGCGTGCAGGGTATACGAGTACGAATCGTCGTAGCGCTTGAAGATGGAGCGTTGTACGTCGAGGTGAAGGCCCGAGGGGTCAGCCGTATCAAGGAGGTGGACGGGAATCTGCATCTCGGACGGCAACGGCCCATCCGATAGGGGCGTCTCGACAAGGGGTGGGGCAGGCGGTGTTCCGAGGAATAAGTAGACCAATATGCCGAGGACCATCACCACCGCCGCCATCGCGACGATAGCGATAACGCCGGCCCGGCGACCGGGCGGTTTCGGTCTGTGCTTCAGCGCCGTGAGGAGTTCGTACGAAGGGTGATGGTTCGGGTCGAGCTCGATGCAGCGACGGGCGTAGCGTTCGGCATCGTCGCGATCTACCGTATCGCGTGATGCCTGCCATCGGCTGGCATGTGCCACGGCCAGTTCATGAATCAACGACACATCGAACGGGCGGAGTACGGCGGCCTGGCGGTATTCAGCAATGGCTTCATCCCAGACGCCGTGCTGGCTGAAGTTCTTCCCGCGTTGCCGGTGTGCCTCCACCGCCTCATCGATCCGTTGGAGGTCGGTGGGAGACAGGCCGAGGTCCATGGCCGCCTTCTTGAGGTCGCTGTCGTCGAGCCATTCGTCGCGTTCATCCTGCATGGTCAGCAGGCGAGCGATGTAGTCTTGGAGGATATGTTCTTCGTCGAAACTCATTGCACCGGTCGAATGAATACGATTCGCGGAGGGAACACTTAGAAGAGTAGGAATAGGGCGAAGAGGGCAAAGACAACGAGTATTGAAATCAAAGCGAAAAGGAGGGTCAGTGAAAGGTTCGCTTTAGCTTGAGAGGGGGCTGCCGTCCTGACCTGTCGCCGTTTAAGTTCCTGGAGGATCTCGTAGGAGGCGGTGTGTTCGGGGTCGAGCTGGAGTGCGCGGTGGGCATAGCGTTCGGCGGCCTCGCGATCCAGGGCATCGCCGGTGGTTCGCCAGCGACCCAGGTAGGATCGCGAAAGCGCGTGAACGAGATCCGTGTCGAACGGATTCAGCGCCGTGGCCTGGCGATATTCCTCGATTGCTTCGTCCCAGAGGCCGCGAGCGGCGAAGCTACTTCCTCGCTTTTGGTGGGCTTCGGTCAGGGTTTCCAGGCGGGCCAGATCCTCGTTAGTGAGCCCCAGATCCCGTGCGGCTTGGGTGAGGTCGGTTTCTTCCAGCCAGTCTTCGCGTTCGTCCTGCATCGTCATCAGGCGCGCAATATAGCCTTGCAGGATACTCTCGTCATCGAAGGAATCGTCTGCCGGACGGTGTGGCCGGGTCCGTTCTCTACTCATGGTGATGGTTCGGATGAATGAATTGTACGAAGGGATGCAAGTCACCGAGCAGAAGTAAGGTAAGGGGAATTGAGCAGTTATGGAACGCAGGTTCTATCTTCCTGGGGAATGAGGTCGTGCACGGTGCCGGTTAAGCGCATCGGGGCTGCAAGGACCCTCTCACACGGTAAGAAATCAGGATGGAAGGCACAGCGTCGTGAGCACAAAAATTGCTGAAGTTATCGAGTCGAATACGCGCTCGTTAGGGGCCGAAGTATACCGCGAGGCGAACTCCCCGGTTTTTGGCAGTTGGGTGCAAGTGCCGCAGCAAGACGGCCTGATCCTCTTCGGGCTGGTCAGCCATGTAGAGGTCGGTTCGTTCGAACCCAACCGGCGAGCCGTCGCTTTCGGCAAGACACCGGAGGAACTGAAGAGAGAGATGCCCCAGGTCATGGAGTTGCTGAGGACGACGTTTCGCGCCCAGGTCATCGCTTATCAGGACGGGCAAGGGGCTATCCGGCAGACCCTGCCGCCCAACCCGGCGGGCATCCACGATTTTGTGTATCCGGCTACGCAGGACCAGATACGGGGCCTTGGTCGCCCCTACGACTACCTCCGCACCCTCGTCCGAAACCCCGATCCTTCGGTGCCTGTCGATGACCTGATCGTCGCGGTGTTAGCCAACGTCCACGGAGCGCACGGCGGTCGCCACGGCGGCGATGCTGAACTCGTGGTGGCGGGGCGGGCGCTGAGCCGGCTTCTCAACGACGACCACGAACGCCTCCAATCCATTCTCCGGCGCATCGTGTAGCATGGGGGGAAGCTAAGGTCAGAAGATAATGCCGACCCGGAGAGGAAGGACGAGATCGACCGACTCTTCGCCGATGATGAGGGCCGGGTCAAGTTCGTAAAAGATGGTCGTGTCATTTAGCGTCCGCACCCAGCCGATGCCTCCGTGGAGGGTGGGACCGCCTTCGTGGGCATTACGACCGTTGCTGGAGAACGTGATGTAGCCGCCGATGCCGCCCAGGATATAGGGCGCTCCGCGACCCCGGGCAGGCAATGTGACGATGGCCGACACTTGCGGATCGAAGACATAGGTGGCATCGTCTCGTCCACGGAGCACGAAGCCGGTGAGGCCGACGTCTGCGGCGAAGGACAGATCGCGGTTGATGGGAGCCGACACGCGGCCCCGTATCCCCAGCCCCAGGCCGTCTGCCGTGCTCAGCATGGTGTTGAAAGCAATACCGAAGCGTGGCTGTTGTTGCGCGTTTGCCTGGTGGGGACGCTGGAGCAAACAGGCGGTAGCAAGGAGCGTCGTAAGAGCAAGAAGACGTGTCGTACGCTTCATGTGTATGTTTTTGGGATGGCTGAAAGAGTCACTGTATGTACCTGCCTCATTGGGTGTTGGAAAACGGTCTGTACGCGTCCAATGACAGGGGACTACACGTAGTGTAGGACGAAGCGAGCAGCCAGAAAGTAACCGCTGCCCTCAGTACGCATTAAGTAAAATTTCGTTTAGAGCAACGACGACATTTTCGTACTTTGACGCCGTTTCAGGACCGGTGAGTATAAATTGCTAAATATTTAGCAATTTCGCCAGCGGTTCACCCTGTAAAAGTTTGGTACGCCTCCGGTGCTTCCAGGCTGGACATCGTCAGAACGTTTCCTTTTGCCATGAAATGCATCGTCTGCATCAAACAAGTTCCCGATGTCTCTGCACCCATTCAGATTCGGGAAGGAGCCCTCGTCTTTGACACGGGCCGCATGGTGCTCAATGCCTATGATGCCTCCGCTGTTGAAGAGATGCTGGTACTCACCGAAAAAGTAGGCGGTGAAACAGACGTGGTGCTGGTCGGGCCGGATAAGGGAAAAGAGACTATCCGCAAAGCGCTCGCGATGGGGGCCGACCGGGGGCATCACATTCTCGTGGACGAGGGGGCGACGTTTGATGCACGCTCGTATGCGGCGATGTTGGCGGCCTATTTCGAAGGTGCCGAGTATGATGTCATCGCGTGCGGGAAGCAATCCCAGGATACGGACGCTGGCCTCACGGGCGCGATGCTGGCGGCGTTGCTGGACCTGCCCTACGCCACCAATGCCGTTGCGCTCGATGTGGATGCCGATGCGTCGAAGCTCATCGTCACGCGCCAGGGGGATACGGGAGAGGAAATCATCGAGCTTCCCATGCCGTGCCTCGTTACGTGCTCGAACGACATGAACGACCCGCGCATCCCCAACATCAAGGGCATCATGCAGTCGAAGCGCAAGCCTATCGAAACGATGGAGGGGAGTGGCCCGGAGGAAGCAGCCCCCGCCACCCGAGTCGTCGCCTACGAATCGATCCCGGAACGCCAGGCCGGACCGAAGCTGGAGGGTGACCCGGACGACCTCGCCCGGCAACTCGTAGATAGGCTGATTCACGAAGCGAAGGTTCTTTGAGATAGCTTGGTGAACCCTGGTGATAGAGGGATTATTTGATTCCTCAGCACGCGTCGTTCCGAGTTAGACATCCAACAATTGCAGCCTTTCATGAGAAAGATTCTCACCTACGTTGCCGTTCAGGACGGGAAGATCAAGCGCTCGTCGCTCGAAGTGCTGTCGCGCTGCCGCGCGCTTGCCGACGCCGAGAACTGGACGCTTGAAGCCGCCATCGTCCATCCTGAAGCCGCCGCTTTTGTCGATGCCGTTCAGCAGTATGGACCCTCGAAAATATACACGGTGGCGCATCCGGTCTTTACGTCGCACCTGAATACGCCTTTACAGGAAGCCCTCGTCACGGTGATCGAACAGGCCGCGCCCTCGGTGGTGGCGTTTGCTTCCACGGAGGCCGTCAAGGACGTGTTAGGCGCGCTCGCCGTCCGTACCGATGCGGCCGTGCTGCCTGATGTCTCGTCGTTCGATCTGATCGACGGCGGGGTGGAGGCCCTGCGCCCCGTGATGGCTGCCAAGATGCTTGCGCGCACGCAGGCGCTCGGAGGCCGGGTGCTGGTTTCGGTGCGTTCCGGTTCATACGATGCCGTCGAATCGGCTTCTGATGCTGTCGTAGAGGTGGTGCCTTTTGCGTTCGACGAGGGTACGCTGCGGCACACCCTGCGCGAGCTGGTATCGGCTGCGGGCGACACCGTGGATCTTTCGGAAGCGCGTGTGGTGGTAGCGGCCGGTCGCGGGGTCAAAGACGAAGAGGGCAAACGCTTGGTCGAAGAACTGGCCTCGATCTTTGGTGCAGCCATCGGGGCGTCGCGGGCCGTCGTAGAGTCGGGGCTGTTTCCGGCCACGGCGCAAATAGGGCAAACCGGCAAGGTGGTCTCCCCGGACCTGTACTTTGCTATCGGCATCTCGGGGGCGATCCAGCACACCGCCGGGATGAGCAACAGCCGTGTTATCGTCGCCATTAACAAGGACGCCGACGCGCCCATTTTCAACCTGGCCACCTACGGCCTCGTCGGCGACCTGTACCGCATCCTGCCACCGCTGATAGACGCCTTGAAAAAGGCGAAGGCAGGATAAGAATCCCGATTATTTGAGAGAACCCTGCGAAGGGTATCACCATCCCATGGACGAAAAATTTGATTGCATCATCGTCGGGGGAGGCATTGCCGGATTGAGCGCGGCGATGGTGCTGGCACGCGCTAACCTGCGGTTCTTGCTCATCGAACGGGGCGAGTTTTGTGGGGCGAAAAACGTGTCGGGCGGT
The DNA here is from genome assembly GCA_046756545.1 of Rhodothermales bacterium. GTDB lineage: Bacteria > Bacteroidota > Rhodothermia > Rhodothermales > JBHHWM01 > JBHHWM01. Next base: position 6,725 of record JBHHWM010000043.1, on the reverse strand, counting down.
GTGCTCTGGGGTAGCGATCTGGCGCGCCTCGTACCCGACTACTGGGAAGATGAGGACGGCTTCGAGCGGTTCATCAACCACCGGCGGCTCACGTTCATGGACGACCGGTCGGCCTTCTCCATCGATTTCAAGTCGGCGCATTTCGAAGAGACGCCGTATACCGGGGTCACGGTGCTACGCGCTAAGTTCGACAACTGGCTGTCGGAGAAGGTGCAGGAAGCCATCGACGCCAGCGAGGTGGCCGACGAGTCCTTCCTCGTGCCCAACGTGCTGGTCGAAGAGGTGTTGAGAGAGGACGGCAAGGTCGTCGGCATCCGGGCAGGCGAGGAGTCCTTCTATGCCGATTGTGTCATCCTGGCGGAAGGCGTCAACAACCTGCTCACGCGGCAGATCGGGTTACAGGATGCCTACGTGCCCGCCGATCACATGGCCGTGGGAGTGAAGGAGGTCATCCGATTAGGGCAAGGCGTGCTGGAAGATCGGTTTCAACTCGAAGGACGTAGCGGGCTGACGAACGAGTTTGTCGGCTTTGCGAGCCAGGGCGTTGAGGGAGGCGGTTTCCTCTATACCAACCACGACTCGGTTTCTATCGGGCTGGTGCTGGGATTGAAGGATCTCCGCGAAAAGCGGCTGACGCCGTATGATATTTTGAATGAGTTCAAAGGGCACCCGGCTGTTACGGGCATGCTGCGCGGCGGCGAAGTGCTCGAATACTCGGCCCATGCCGTCTCGACCGGCGACATCCGCGCCCTGCCCAGCGAGCTCTACGCCGACGGGGTTCTGATTGCGGGAGAAGCCGCCCATCTGCTCCTCAACGCGGGCAAGGCCATTCAAGGGATGGACTTCGCGATGCGCTCCGGTATCCTTGCCGCCGAAACGGTGGTGGAAGCACGGCAGAAAAACGATTTCGGGGCGGCTACGTTGAAAGCCTATCGCGCCGCCCTGGACGGCAGCTTCGTCCTCCATGATATGAGGACGTTCCAGGGAGCCGTTCACTTGCTGCATAACCCCCATATGTTCAGTGCCGTGCCCAACCTGGTGTGTGACTTCGGGAGGCAGTTCTTCACCATCGACAGCCGCCCGACGAAGAAGGCGTCGCAGATGATGAAGGAGAGCGTCAAAAAACACGCCTCGTACTGGGACCTCGTCAAGCTCGGAATGAAAGCAGCGCGCTCGTTATGAGTTCAACGGAGAATAAAAAGCTGAGCATCGCCGAACGGCTCGGCCTCGTCGTGTACCGGAACCAGGGGCGCAGCAATGCCGCGCCGCACATCCTGGTCGATACGAGCATTTGCAACAGCACCTGCCCCCATAAATGCACCACGTACGTCTGCCCGGCTCGTTGCTACACCCTCGACGAGACCGGGCAGGTTCACTTCCAGGTCGAGGATTGCATCGAGTGTGGTACCTGTATGTACGCGTGCGACCAGGGGGCCGTCTCGTGGAACTATCCCGACCCGGAAACCGGACTCGGTGTGACCTGGAACCTGGGGTAATCATCGAGGAGGGGCAGCCATGCATCACATCTTTGTGGTATCGGACGGCACCGGCAGGACCGCCGAAACAGCGCTGAACGCGGCCCTGACCCAGTTCGCCGATGTCGCCGTCACGATCATTCGCCGCCCGGAGGTACGCACGGAGGAGCAGGTGCGTCGGATCGTCCAGGAGGCCAGTGATGTCGAAGGCTTCATCGCGCATACCCTGGTGTCCCAAAACCTGCGAAAGCTGATTCGGAAAACGGGGCGTTTGTGCAACGTCGAGACGATTGATCTACTCGGTCCGGTTCTGGCGCGGCTTTCGGAGCAGTTTGCCAACTCGCCTTCCGAAAAACCGGGTCTTTTCCGGCAACTCAACGAGGACTATTTTCAGCGCATCGAGTCGATGGAATTCGCGTTTCGCCACGACGACGGCCAACGCGTCCATGAGTTGTCGAAGGCGGAAATGGTGCTGGTGGGCGTCTCGCGCACGTTCAAAACGCCGCTCAGCATGTACCTTGCTTTCAAGGGATGGTATGTGGCTAACGTACCGATTGTGATGGGCATTGAGCCGCCTCCGGCCTTGTTCGAGTTGCCCCAGGAACGGGTGTTCGGGTTGACCATGGATCCCTACCGGTTGTCGATGCTCCGGCGGGTGCGGCACGAACACCTGGGAGGATCCACCGGACAGTATGCCGACTTCGATTATGTTCGCCACGAGTTGATTCATGCCGTGAATGTCTTCGGACGACGGCCCGAGTGGACCGTCATCGACGTTACCAATAAACCCATTGAGGAGATTGCCTCCGAAATCCTGAGCAGCATTCGGCAATTTCAGTCGAATAATCTAGCCTAGGATACTGCCGTAGAAACCGGACGCTAAACGGGCCCGCGATCAGCGAACGTGTGCGTGTGAAATGCGTATCTTTGAGTCAGCGGAACAGACCATTCATTCAAGAACGATACAGACCGTCATGGCAAAATATGCCTTTAACCCTGCCGATGCGTATCTCTTTGAGTCGATGCTTGGAGAGGAAGATCGGCTGATTATGGAATCGGCGCGAGAGTATGCGCAGACCAGCCTCGAACCCCGCGCTATCGAAGGAAATCAGGATGAGATTTTCCACATGGACATCCCGCGAGAGATGGGCGAGATGGGTTTGTTGGGTGCCACCATTCCGCCCGAGTACGGCGGTGCCGGGATCAGCTATACGGGCTACGGACTGATTGCGCGTGAACTGGAGCGCGTCGATTCGGGGTACCGGTCGTTTGCGTCGGTGCAGTCGTCGCTGGTGATGCATCCGATCAACATCTTTGGCACCGAAGAGCAGAAGCAGCGATACCTGTCCCGGCTCGCCACCGGAGAACTGATCGGGTGTTTCGGCCTGACCGAGCCGGATCACGGCTCCGACCCCGGCTCGTTGAAAACGACGGCGCTGAAAGTCGATGGCGGATGGGTACTCAACGGAGCCAAGATGTGGATTACCAACTCCCCGATTGCCGATCTGTCCGTGGTGTGGGCCAAAGCCCGAGGGACCCAGGGTGAAGACGGCGTGATACGCGGCTTTCTGGTCGAGAAAGACGCCGAAGGCTACTCGGCACCCAAGACGCATAACAAGATGTCGCTGCGCGCGTCGATCACGGGCGAGATCGTCTTGGAAGATGTGTTTGTCCCCGAGGCGAACGTGTTTCCCGACATTCGCGGGCTCAGAGGGCCTTTTTCGTGTCTCAACAGCGCCCGCTACGGCATTGTGTGGGGGGCTCTGGGCGCGGCGGAAGATTGTTTCCAGCGTGCCCGTCGCTACGTGTTGGAGCGCGAGCAATTCGGCTATCCGCTGGCCTCGATGCAGTTGATCCAGACCAAGCTGGCCAACATGCTCACCGAGATCACGAAGATGCAACTGCTGGCCTGGCGCCTGGGCGACCTGATGGATCAGGGAAAGGCCGTGCCGGCTATGGTCTCGCTGGCGAAGCGCACGAACTGCGGAACGGCGCTGGAGATCGCGCGCACAGCACGCGACATGCTGGGCGGCAACGGCATTACCGGCGAGTATCGCGTGATCCATCATATGGTCAACCTGGAGAGCGTGAATACGTACGAGGGCACCTACGATATCCACGGCCTCATCCTGGGGCGCGAGATTACCGGCATCCAGTCCTTCGTGCCCCGTGGCAATGACATGCCGAAAAAGACGAAGGAGTCTGCCCCGGACAAAGCGATGGCCGAGGCCGAATAGCGCTAAATCATCGAGATTCGTGTTTTTCGGGCGTAACCTGAGATCCCTTTCTGGCGTACGGCGTGCCAGGAAGGTATGCTGCTTCGCGCTTAACCTTCAGAGGTGATTCCGATGCGACCTATCGATCCCGATCTCATCTTTGCGCTGGTTGCGCTCATCGTTTCAGGCGTTTTTTTTCTGGCATTTACGAAGATGATCCTCAGTCACTTTCGGGATCGTCGGCGGAACAGGGGAGCATCGCTCGGCACCAGTGAATTGGAAGCCTTGCTGCAAAAGGCCGTCGAAGAGGGTAATGAGTCGTTGCACCTCCGCCTGGACAACCTCGAACATCGAGTGGAGCAGGTTCAGGTACGGCTGGACCAGGATCAAATGGCGTTGCCGGAACCGGACCCGCGTAGTTTGTTAGAGGAGATGAGGGATCCTGCTGAGACGGTTGAGGCGCGCGCTCCCCGAGTGAGATAACCACGACCACTATGCTGTCGGGAGAAGATCCATGGATGAAGATATTTTCATTCCCCTGATCATGGTCACGTTCGTCCTCACCCTGGTGTGGATGATCTTGAGTCACCAGCGGTGGAAACTCCAGCATCAAGGACAGGAAAAGGCAGGCGACAACAGTTTGCGGGCGAGCGAACTGAAAGCGTTAATGCAGGAGGCCGTTGAGGAGGCGAGCGTTCCACTGCTTGCTCGTATCGAGATGCTGGAGGAGCAACTCCATCTCAAAGAAACGCCTCGCCTAGAAGCGGGGCGTTCGGAGTTGATCGTGGAAGAAACGGATGCGGGGCAGGGAGAAGAATCCCTCTCGGTTCCTCGCCGCGGCGTAACCTGAGCCTTCTCGTTCCGTACGTACGACTGATGTCCCCATCACCTTCTTCCCTGGGAGTACCATGCCGATTTTCCCCTTCCTGATACCGATTTTCCTCTTTTTATGCATTTCCGCTATCGTCAAGTGGAGCCTGGAGTATAACAAGTGGAAGATCCAACATAAGGCTGGGAGTGCCTCTTCCGATAACAGCCTTCGAATGAGCGAGTTGAAGGAGATGATCCATCAGGTTGTCGAAGAGGCCGGCAGCCCCTTGCTCAAGCGTCTTGAAGCCGTCGAAAACCGCCTGGATGATCTGGAAAAGCCACGGCTGATGCCGGCTCATCAAGCATCCCTCCTCGGCGAAGACCTTGATACGCTGGAGGATGATACGGTGCCGATCCCCCGCCGTGAGCGTGTTTCTTGAGTGTCTAGAAGCGCAGGGTGAATCGGTCTTGCTCGATTCCTCCCCCACCTGAAAACCTAGCACCATGCCTGAAGAACTCGTTGTCATCACCGTGTTTGCGCTTTTGGCCGGGACGGTCACCATCATCACGGTCGTCAAGTCGATCCTACGTTATTTGAGCAGCAAGCATCAGCCGGTGACACCCTCCTCCAGCATGACGTCGAGTGAACTGAGGGAGATCATTCGCAGTGCCGTGGAAGATGCGACGCACCCCCTCGCTGAGCGTGTTGATCGGCTGGAGCAGCGCCTCGATGCTCCCGGGCGACTCGAAGCTCCTGCGCGCAGCGACTTGCTGGGAGGGATGGACGAATACGAACCCCAGATCGTAAACACCCCTGTTTCAGAACGCGGACGTGCGCGTTAGTCCCGCATTGTTTGCTCTATCCTGCTTATGCTGCGTCTCGTAGTTTCTTATTTTTCGAAACCGATTTCCCGGTTTCTAGTGCGCATGCTGCCTCTGGGTGATCCCTGGAAGCGTTTTGTTTCGGCGGTGCCCCTGAGTGTGTATGGAATGGGAGCGCAGCGTGATTTTTGCTGGTACTTTGAAGGAAAGAGCGTCGTGGAGGTACGTTCGATTGAGGAGATTCAGGAGTGGTTGCTGGGCTGCGGATATGCGCGAGACCCCGATCTTTTTCATGAAGCCGACTTCTGGCAGCATCCCTGTACCTTCGAGCAACTCAGGAAGGGAGATTGCGAGGACTTCAGCCTCTGGGCGTGGCGCAAGATGGTTCGGCTGGGCTACGACGCCGAGTTTGTGGCAGGCCGCAGCCTGCATCCGGGCTGCCAGGCGGTCGGGCATACCTGGGTCTTGTTCCGTCAGGACGGGCGGACGTATCTGTTCGATACGATCATGCAGGATCGGGAGGAAATGATCCGACCTCTCGAGGAGGTGGCCCACGAATACAATCCGGAAGTGTCGGTCGATGGGACCCTCACGCGGTACGTCTATGCCGGATACTATCTGAAATGGCAGGGCCGCAAAGCAGCCGCGAAGCGCCAGGGGATCATCGCAGTTGCCCGGGCAGGATAGGTAGCGTCCTTACGTTGCGCCAATCACACGCCGCCACATGTCGAATGCAAGCCACCAGTCCACCTGGGCTGCCAGCTCGCGCCTTCCGTTATAATACCCCTCGACGAGTTGGACAAGCTGCCTGTGATCGAAGGCGGGATAGGTGCGCACCGAGGTCGAATGGACGGCATCGAGGGCGTACGTCCTAACCTGTTCCAGGAAGTCCAGGCGTTGTTGATCTCTGTAACCGTGCCCGAGCCTTTTCTTCAGCGAAGTCCAGGCGTGGGCGGGCAGGGTGGAAAGCCGGAACGGATAGGAAATGCCGTTTTTGACGAGGGGGTACCGGGCCAGCGATTCCTCGCGCGAACGGATCAACCGGCGAAACAGGCGACCTCCGCGCCGCAACGACACCGGAATCTGGAAAACGGCCCGGAGCAACGAGGGCTGGGCGAACGGCATATAGTTCAGGATAAGGCCGTCGAGCCGGTTTTGCTCGAAGCCGAAAAAATTGGGCAAGCGCGTACGCAGGCCGAGGAGGTCCAGAAACGAATCTTCCCCGATTGTTTGAGGATCGGGCAGCGTCTGCCACAAGGCCGCGATTTGTTGCCGGGCACCTCGTTCCATCGTGGCTGTTGTTTCCGGGGTAAACACATCGGCGCGGGGTACGCGTATGTGCGGTAGGATGGCGGCCGGGTGGCCTGTGCGGAGCGCCGAACGACCCTGGCGTAGGAGCCGA
>JBHHWM010000042.1:0-24103 GCA_046756545.1 Rhodothermales bacterium | reverse complement strand
TACTGGCTCGCCCCCATCGTCATCGTGCTCGTGCTGTTGAGCCTGCTCATCGTCCTGACCCAGGGCTCTGCGCTGGCCCCGTTCATCTACGCCTTGTTCTAGCGTTCCGCAATCAGCCGCCCGCTTGTCTGTTTTCCACCCTCGGAACCGATGCTCAGAGCTTCTTCTCGAAACGCAGGCGGTAATCCTTGTAGGTCGAGTTGTAGTCGGCGCGGGTGATGCGGAAGTTTTCGGCGAGGCCCATCACCGTCATGCCGGGATGCATGTTGGGAAAGGTGTCGTAGGCCAGGCACTCGTAGCCTTTCGCTCGAATGCGATCCATCATCTCGACGAGCAACCGGCGCGAGATACCCCGCCGCCGGTACGCGGACAGTACGCCCCCCTTGGCGCTGTAAAACGTCTCCCGGCTCTCCCGATAGCCAATCTTGAAGCCGACGGGTTCCTCGTCGACGTACGCAAGCAAGATCATCAGATCCTCTCGCTCGAAGGTGTTGATGACACGGTCCTCGTGGAAAATCGCGCGGTTGAGCCGTTTGATCGTGTCGAGCTGCGACAGATCGACTTCGACGATGTGCAGCAGCGGCTCGGGCTTCGCAAAGGGCGGCACGTCTGCGGGAAGCTGCATGACTCAAGGTCTCCGAGTGGAATGCAACATACGCATTCGTTTCGGTTTCTGATTCATGAGAACGGCAAGGGATCGGACGTGGACGCCACATCGGGAGCGGAGGCCGCTTCGCCGTCGTCGAGGAGCGGGCGTGCGGCATCTTCGACCAGTTGCCACGGTTCGAGCAATGCCTCGGGCACACCGGACAGAAACCGACTGGGCTTGGCCAAATAATCGCCATGATACCGGCGATACTGGACCATCGGATACGAAATAAACAGGTTTTCCTCGGCCCGCGTGATGGCGACGTAGAGCAACCGGAGTTCCTCATCCAGCGCATCGTCGTCCTTGAACGAATAGCCGGAAGGCAACACCCCGTCGAGCGCATGAATCAGGAAGACGGAGTGAAACTCCAGCCCCTTGGCCGAATGGATGGTCGAGAGCACCAGAGGTAGTTCGTCATCGTCGAGCGGATCGCCGTCGAGGGCGGTCAGTTCGATGGGGTCGAGGGCCAGCGACGACAAAAAATCGGCCCGGCTACTGAAGGCATCGGCCAGCCCGGCGAAATGCTCCAGGTCTTGCAGGCGTCTCGGATAGTCCTCGTAATACGTCCGTTTGCAGATCGGTTCATAGTACTCGATGATGGCCTCTACCTGGGCTACGAGCGAGAGGGCCGGGGCTTGCACGGCCCGCAGCATCTCGAATAACTGCTTCAGCATCTCGATGTAACGCGGCGAGTAGGGCCGGTCTTGCAGCGTAAACGGATCGTCCGTGGCCGAGGTGATCCACTCGATCAGGTCGTGCGCCGTTTTGGGACCGATGCCTTCGAGCAGTTGGAGGATGCGGGTCCACGCCGCGGCGTCCTTCGGGTTTTCCACCACTTTCAGGTACGAGAGCACGTCTTTGATGTGGGCCGCCTCGCTGAGTTTCAACCCTCCATACTTGACGAACGGGATGTTGCGCCGGTTGAGTTCGACTTCCAGGTCGTATGAATTGAACCCGCTCCGGAAGAGGACGGCCATCCGGTTGAGCGGCACCCCCTGCTCGCGCAGTTGCAGAATCACCTGCGTAACGAACCGGCTCTCGAAGCGGTTGTCCGGAGCCGGAACGATGGCCGGAAGATCGCCCGTTGCTTTCTGATCGGTGAAAAGCTGCTTGTCGTACTTCTGCGATGCCTGGTCGAGTACGTGGTTGGCAAAGTCCAGGATCGGCTGCGTGGAGCGGTAGTTCTGCTCCAGCTTGAGGATCCGGGTATCGGGAAACTGCTCGGGGAAGGCAAAGATGTTGCGAAAGTCGGCCCCGCGAAAGCGATAGATGCTCTGCGCATCGTCGCCGACGGCCATGACGTTCCCGTGCATCGAGGCGAACTGCCGGACGAGCGCCGCCTGGAGTATGTTGGTGTCCTGGTATTCATCGACGAGTACATGGCGGCATCCGGCGGCGACCTCGCGGCGCACGTCATCGTGCTGCTCGAAGAGGTACAGGGTGCGGGCGAGCAGGTCGTCATAGTCCATCAGGCCGTGCCGCCGTTTGTAGCTCCCGTACTCCTGTTGTAGGTCCTGGAGATCGCCTAGATAATCGGCAAACTGTGGATATCTGGTCTCCAGAATCTCTTCGAGCGGCTGTCCTCGGTTCATCGAGGCTGAGAACATAGCGTACAGCGTTTTCTTGCGCGGGAAGCGTTTCTTGGCTTTGTGAAAGCCTTTGGCCGTGCGCAACACGTCGAGCACGTCGGCAGCGTCAGCAGCGTCGAGGATCGTGAAGTTGTTCTCGAAGCCGATCTTGCGGGCGTGACGGCGCAGCAATCCCAGGCAAAAGGCATGAAAGGTGCCGCCGCTCACCTGCCGGCAACGCCCGTCGAGCAGGATCGTAGCACGCGTGAGCATCTCGCGGGCGGCGCGGCGCGTGAACGTGAGCAGCACGATGTTTTCGGGCAACGTACCCGTCTCCACCAGATATGCGACGCGATAGATGAGCGTGCGTGTTTTGCCGGTGCCGGCTCCCGCAATCACCAGTACCGGCCCGCCCGGTGCCGTAGCCGCTGCATATTGCTGCGGATTCAACGCCCCTCCGTAGTCAATCGAGAGGTCGAGTGTCGGCTGCAGCGTGTCGCGTTTGAGGACGAACCGGCGGGCCATAGGGTTTACGTCAAGCTGTCATCTTTCAGAAACTGGTGCTCCTTACACCGTTCCGAGAATCGGGTTTCTGAATCATACGTAAATCAGATCTGTGGTTGGGGGGTTCGTGAATAGAATTTTGCATTTTACCACGAAAATATCTCCAGGCACGACGGTGCGGTATTCGGAGAGGATTCGTATCTTTTAGCGATTTACCTTCAAGTATTATCCACTGGTTTGCCGAGTGGAATCTTTATACCTTCCCATAGACGTTCGGAATAATGCTCCAGGCCCGGCCTGCACGCATGCATGGGCGCTCCCTGGCTGCCTCCAGCCTCTCCGCTCCGAACGACGCGCCTCTGCCCTAGATTTTCGCAAGACCCTACTTTCCGAATGGGAAAAGTTATAGCGATTGCCAACCAGAAAGGGGGCGTCGGCAAGACTACCACTTCGGTAAACTTGGCGGCCTCCCTGGCGGCAACGGAGCACCCAACCCTGATCATCGACATCGACCCTCAGGCGAACTGCACCTCGGGCACCGGTATCGACCCGCGCACCGTCACGTCGTCGACCTACGAGGTGCTCATCGGAGACATCTCGCTCGACGACGCCATCCGCCAGACCGCCATCCCGTTCCTGGACATCCTGCCCAGCCACATCAACCTGGTCGGGGCCGAGATCGAGATGATCGACGTGATGGAACGCGAGCGGATTCTCAAAAATGCGCTGATCCACGCGCGCCGTAAGTATGACTTTGTGGTGATCGATTGCCCCCCGTCGCTGGGCCTGTTGACGCTCAACTCGCTCACCGCCTCCAACTCTGTATTGATTCCGGTACAAGCCGAGTATTTCGCGTTGGAAGGCCTCGGGCAGTTGTTGAATACGATCAAGATCGTCCGTCAACACCTGAACCCGGAGTTGGAAATCGAAGGCGTGCTGCTGACGATGTTCGACACCCGGCTGCGGCTCTCGAACCAGGTAGCGGCGGAAGTGCAACGCTACTTCGGCAGCAAGGTCTTTAAGACCATCGTCCAGCGCAACGTCCGTATTGCCGAGTCGCCCAGTTTCGGCAAGCCGGTGCTGCATTACGACGCTACGAGCATCGGTGCGCGGAACTACATTGCGCTGGCCAAAGAGATTCTGGTCAACAATCAGCGCTTCCTACAACGCTACGAAGAAACACAGGAAGAAGCGGCTGATGCCCCCGTATCCAAGAACGGCCAAAACGACTCGTACTCCCCGCGTTCGTCGTCGACCGCTGCGAATGGATTTACGTTCTGATAGATGCAGCATCTTTCGACGCACCGTCGATCATCGCTGTATCCGCCGGCACGTTTGTTGGCCGGGATTTTAACCTGTAAGACTATGGCATCTAAAAAAGCAGCTCTTGGTAGAGGATTGAACGCCCTGCTACCTTCCGGACAACAGGAAGGCGAGGCGGCACTCGACAAGCCGGCCACAGAACCCCCGCCGAGTAAACTCTACCGCTTCGAAGACCGCGTGCGCCTGCTGGGCCGCGTAGCGAATCTCGAAATCGACCACATCAGCCCGAACCCGTACCAGCCGCGCCAGGACTTCGAAGACCATGCGCTCGACGAACTGGCCGCTTCGATCAAGCAGCTCGGGATCATCCAGCCTATTACGGTGCGTGCCCAGGGCAGCACGCGTTTCGAAGTGATTTCGGGAGAACGACGCCTGCGGGCGGCCCGCCGGGCCGGGCTCAAGCGCGTGCCCGCCTATATCCGCGAGGCCGATACCGAAGAAATGCTGGAGATGGCCCTCGTCGAAAACCTCCAGCGCGAAGAACTCAACCCCGTCGAGGTGGCACATGGCTACCAGCGGCTGATGGAAGAGTGTGGACTTACCCAGGAGCAAGTGGCAAAACGCGTCGGCAAAAATCGCTCGACCATCACCAACTTCTTGCGCCTGCTCAAGCTGCCGCCCCGGGTTCAGGCCGCCCTGCGCGATGGAAGCGTCTCGGTAGGCCACGCCCGGGCGCTCATCAACATAGAAGACGAATTCCAGATTCACCTGCTCCAGGAGATTCAGAACAAAGACCTTTCGGTCCGCGAAGTCGAGGAGCGGGTTCGCGCCTGGCGTCAGCAACAGGCCTCGCCCCCCGTTACCGAAAAGACCGCTCCCCCTCCGCCTCCCGACCGAGACACGCTGCAAATGCAGGCCTTCACAGACCGCCTTCGCTCGCGCTTCAGCACACAGGTCCAGATCAAGCACAAGGCCGGTGGTGGCGGCAGGGTCGAAATCTCCTACTACTCGGAAGAGGATCTGGAACGCCTGATGGAACTTCTGCTCCTGCGATAGCTTTCCGCACCCTGGACGTACGCCTTCGGAAGACGCCGTCATTATGCCGTACGCAGAAGGAACTGCCATATGCTATCGCCGCGTGCCGTCTCGTCCCTGGCACTGTATTATGGCGATGAGGCTCCTCCTTCTTTTGAGCACGGGCCTCATCCTGCCGAGCCCCACCCTGTCCTTTGCTCAAGTCGACACCACGCGCACCACCCCCCTCGACACCACCGCCATCGTCGGACGTGGGCTCCCGGCAACCCATTCTCCACGCGGCGCCTTGTGGCGCTCGGCCGTCTTGCCCGGATGGGGCCAGTTTTATAACCGTCAGCACCTGAAAATACCCATCGTATACCTCGGCCTCGGAGGGCTGACGGCTGCGGCCCTGTCCCTGAACAACCAGTACCTCCGGTACCGGCACGCCTTTCTCTACAAAGCCAACCAGGAACTCGTCGATCAGGAACAGATCGAGAAAAACCCCTGGCCGCAATACGAACAGGAGTACCGGGATTTGATAGCCGACATTGCCTCAGGCAGAGAGCTTGCGTCGTCCACCCTGCGGGCGCAACGCGATAGTCTGCGTCGTAACCGTGACCTTTTGTACTTCGGCATCGGCTTCTGGTATATGTTGTCGCTCCTCGATGCCTACGTCAGCGCCCACCTGCTCGATTTTGATGTCAGCGAAGACCTCACCCTCTCGTTCTCTCCCCACCCTCCTATATCGGGCCTGTCGGCAACGATTCGGCTGGGTTTATGACCTCCCTTCCATCGCGTTCATGAGGTCTACTCCTCCTTCCCTGTACCACACGCGCGCTTCCATGCTGCGCACCCGGAGCCATGCCGGCAGAACACGACCGCGAAAAAATTGTATCTTGGGCACACTGGGCACGTAGCGCAACGCGCACGGCACCCCTGCGTAGAGCAAGCCCACGAAGCCCTACCTTAGCATAACGGCCTTATGGCTCGAATCATTTATGCACTAAGCGGCCAGGGACGCGGGCATACCTCCCGTGTGATTGCCATTTCAGACGAACTTCAACGGCGCGGACACGAGGTGCTCTTCTGCTGCGGAGGTACGGCTCAGGATATCCTGGAATCGCAAGGGGAACGCGTGCTGCACGTCCCTGCACTCCGTCATGCCATGCAGGGCAATGAACTGAGGTTCTGGTCTACACTCCGTAAAAACTGGAAAAACCTTCGTTCCCTTCGCCGGGTCGTCGAGCAATTGGCCGAGACCTTTGCGGCCCGCTATCCAGATTTGCTCATTACAGATTTTGAGTTTTTCTCGGCGCGCGCGGCGCGGCGTATGAAGCTTCCGATCCTTTCATTTAACCACCAGCAGATCGTCACCGAGACGCGGTATCGGCTGCCGTGGCGACACCGGCTCGATGCGCTACTGGCGTGCAGCACGATCAAAACCATTGCTCCAAAGAGACCGGAGCACCTTCTTCTTTCTTCCTTTTTCTTTCCGCCCCTGAAGCACCCGGAACAGACCACGATGGTCCCCCCCATTATCCGGCCTGCCGTCCAGGTCCTTCAGCCAAGAAAAGAGAATCACGTGCTGGTTTACTACAATGAGACGGCAGGTAGCAACTACGTTCTCGACACGCTACGCCAGGTCGATGCTTCGTTCATCGTGTATAACTTTGACCTACCTGAGCATCCGGAGGCCTACCCCAACCTTCAGTTCAAAAAGCCGTCGTTGGATGGCTTTCTGGATGATCTGGCCAGGAGCCGGGCCGTCCTATGCACCGCCGGGTTTACGCTCATAAGTGAAGCCCTGTACCTTGGCAAACCACTCCTCGTGGTTCCCAATCACGGCATCTTCGAACAAACGCTCAACGCCCTCTTCCTGCAACGAGAACACCTGGGCAATGCCGTCATCGACCGCCCGATGAGCGTGGACGATGTAGCATCGTTCCTGAGCCAACTCGACCGTTATGAAAAGCGACTGCGAAATCGCCCGGTCTGTGGAAACAAAAAGGCCGTCGTATGTATCGAAGGCGTTCTTTCGCAAATCACCCCGTCGGTTCACCCACGCCCCCACCTCCCGTATCCTGCCATAGCAACCGCATCCTAGCATTCCACGGTGACAAACCAGGGAGAAGAACCCATGTGGAAATCATGCTTTTCCCGGCTAGTAGCGCCAAAAATTCTTGTTCCCCATCATCGCCTTTATGGTTTCCCAGCCCATTTATGATTATCCTTTAGCGTCATCAATGACACATGAGCCATGACTATGTCTGACTTTTCCCATAAGCGTACTCCCATGCCTGCGACCGAACCAGGACAGCCAACGGTTACGACGGAGCCGGCGATCTTTGCCAAAGCGCACAGCTTCTTCAACCCCGAAAGCGACTATTCGCAGGTAAAGGCCGCCGGAGTGTATCCGTACTTCCGCCCGCTGGAACGCAGCGAAGGGACACGCGCCATAATCAACGGCCAGGACGTGATCATGGCCGGGTCCAACAACTACCTCGGCCTGACCTCCGACCCGCGCGTCAAAGAAGCGGCCAAAGCAGCCATTGAGCAGTATGGCACCGGATGCACGGGCAGCCGATTCCTCAACGGGACGCTCGACTTGCACCTGGAACTCGAAGAGCGACTCGCAGCCTTCATGGGCAAAGACGCCTGTGTGCTCTATTCGACGGGCTACATGACCAACATGGGGTCCATCCAGGGGATCACGTCCAAGCGAGATATTATCTTCTCGGACAAGGACAACCATGCCTGCATTGTGGCCGGCACCCAGGTCAGCCACGCCGACACCTGGCGCTTCCGGCACGACGACCTCGCCCACTTGCGCCTGCTACTCGAACGGGCCGAGGCCGAACGGCCCGACGCCGGCAAGCTGATCGTGACCGACGGCGTCTTCTCGATGAGCGGCCGCATTGCCCAGGTTCCCACCCTGGTCGAACTGGCCGAGGAATTCGATGCCGCGCTGATGCTCGACGACGCGCACGCGGTGGGAGTCATCGGGCCGGGCGGACGCGGTTCGGCGGCGTACTTCGGCCTGGGGGATCGGGTCTCGCTGACGACCGGCACCTTCTCGAAAAGCTTTGCCTCGCTGGGCGGCTTCTGCGTAGGCGACAACGACGTGATCGAGTTCATGCGCCATACGGCCTCCTCGCACATTTTCAGCGCGTCGATGCCCCCGGCGAACGTCGCCACGGTGCTCAAATGCCTGGAGATCCTCATCGATGAACCGGAGCGCCTGGACCGCCTCTGGGACATCTCGAACTACATGCGCGAGGGCTTCCGCAACCTCGGCTTTAACGTGTGGGCCAGCGAAGCCCCCATCATCCCCGTCGTCGTGGGCGACATGATGACGTGCTTCAAGTTCTGGACGGATCTGCTCGAAGAGGGCGTCTTTGTCAACGCCGTGGTGCCTCCCGTCGTACCGCCGGGCCAGACCCTCATGCGCACGTCCTACATGGCCACGCACACCAACGAGGAACTGGACCTCATCCTCGACGCCTTCCAGCGTGTCGGCAAAAGACACGGCGTGCTCTCGAACAACGGCACCACCTGATTCATGAGAACAGGACCGAGCGTAGAAATCGCTCCCTTTCTCGCTTCATCTATTCGGGACGCTGCCTTTTGAGGCAGCGTCCCTTATTTTTTCCGAAACGGCTGAACGATTGTAACCTGAAACGATCTCCATGGAAACCCACATCCCTGTTGCTGATACCGGCGTGAGGGTCCGTCCGGTTCGCACCCGGCGCGACCTCAAGCATTTCATCGATCTGCCTTATTCGTTGTACAAAAACACGCCGGCCTGGGTACCTCCGCTTCGCCAGGATACCGCACATACGCTGAACCCGAAAAAAAATCCCTTCTTCGAGCACGGACAGATTCAACCCTTCCTCGCCGAAGACCGCGCGGGCAACGTCGTCGGACGCATCGCCGGAATCGTCAACGGCATGCACCTGAAAAAATACGATGACGGGAACGGGTTCGTCGGGTTCTTCGAATGCGAGAAACGCTACGAAACGGCGGCGGCCCTGCTCGACGCAGCCTGCGCGTGGCTACGCGACCAGGGCCTTACGGGCGCGCGCGGTCCCGCCAGCCCCTCCCTCAACGATACCTCCGGCCTCCTCGTGGACGGTTTCGACCGCGAGCCTTCGATCCTGATGCCCTACAACCCTCCGTATTACGAAGATTTTCTGGTGCAATACGGCTTCGAACGGGTCATGACGATGTGGGCCTATTTCGTCCACCAGAAATACGCAAAGACCGACAAGCTGCAACGCGGCGTGCGTATTGTGTATCGGCGGAATCCCGGCCTGAAGCTCCGCACGCTCGACATGAGCCGTTTCGACGAAGAAGCGCGCATCATCCTCGATATTTTTAACGAAGCCTGGGCCGACAACTGGGGCCATGTGCCCATGACGGAGGCCGAATTCCGCCGTCTCACATCGGACCTCAAGCAGATCGTGGACCCCCGGATGGTCTTCATTCTGGAAAATGACGGCGAGCCGGTGGCCTTCTCCATCTGCCTGCCCAACCTCAACCTGGCGCTCAAACAGATTCCGAACGGACGCCTGTTTCCCACCGGGCTGCTCAAGTTGCTCGCCTACGACAAAGCGGGGGGCTTCCGCGAAGTTCGCATGCCGCTCATGGGGGTGCGAAAAGCCTATCACGGACGCGCCTTCGACACGATCCCGGTACTGGCTACCATCGAAAACGGCCCCAAATACGGCTACACGGCATGCGAGATGAGCTGGGTGCTCGATTCCAACCACGTGCTCAAAAACGCACTCGACGCGATGGGTGCCGCCATCGACAAGGAATATGCGCTCTACGAAAAATCCCTCTAGACCTTACGCAAGAGACCGCCGCTCCCCATAATCCCCCTCACGCTTCACGCCTTATCCCGCACACATCGTGACCCCGGAACAGATTCAGTTCATCTACTTCGACCTGGACGACACGCTCCTCGATCATCGACAGGCAGAACGGCGCGGCCTGGCCGACGTGTACCGCGCCCACGAAGCGCACTTCAGCCGCGTATCGGTCGACATCCTGCAAGATACCTACCATGCCCACAGCACCCCCCTGTGGCGTCAGTATGCGCAGGGCGAAATCGGAAAGAACGATCTTAAACGGCTGCGTTTCGAACGCACCTTACAAACGCTGGGTATCGACGGGTTGGACGCCGCCACCCTGAATGCGTTCTACCTCGATTGCTACGCCCGTCACTGGACGTTCCCCCAGCACGCCCGCGAAGCCTTTCACGCTCTCGCTGATCGCTTCCCGGTCGGCATCCTCACGAATGGATTTGCCGAAATCCAGCATGCCAAGTTCAACCGTTTTCCGGAATTGCGCGACCGGGCGGCGGCGCTGATCGTCAGCGAAGAGGTGGGCTATATGAAGCCGCACCCGAAAATCTTTGCGCATGCCGGCGACATAGCACAGAAACATCCCGAAGCAATCCTCTATGTGGGCGATTCCTATAGCTCCGACGTGCAAGGCGCTCTGTGGGCCGGCTGGCAGGTAGCCTGGTACACCACCAAGCAGGAGGTGCCTGACGAGGCGGTGTTTCGCTTTGGAGTCTGGGATGAATTGACGACCCGCTTGCTGGGCGATTGAGCCCTTCATGTAGAGCCAATCATCCGACAACGAAGGGCCGGAACCAAGGCCCCAAATGAAAAAAGCCCCCTGTGAATACAGGCGGCTTTCAACGTAGAGAACCCCAACGCGAGGGCCTTCACCGTTTCCTACGTCTGCCGGAACAGACGCATTGGATCCGGCGAGAGGCCCGGCCTCTCTTACCTGGAAGCTGCCATCCGGAGATGCCGGCTTCCTGGCCGGGTGGTTTCCTCACCGCATGGGCATCGGAATTGGATACCACCGGACAACGTGATTTTTTCCCGTGCTACGGAGGTGAGTCCGCATCGCCATGGACAACCCGAAGGTTCTCCACGTTGATGTTTTCTCGCTGGCTTATGCTGCCCATCTCCACATCCACCGGCTCATCTTGCGACAAGCTGACGGTTGCTTTGTTGCGCAGCCTCCACCCTCGGCAAGTATCCTTGCGAATGCCTGCTTTGGGCTTCCACCATGCATCCACGCATCCGCCGGAGCCTTTCGACACCGGCTGTTGCGCTTCCGCGCCGCGTCCGTTCTCTGCGGATCATCTTGCGACGATCAACATCGAACATTCGCGTTAGATACCGCCCACCTGCGCATCTTAGATTCTGCTTTGGCCCGAAGACCGCTGCAGAACCAATGATGCCCATTATCTTCGCCGGTGGCATCGTCTTCCTGAAGTGCCGCTTGCGCAGCACAACCATCGGACCATGCCTAGCTCCGATAACCGATAGCGCCTCCTTTGCTCCAGCCGAAGCTAGAACGCCGAACACACGTTTCGGGGTTTCAGTATCTCCTCCGCTGTCCCGAACAAGTCGGAACTCGCGCGGGCTGACCTCATGCAGCCCAGAGACTCAGTCGCGTCAAGGAACAGTGCCGTTGGGCTATTGCCGTCAGGCACTGGTTCTAGTATAGTCTCCGAAAGTGCGCTTGTCAAGAATTTTTAATCCACATTTGATCAACACGATATACACCAGGATATGCACACTCTCATCAACAGTGTGGATAACATTATTCGGCCTGAAAAGCCCTTCGACGTGGCCGGCTGCATCCCCATTGCCAGGGATGGAATAGAGAAAGAAAAGAGGGTTCAGGAGCAAAAAGCCCGGCCTCTGGGAAAGCCGAGCTTTTTGATGCCCATTGTATTCGTCTGTGCGACTGAGTCCCCCCTTAGGGGAGGTGCCAGGCAGCACGAGGTCGTCAGAAGGTACACATTTTTTCGTGATTGTGCAACCCTCAATAACGGTTTCCAGCCACAACGGCCATTACTAATCCATTAATATGTATTTCCAGGCCCTGTTTGCTAAAACTTCAATAACGGAAAACACGAAACGGCGCGCCGGTCAAAAACCTAACCGCCCCAGAAAAGCCCCTAGTTCTCCCAGGAAAACCTGGATAGCTCTCGGCTCCAGCAGAATGGTCAGCAGCACCCCGCCGAGCGCGCCGCCGAGATGGGCCTCGTGAGCAATCCGCCCCATGCGCCCATGCTCGGTTGCCTTGCCCATAGCATAAATCGAAACCGCAACGAAACCTAAGGCGAACACAATGGCTGGAATGGGCACGGCAAAAAACAAATAGAGGTTGCTGAAGGGCGCAAACAAGCAGTAGGCAAACACGATACCGCTGATGGCTCCTGACGCACCGACCGCGTTGTACGCGTCGTTGTGCTGCTGACGCCAATACGTGAGGGCATGAGCCGCCAACTCTGAACCGAAATAAAGGATCAGAAAGCTCATCGTCCCCAGCAGCAATTCCAGCAGCGGGCCAAAAAAGTACAGGGTGATCATGTTGAAGGCTAAATGCCCCAGCCCGGCGTGCACAAAACCCGCCGTGATATAGCGATAGTATTCCCGTTGCTCGCGGATGCGATCCGGCCTGAAGCCCAGCCGGTCGATGAGGGAGGTATCGGAAAACAAGGCGTATCCGCTGACGAGGATGTTCGCCAGCAGCAACAACAGGGTGATCGGCGTTTCGGAGAAGTCAAATGCCATTATAAATCCGGACTAGGTGGACATCGGAACGCGCAACAGCGAGCCTGTTGCATCGCTCCTCTACGTATGAACAGGCTCAGGGTTCATCGACGCGTTGTTTCACTTTGCCATCTCGTTGGGGATAAGGGGGGCGACCTCAAGGTCACAAGGGAGGCGACCACAAGATCACAAGGGAGGCGACCACAAGATCACAAGGGAGGCGACCACAAGATCACAAGGGGGGCGACCACAAGGGGATCGCCCCTACTTGATTATGGGCGGTGGTGCTTGTTATTTCCCTCAACCACAACATGGAGGTCCCTATGGAAAACGAGGCGGCACAAATCGACCTCTTCTACCGCTTTGGCGCGGCGCTCGTCATCGGGCTGCTGGTCGGGCTGCAACGGGAATATGCGCACTTTCGTGAGAACGGCGAGAACAGGCTCTTTGCGGGTACGCGCACCTTCGCGCTGATGAGCCTCCTGGGCTGCACGGCTGCATTCATGGCCGACCTGTCCGGGTCACCGCTGGCATTCGTGGCCCTGCTGCTGGTGGCGGGTGCCCTGGTCACCGTAGCCTATTATTTGTCGGCTCACGCGGGCAGCATGGGCCTCACCACCGAAGTGGCCGCGCTTATTATCGTGTTGGCCGGCGCGTTGTGTTACTGGGACCAACTGGCCCTCGCTGCCGCCCTGGCCGTGGCGACGACCGTGCTGCTGGCCCTGAAGCTTCAGACCCAAACCCTCGTCCGAAATATTACCCGCGAGGATGTATATGCCACGTTGACGTTTGCCGTCATCACCGTCGTCGTGTTGCCGGTGTTGCCGAGGCAGAGCTTTGGACCGCCCCCGTTCGATGTGCTGGTGCCCTACAAGATCTGGCTGATGGTGGTGTTCATCTCGGGAATCAGCTTCCTCGGGTACGTGCTCATCAAGATCGTCGGGGCGCGGCGCGGCGTAGGTCTGACGGGGTTGTTAGGGGGGTTGGCCTCCAGCACTGCCGTCACGCTCAGTTTTTCTCAGCGTAGCCGGACGCTCGAAGGCTTTGCCAAACCGTTTGCCCTGGCTATTCTGTTAGCGTGGAGCGTCATGTTTGTGCGGGTGATGGTGGAAGTGGCCGCCTTGAACGGACCGCTCCTCCGCATCGTGTGGATTCCCATGACCGCAGGCACCCTCGTCAGTTTTGCATACTGCGGCTATCTCTACTTCTCACAGGGATTGGAAAAACAAGAAGAGCAGGATGATTTTAAAAACCCGTTCGAGCTGGGTCCCGCGTTGACCTTCGGCCTGATCTACGCCGTGATTCTGCTGGCTGCCAACGCCGCCCAGATGTATCTCGGCAACACGGGGGTGTATCTCTCCAGCATTGCCTCGGGCCTTGCCGATGTGGACGCCATCACCCTCTCGATGGCCGAACTCAGCAAGGAAGGCGGCGATTTGGACCTGCACACCGCCGCCCGCGCCATCGTGCTGGCGGCGGCCTCCAACACGGTCGTCAAGGGCGGCATCGTGCTGAGCGCCGGGTCGGTAGCACTCCGCAAAGTCATCCTGCCCGGCCTGATCGCCACCCTGGCAACCGCTATCGGCGTCGTCTTTTTGCTGTAGCCGCCGGCTACCGCTTCTCAGCCGATGCGTTCAGCGACCAGATGTTCGACAAGGGAGCGGAAGATAAACGCTCCGTCGGCACTTCCGAGGACGGACTCGGCGCAGCGTTCGGGGTGCGGCATCATCCCCATCACGTTGCCCCGTTCATTGATAATGCCTGCGATGTTGCGCGCCGAGCCGTTCGGATTAGCTTCCGGAACAACCTGCCCGTCGGCGTCGCAGTACCGGAAGAGGATTTGACGGTTGGTTTCGAGGCGGTCGAGCACGTCTTCCTCGGCGAAGTAATTGCCCTCGCCGTGCGCAATGGGAATCTTAAGGATGTGGCCCGGTTCCAGCACGTTGGTGAAGGGGGTGTCGATGTTTTCCGTACGCAGGTACGTCCACGCGCAGGCAAACCGGAGCGATGCATTACGCAGCAGGGCACCGGGCAAAAGACCGCACTCGCACAGCACCTGAAATCCGTTGCAGATCCCCAGTACGAGGCCGCCTTCGTTGGCAAAGCGTACCACGTCCTGCATGATGGGCGAGAATCGCGCGATGGCCCCAGCCCGCAGGTAGTCGCCGTAGGAAAAGCCGCCGGGCACAATCACCACGTCTACATCGCCGAGATGGGTTTCCTTGTGCCAGATGAAGCGGGTTTCTTGCCCGAAGACGTGCTTGGCTACGTGGTAGGCGTCGTGGTCGCAGTTAGAACCGGGAAAGACAATGACGCTGAAAGTCGCGCTCATGAGATGCTATGGAGCCTTGGGTTCGCGGAAGAGTGAGTTGGGAGCCGGACGCCGTAAAGATACGCCATCCCCCCAGCTTCTCCATGCCTTTCACACCGAATTACGCATCTTTCAATACCAACCTGCCGAAGAACCCTTGCTTGATGATCGGGGTATGGTAACGGAACGGCCTCGACGATCCTCCGCGTTCCCTGCCGGTGACGGCGTCCTCTCATGGCTGATCAAGCGCACCTCAACATCCTTGATACCGGCGTAGACGCCTGGAATGCGTGGCGGGCGCAACATCCCGGCGTCCGTCCCTACCTCGCCGGAGCCGACCTCCGCAGCGCCGATCTTCGCCGGGCCAACCTGGAGGCTGTTCAACTCGCGAGGGCCGACCTGCGCGGCGCGATCCTCGAAAATGCCAACCTCGAACACGCCGACCTGACGCATACCAGGCTCAACTGGTCCTTCCTCCGCCAGGCCGATCTCGCTGCCGCCAACCTCGAAGGCGCAATCCTCATCGGAGCCGACCTCCGCAAAGCCGACCTCAACGAAGCCAATCTGCGCGGGATCACCCTCTTTGAAGCCGACCTCCGCGACACCAACCTGAGCGGCGTCAACCTCGAAGGGGCCAATCGTCGTAAAGCCAATCATGAAGCCGCCCATCTGGAAGGAGCCAACCTGACCGGAGCCGATCTCAGCCAGGCCAACCTCAACTGGGCCAACCTGCGCGGTGCCCGGCTCGAACGCGCCCGGCTCATCGGCACCCGGCTCGTCGGTGCCGACCTCTGCCGGGCCACCCTCAACGGAGCCAACCTGGCGAGGGCCGACCTCAGCGGAGCCGAAGCCGTCCATGCCGACTTTCGCCACGCTCATCTCGCCCATGCCGACCTGAGCTGGGCCGACCTCAGAGAGGCCAACCTCACCGGGGCCGATCTCTCCGAGGCCCGGCTTATCGGGGCGCACCTCGTCCGGGCCGACCTGGAAGGGGCGCACCTCGTCCGGGCCGACCTGAGCTGGGCCGACCTCGCCGGGGCCAACCTCGCCGGAGCCGACCTCGCCGGGGCCAACCTCCTGGGCACCGTCAAGAAAACCCGCTGAGCCACACGTTCGCACCGGTCCCATGCGGCGTACGACGGGATGCGTAACGAACCCGCTGCCCAAAAGAAAACCGATGCGCCGCCAGAAGCAACGCACCGGTCATCTTTACCGACGGAACCCGATCCCTCAGGAAGACTCTTCGACCAGTTCCAGTTCGAGGATGATGGTTACGTCGTGCCCGACGACAAAGCCGCCGGCCTCCGTCATCCTGTTCCATTTCAGTTCATAATCCAGACGATTGATCTTCGTCCTTGCTTCGAAGGCGGCGCGCTCCGAGCCTCTCATGCTGGCCGTCCCGAAAAACTCCGCCTCCAGCACCACCTCTTTCGTTACGTCCCGAATCGTCAGGTCGCCGACGAGTTCGAACTCGCTCCCGTCGATGTTGCGGACTTCCTTGCTGACGAAGGTCATCACCGGAAACTCGTCGGCGCTGAAGAAGTCCGGCGAGCGCAGGTGATTGTCGCGGCGCTGGTTGTCCGTGGTGATGCTGGCTATCTGCACCGAGGTGGAGGCTTCCAGCGTACTCAGATCGGCGGGGTCGAACGAAAGCGACACGTCATAGTCTTTGAACTCGCCGCGCACGTTCGAAATGCCCAGGTGTTTGACCTTGAAGCCGATTTTCGAATGCACCGGATCTGCCGACCAGGACGCTACCTCACCGACGCTAGAGAGGCTCTTTTCGGTCAATGCCTCGTTGCCTGCAAGGGTGAAGCCCGCCGCCACAACGATAACGAGCACAGCAGCCAGGAGCAGGGAGTATATTTTCATAGGATTGAACCTCCTCTATCTTCGATTTTGATGGTAACAGGATAACACGGTCGGTTCACATCGAACTGGTGGGGCTAAGTATACCCTGCCGTCCTCTTTGTTACAACGAGCACCGTAGGACCGGGGCATTGTCACACTATCTTCACGTCTCGCACCGGAGCGATGGAGGCTTTCTGAATCCTTCGTACCTTGGACTGGCTTTTCCGCCTCCGTCCGTCTAGCTTTAGCCCGGTTCGCCGCGCTTCTATCTCCACCCCACTATCATGCTTTCTCGCCATCGGGTCCATCATATCCTCAGTGAATCCCTGCTACGCCTGACGGTGGGCGTATTTGTGAGCGCCCGTTGGCGACCCGTCTTGCTCAACCCGGAGGCCTTTCCAGCATCCGGCCCCTGTTTTTTCTACGGCAATCATTCGAACATGCTGGATGCCTTCATGATTAACAAGTTCACCCGATGGGGCCACGCCACGGCGGGCCTGATGACGCAGGAGCGCTTGCGCAAAGGGCTGACGGCCCGATGCTTGAAGGGCCTCGGCCTCTTGCCCACCCGAAAACGCGTACCGGAGCCGCACCTGATCCGCAATCTCTACCGCCTGCTCGATGCGGGGCGGCAGGTGATCATCTACCCGGAAGGGGGCCAGCGCTGGGACGGCCGCCCGATGCCCTGGATCGAGGCAACGGCCAAGCTGTTCGTCCGATGCGGGGTACCCGTCTACCCAATCCTCGTCCACGGATCTTATCTCGGCTGGCCTCGCTGGGCGTCCTATCCGCGGCCGGCCCGCATCCAGGTGGAAGTGTTGCCGCCCCTGCGTTTCGAACGCCGCACGCCGATTGAGGAGGCCCTGCCCCGGCTGCAAGCACCCATCGCTACCCACGACGACACCGACGCGCCCGAAACAACCCGGCCCAAACGGGCCTACCGCCCTGCAGCGGGCATTCATCGCCTGCTCTATCGCGACCCCGACACCGGAGCGAACGGCGGCCTCTTCACACCGGACGGCACCTGCGTCGTCAACCGGGCCGGGACGCTCCGCCTCACCATGCTGCCCGACAGCCGCCTGCTCGACGAACAAACCGGCCAATGCCACGCGACCGGCGATCTCTATGCGCAAATCCGGAATCTTCCCCTGGAAAAGGACCGGGACGGCGCGTTGATCCGTAACCGGGTGGCGCTCCACACCGAGGTAGCGTTCCCCGACCTGGTCCCGCACGGCATGGTCGACGCCGTCCTGTACGACGATGCCATTCGGCTCTCCGGCACAATCCCTACACAGACTCTCGGCCTCGACACGATCCGTTACGCAGACATCGAGCGCAACTACAAGCTGCAGCTCACGCTCGACGACCGCATGGTACAACTGAGTTTTGTGGAAGACGGCAGCGCCCTCCACTGGCTCGATACCCTTCAACGGCTCAAAACCGCATCCACCATGCCCACTACCCGCTCCGCTTCCGGATGAACTCCTGGACCCACGCTTTTACCATCGGCCAGTTCATACTCGACATCGCGGTCGTCAGCGGCCTGCTCCTCCTGGGCACCCTGGCACGCCGGTATGTAGGGTTCTTTCAGCGCTTCCTCGTTCCCAGCAACCTGATTGCAGGTTTCATCGGCCTGATCCTGGGACCGGAACTCCTCGACTGGCTGGACTTCTCGCTGGAGCGAATGGGCATCTATGTGTATCACTTGCTGGCGTTGACCTTTATCGGCGTCGGGCTTCAGGGAGGCGGCAAAAAACACTCACGCGCGGCCATCAACCTGGGTTTTATCCAGATCATGTCGTTCCTGCTTCAGGCACTGATCGGCCTGGGAGTGGCGCTGGCGGTGGTGTATCTCATCAACCCGGATCTCGTGCCCGCCGTGGGTGTGCTGCTGCCGCTGGGGTTCGGCATGGGGCCCGGCATTGCGCTCTCCATCGGTCAATCGTGGGAAGCCCATGGTTTTGTTGAGGGCGGTTCCATCGGGCTGACCATCGCCGCCGTCGGCTTCCTGACGGCTTATTTCTCCGGCATGTTGATCGTCAATCAGGGAATCCGGCGCGGGCATGCCGTGCTGGTCAAAAGCGAAGACAACCTCAGCCGAGATACGCGTACCGGCATTATCAAAGACGAGCCCCTCCCCGCTGCCGCCCGAATGACCTTCTCTGCCGGAGCCATCGAACCACTGACGTTCCATACCGCCCTGATCGCTACGATCTACCTCGTCACCTACGGCATCACCTTGGGGTTGTCCTGGGGGCTCACCCGCGTGGGCCTTGCGCACGAAGTGCCGACCCTCTGGTCGTTCCACTTCATTCTCGCCAACCTCATCGCCCTGCTGACGCGGAAGCTCATGCACCGGCGGCACATCGCGTACGTCCTCGACGAAGGATTCCTTCACCGCGTCACCGGTTTGCTGGCCGATTACCTGATCGCAGCCTCCATCATGGCCATCAGCCTGCGTATTGCCTGGGACTACATCGCGCCCATCGCGGTGATGTGTCTCCTCGCCGCCTTCGCCACGTATGCCAGCATCAAATGGGTGTCCCAGCGGGTTTTTCGCGATTATCACTTCGAGCGCTTCGTGGGCATCTACGGCGAGATGACGGGGACGATCAGCTCCGGCCTGGCCCTTGTCCGCGTCACCGACCCGGAATACACCACGCCGGTGGCCCAGGATCTCGTCTTGAGCAGCGGCCTTGCGCTCGGCTTCGGGTTTCCGCTCCTGCTCGTCATCAACATGCCCTTCACCCTGTTCGGAGGTGCCCTCGCGGGCTACTGGGTAGTCCTCGGCATCGTCCTGGCCTACCTGATCTGCGTCCTCCTGGTCTGGCAGCGCTTCGGCCTCCAGCGAAAGAAAACGACCACCTTTTGACGACTATCGAAGGATCCCCCCACGTTTGGGCGTCCCATCATCTCTCCGTTGACCCTATCGAATGGCATGGTACCCCCCCCGGACCCCCGACGGGGAGAGGACGAGTTGCCAGAGTTGATTCTTCCGAGCCCTGAACCCTCCCGCCGCCGTCAAGAGATGGCATGTCCAGATGCGATAGAAACGGTCGCCGTACTGGGGGCGTAGCTCAGGCCAGTGTGCATCGAAATTATGGTACCAGGCCATCAACGTTTTATCGTAATCGGGTCCGAAGTTGTGCCAATCCTCCACCACAAAGATGCCTTCGCATGCTTCGCCGATTTGTTTGACGGACGGTGTCACGCCGACCGCGAAGATGTATTTTTCAACCCATGGTTGCGAGAACTGCCGTGTCGTTTCATTACCAATCGTATGGAGCAAAAACAAACCCTCCGGCTTCAGGCAACGGCGAACCATCTTCATGTATTCGCGGTGGTTCTTGGGGCCGACGTGCTCGAACATACCTATCGAGACGACGGCGTCGAACATCTCATTTTGCAGTTCCCGATAGTCCATCAGGCGCAGTTCGACCGGTAGCCCCGCACAACGCTCCTTGCCCAGTTTTACTTGTTCCTTGGAGAGCGTTATCCCAACGACCGATACGCCGTAGGTCTCCGCTGCGTATTGGCAGAAGCTGCCCCAGCCACACCCAATGTCGAGCACGTGCATACCCGGTTTCAGACCGATTTTCCGACAGACCAGGTCGAGCTTGGCTTCCTGGGCCTCGTCGAGGGTTCGGGCATCTTTCCAGTAGCCGCAACTATAGACCATGCGTTGGTCCAACATAGCCGAGAAAAGATCGTTGCCGAGGTCGTAATGTTGACGCACCAGCTTGCTTCGCTTCCTGCTTTCCCTGTTGAAAAGCCGAGCCTGGAGACCGGCCAGGAGCAACGAAAACTTATCGCCGCGTGGTAGATCCAGCCCGCTCGAACGCACCTTATCCGTAAGCACATCGAGTTGATCCGTGTCCCACCAGCCGTCGATGTATGCTTCCAGAATGCCCATATTCCCATTCGGAAGCGCCGTATGGTAGAACGCGTTATTGGTAATGCGAATGTCGAAGGGGCGATCTCCGTTGATCCGGACCCCGGAGGGTCGTAATAATTTTTCAAGATAGGCTTCGCCTTTGGCTGGATTCATCGTCGGCTTTGCCTCCCAAAAGATGATGAAACCTGGATCCGTATATGCTATCGGGCGGGGGTTCTCGCACTGATCTCTTCGCTAAGAACGGCTCGCCCCGGCCCATCCAGAGGCCCGGCTGTCCTCCCTGAACAAGAGACGATGAGCCTCTATCTGTTTAAGTTGACGCTTTCCGTCCGATATTACAATGTGTGGACCTGAGCCCTCACCCAACACGCACAAACCATGGACTTTAACATCGAACATGCGGACGAGCAGACAGCCATCGTGCATATAGGCCGTACGTTGGACTACCGAAACGCGAGTGACTTTAAGTCCCTTTCGCAAGCTACGGTTGCGTTGGGTATGCGCCAGTTTGTGCTAAACTTCTCCGAGACCGGCATTCTCGACTCTACCGGCCTGGGAGCCATCTTTTCTCTTCAACGCACGGTGGCAGGCGTCGGCGGGAATGTTGTCTTTGCCGCGCTCTCTTATCCTGTTCGGGCTATCGTGCAAATTGTTAAAATATACAACATCTTTCCCGCTTATAAGACGGTAGATAATGCGATAGATGCGCTTACCGTACACTAGCCCTGTCCATCGAAAGTCGCACATCTAGGCCAGGCATTTTTCAAGGGGAAAGCCCCATCACCCTGGAAAGAGATTGTGGGGTCGTATCCATTAATTCACGTTCTGCCTTCCGGTCACTACTTGGAAACGAGGAAAGGGCCAGACGATGAATCGACGAACAAACAGGAGCTGGCCGGCCCACTCAGATCACACAGCAGAGCACCCCAATGGATCTAACCGTCGGCCAAAAAGCCTCGCGCAGCCTTACGCTTACGGAAGACCACGTTGCAGCCTTTGCCGCGCTAACCGGCGACTACAATCCCCTGCATTTCGATGAGGCCTTTGCGGCTAAAACCAAGTTTGAGCGCCTGGTCGTTCAAGGGGGGCTCACCACCGGGCTGCTCCATGCCCTGGTGGCGATGGACATGCCCGGCCCAGGTACGGTTTTTCTTAATCAGAACTGGAAATTCACGGCTCCGGTTTATATCGGTGATACCATTACGGCGGAAGCCGAAGTGCTCCATGTTCATGACACCAAGCCGGTCATTCAACTGAAGATCATCGTGAGGCGGCAAGACGGGCAGACGGTGCTGGAGGGAGAAGCCTGGTGCTACACCTTTTCACCCAAGGTTGAATAATATCGGAAAGGGCGGGAGGATCTTCCGAAAGGCGTTATAACTTAGCGTCCCTTGGTGTTGTTATTGAGATAGGGCTGGGTACATTGTAGATATTCAATTTCTCAGTACAGCCTCGGAGGAACGGCAAAGCACGCACCGCTACTTGTTGGGTAGGAGCAGAGCCCAGTTCACGTTGACGCTCAACGTCGGAGTGACCTCGCCTATCAGGGGTGCCCCCACGCTGAGAGAAAGGCTGTTGGACGACGTTACGGGTATGTTCAGAGAAGCGCGAAAGAGAAGGTAGTTGGTTTGAAACTCCTCATCCATGTCGTTCGGTGGATCGCCGAGGCGAAACTCAAAACCACCGGAGAGACGGATGGGCTGTTGCTGGAACGCTTTCATCAACTCGAAACCGAATCCGCCCTCTAGCGCAAAGTTGGTCTCCCCCTTGACAGGATTGACTTTGTCGACGTTGGTCGAATCAATAAAGTCGTCCTGATCGACGTAGCGGATACCCAGACGCCCACGAATGCCCCCCGAAGACAGGGACGTGTTGACGAACCGTTTTCCGATGGCAATGCCACCGAAGAGGGCGGTGCCGTCGGCCCCTGGAACTTCGCCCAGGGTGGGATCGCCGAAGTCGAATCTTAGATCGATGCCGTAGTAGAAGGCGTCGGCCTCTTCGCGCGCCGCCTGGAGTTGCTCGCGAAGCGCCTCGTACTGCGTTTCGTCGAGGGAAATGGAGACCGTCCCTTTACATGCTTGCTCCGTGTTTTGTCCCGCGATGTAGGCGTTAGCACATTTTTCCACGTCCGGTGCAGTTTCCAGCACGTTGGATATCTTATCGGCCAACTCGGTCTCTTGCTGGACGAGACTTGCGAAAAGGGAACGTGCCTTCTGCATGATCTCGCTTCCCTGCGAAAAGCTGTTGATGTTCACACGGGCGCGCACCCCGAAGTAGTCCACCTTGCCGTCGTCGTTCTGGTCCAGTTCATCCACGGGGAAGAAGAAGGTAACGTCGGTAAAGCGGCTGAATTTGGCCACGGCTTCTTTGGCGTCCGAGTTAAAGAAGAAGAGCGACGGGTTGAGCGTCAGGGCCGTGATTGCGTGAGCGCCTGCGTCGGTGCCGACAGCCGCGATGGAGCCTCCAGCCAGCGCTAACGGTTGCACCGAGGGAATGGCCTCGTCCTGGGCCGGAGAGCCACCGGTAGCCGCACCCTGCGGGGCCGACGATTGTAGGTCGCGCGGGATGGTTTGTTCTTCGGCGACTCCCAGGTAGAGTCGGGAGGCGAAGCTATCCACGATGAAGGCGGCAAGCTCAAAACAGGTGAGATCTTGCCCTGCAAACGTGGAGTCCAGTGCCGCCAGCGTGGTTGCACAGGTATTTTGCCCCTGTGCGGCGGTGGGAATCAAGGCCGAGACAAGTACCGTCACGGCCAGAAGGGCGTATCTGCGCATGTAGCTGTATTTTTTATCCGACAGCGGTGTGGAGCCAGGGCGTATCACCGAACCGTGTAGGTCCAGGTCGTATCACCCTGAATGGCATCGGTACTGTTGGGAAGGGGTTCGCCATTGGCCTTGACTTCAAGCATGCCGCTGTCTGTGTCAAGGGCCACATCGACGAAGATGCGTAACATGCCACGGGGGGCAGCCTTCAGGTCAGCTTTCATTTCGACTCTGGCAAAACCACCCGGGGAGGCTGTATCGGAGTCTTCCTCGGGGGTCCCCCCCACACGTCCGAGAGCGACCAGTACGTGCGCTACGTCGGTGTTTGTGAAGTTGGAAGAAAATGTCACGCTGATTTCGCTGTCGGGCGCGATAACTCCTTTAAACATGATCTGACACCTCCACTTGGCTCTGGAATTGATTGCCTCGCCTTCTTGCGAGCAAAGGCAATGCACGATATCGAAGCCTGTTGCTCCACCGTGGCCGACGTACCGAATATATGCGTCGGTGTTTATGGAAATGGCGTTGCGATAGCGCCCACTAATATCCCGTAGGCTAATGCTTCCTCGACCGAGGCCACAACGGGGCCGCTTATCGCCCTCCGTTGGCCGTGGAGCGCAGCGGAGCAGATAACATCACGACTAGCTACCTATCACTTTCAGAGATAGGGTTGAAAAACCACTCGTATCGGGTG
>JBHHWM010000041.1:0-25247 GCA_046756545.1 Rhodothermales bacterium | reverse complement strand
AGAGCGCTGCGGAGAGGTCTCCCACAGCGCTTGCCAGCGATCCTGAGCTGCCTCGTCGTCGAGGGCATGAATGCTCGTCGTCCACTCCAAGATCGATGGATGTTCTAGGACGTAATGACATTCATCTTGAAAGGCCGATTTGGCCCGATTTAACGCGACTCGGCGTTGCCTTTCTCGCACGATGCGCTGCATCACGTCTCGAAAAGCGCCTTGATTCGCGCAAAATCGATCTCAAATCCATTCCTCTACTCTGAATGTCACTACGCCCTCATGAAAAGGGCGGCTAATCAGCCACAAAAAAAGAAAAGGGGCTCATGCTTCAACAAGGGAGGGCTCCGGAGTAAGCCGCCGGCCCCTGCCTGATACACCCTGCTTACAAAATATACTGGCTCAAATCACGGTTCTCAATGATGGTCTGGAGCTTTTCCTGCACCATCGAGGCATCGACGACTACTTCGGTTTTAGTGGAATGGTCCGTTACGTCGAAGAGGATGTCTTCGAGCAAGGTCGTAATGATCGTATGAAGACGTCGCGCACCGATGTTCTCGATCTCGCTGTTGACCTGAGCAGCCGTTTTGGCAATATCTCGTACCGCTTCGTCCGAGAAGGTGAGAGTTACCCCTTCAGGCTCCAACAGGGCCTGGTATTGTTTGAGGAGGGCGTTTTTGGGTAACGTTAGGATCTTAATAAAATCCTCCTCGTCGAGGCTTTCGAGTTCGACCCGGATGGGGAAGCGCCCCTGCATCTCGGGGATCAAGTCGCTCGGCTTGGAAACGTGGAAGGCGCCGCTGGCAATGAACAGGATGTGATCGGTTTTGACCATCCCATATTTCGTCGTCACGTTCGATCCTTCGACGATGGGAAGCAGGTCGCGCTGGACGCCTTCGCGCGATACGTCGGGGCCGCCGCCCGACCGTCCGCCACTGCGAGCCGCCACCTTGTCGATCTCGTCGATGAAAACGATGCCCGATTGTTGGACGCGCTGGAGGGCTTCCTGGGTCACTTTGTCCATGTCGATCAACTTCTGCGCTTCCTCCTTTGTCAGCAGTTCGAGCGCTTCATTGACAGTGACACGGCGTTTTTTGCGGCGTTTATTCCCGAGGTTGCCCAGGATGTCCTGGAAGTTCATTCCCATCTCTTCCAGGCCCATCGGCCCGAAGACTTGCAGCATGGGAGAATGGTCCGCCGCTACTTCAATTTCCACCTCGCGCTCATTCAAGCCGCCCTTCCGCAACAGTTCGCGGAATTTTTCGCGCGTTCGTTCTCGGCGGGATTCGACCTGCTCCTTATCAGGAGAGGCTTCTTCTTCACCGGGGGGCGTCATCACAAAGCCCGGTCCCGATACCAGGTTAGGCGTTGGAGTAGCGGACGTTTGCGGGGAAGTTGGGAGCAGAATGTCTAGAATACGTTCTTCGGCGTGTTCCTTCGCGCGACCCTGCACCTCGTGTTGATGCTCTTCGCGCACCATGTTGATGGCGATATCAGTAAGGTCGCGGATCATGCTGTCCACGTCACGCCCTACGTATCCTACCTCGGTAAACTTGGTCGCTTCCACTTTGATGAAGGGAGCATCGGCTAGCCTGGCCAGACGCCGTGCAATTTCCGTTTTACCCACGCCGGTAGGGCCGATCATAATGATGTTGCTCGGCATGATCTCTTCCCGCATCTCTTCAGACGCGTTCTGACGGCGCCACCGGTTACGGAGGGCGATGGCGACGGTACGCTTCGCCTCGTTCTGGCCGATGATATATTTATCCAACTCCGCTACAATTTCGCGGGGTGTCAGTTCGTTGTTCATTCCCCTTCGAATCCCTTCATACATCGTGAAAGCTCCTCAAAGGCACGCATCCTGGCGGTAGCGGGCGTGCAGAGGGGTACCTGGGCGACCCGGTAGAATCTACTGGAAGAGGCGATGTGCCTCGGTTCGTTCGATGCTACTCGTCTTCTTCCTCGGCGTCGGCGAAATCTTCAGCGAAATCGTCTACGGATTCCTCTTCCCCTACGGATTCCTCTTCCCCTTCCGGTGCCGTTCCGTTCGAATACGCTTCCTCTTCGTCGTCGTATTCGTCGGTATAATCCTCATCATACTCGTCGTCCAGGAAGATCTCCTCGTGATCTTCTCCCTCATCGAAGGTGACGTCAGTATCCTCGTAAGGGACGTCAGCGTTGTCGTAGGAGACGGGTGGCATCTCCGCAGACGGCTCACGATCATAGAGACTCTTCTGAATAGCGGCTACGTCCGGATGCTCCGAGTCGATGATCAACACGGTATAGTCGTAGGGGAACCCTCGGCGTTTCTCCAACCACACGGCCCCGGCGTCTTCGAGTTCGCTGATGAGCGATTTCGGGTCGTATTCGCTCTCGTCGAGTAGTTCGGAAAGCTTCCGGAGCAGCGGGGTCAGATATACTTCTTCATACTGGCCGAAGTGTTCTTCTATGATCTCCAGGGCGTGATGTGCGCCCTCGTGGGTCACTTCTCGATGCTCGACGGGGTGAGGACGTCCCTGGGGGCGGGCCGGCGTCTGAGGTGTGCGATATCCCGCGCTGGTCGATGAAAGCAAACGACGAGAGGCTTCGTTGAGCAAGTTATGCGCGTTGAGGAACACATCATCCTCCACGTAGGGCAAGTGCTCGGTGGAGGGCGGAGGTGCCATGGTTGCAATAATCGTATGGCACCCGTAGCGCTTGAGTTGCTGCACCAACGGCAGGTAGGGCCGGTCTCCCGTGACGATGACGAAGGCGCGGATCTCCGAGCGATTGTGGAGTATTTCGATGGCGTCAACGCATAACTGGATCTCAGCCGCGTTGCGCTGTAGCGAAGCGGGTACAAAGCGAGGCTCGATGCCGTGCAGATAGAGCCCGCGTTGAATGAACTGCCCGTTGCCGTGCATCTCGCTGAAGTCGGCATAGGCCGTAATCATGGCGGTCTGGATACGCACTTCTTCCAGCAAATAGCGACGCAATTCAGCAAGGATTTCGCTGATGAGTTCGTCGGGACGACCCCGGGTTCCTATCCGGCCATAGAGGTGAGCAAAGAGGTTTTCGTAATCGACGAAAATAGCCGCTCGGAGGTCTTGGGGGCGCGTCTTATCGGATTCGGGAGTGGTATATAGCATGGTCGTAAATGTACAGGTGGAAGTGAAAGAAAAGAGGTTATGCCGAGGCTTCTTCGGCATCTATTTCAAGCACCGTCGTGTGATGATTCGTATAAATGCAAATGTCGGCGGCAATGGCCAGTGCTTCTTCGACTATGTGTTGGGCGGTGAGCCCCGTGGCATGATGGACCAGGGCGCGGGCGGCAGCCAGTGCATAGGCCCCTCCCGAACCAATAGCCACAATGTCGTCATCCGGTTCGATGACATCACCACTACCGCTAATCAGCAACAATCGTTCCGGCGCACCGACCGCAAGCAAGGCCTCCAATCGTCTCAGATAGCGATCTGTTCGCCAATCTTTCGCCAGTTCGACGGCCGACCTCGTGACATTGCCTCCGTATTGTTGCAGTTTTTCTTCAAAGCGTTCGAACAAGGTGAACGCATCGGCTGTCGCTCCTGCAAACCCGGCCAGGATCTTTCCATTAAACAGCGTGCGTACCTTTTGTGCTTTGTGTTTCATAACGGTATTACCCATAGTCGCCTGGCCATCAGAACCCAGCACGACTTTCCCTCCATACCGAACACCAACGACGGTTGTACCGTGTAAAAGGGCTATGTTATGCCTTCTCATCTATGTAAAAGATCAGCTTTTCTTCATGTCAGAGACTACCTTATACCCATGCAAGGGCATCGTAAGTTCGCATAGCCGGCCTTTTCTGTCGCAAATTCGAACAATGTTCCCATAATGTTGCAGAAGCTCCTGCTTTCGTTACTCCGGATAACGAGCTAAAAGATCGACCACGCGGTCCTGGGCTGCCCTGACCAACTTCGTTTTGACGGTATAGTGGTTACTCATCATCACGAAGGCGAGCGGCGTCCCGCCTGACGAGAGCACGTAGCCGCTGAGCGAACTGACGTTAGAGAGCGTCCCCGTCTTCGCGCGCACCTTTCCACGTGCCGGCCCTGACGGAAACCGAAACCGCAATGTTCCGTCGTGCCCCCCAATCGGAAGCGATTCGTAGAACGCATCCCGTGTGGGTTGGTCCGGGTGATGCCAGAGGTAGGTGAGGAGGGCGGCGGTCATTTCGGGAGTAACCAGGTTCATCCGGGAGAGCCCCGACCCATCGACGAGCTGGATACGGCTGGTGTCGATGCCTGCGGCCAGGAAGGTTTCCATGGCGACTTCGAGGCCCATTTCTGCAGAACCCGGTTCCAGCGTTTCATCATCGAGAGGACGTTCGGCGGCTAACGTACGGAGTAGCTGCTCTGCATACAGATTCTGGCTCCGTTTGTTGAGTACCTTCACGATGTCGGCCAAGGGCGGCGACGTATGCACCGCAAGGTGCCGGTACCGGTCGGATGCGTAGTCGGGCTTGATCGACAGGTCATCCACATCGACCGGGCGTCCGGATACGGACACGCCCGATTGTAACAACGATTCGCGCAGTACGTGGACGAAAAACAACGTGGGGTTCGTCATCGTGAGCGATTCACGGTCGGTGCGGCCTTCCGGCACCTGGCTCGATAATGCGATTACATTCGTTCCCCGCGCCCGTTCATACCCCTCGACGAGTGTGCTGTCGGAGGAGGTTGTCATCGTCCTATTGATAACGCGGACATAGTCGGTGTTGAAGGGTTCCCATCGGACCAGAGCAGGCTGTCCTTCCTGCTGTCCTTCAATCGTAAAATCGATGTTGTTGTCGTTGAACGAAAGGCCGCTTACCTCGGCAGAATACCATAACGGTTCGTCGTCCCAACTCCATCCGTAGCCGAGTGGCGTATCGTCGAACACATCGTCGTCGCCGATCAGATCACCGGCGATGCGTGTGATGCCGAGGGTTTTCAACGAGTCGGCCCAGTCGCGAAAGACGGCTGTCAGGTCGCCATTGTTAAAACGCCCCCCAATGACCGGATCGCCGGAGCCGCGAACGATCAGGTTCCCTTCGAGCACTCCGTCTACCACGGGGCCGTCCACGAACACGTCGGTTCGATAGCGATGCTGAGGGCCGAGCAGATCGAGTGCGGCAGCCGTCGAATAGAGCTTGGTATTGGACCCTGGCACGAAACTGTGTTGCGCATTGCGGCGGTAGAGCACCTCGCCGGAATGCAGATCGACGACCATGACCCCCCACCAGCCGTTGAGGAACGCATCATCGTTCAGTACCTGATTGATGGCACGTTCGAGCCGAGTGCGGGCGTCCTTACTGGACTGGGCCGGGAGCTGGCGAGGCACGAATAAAACGCAAGACACCAGGCCGAGTATGGAGCAGATAATACGTTTTTTCATAGTCATGTAGAGAGTGGCACGGAGACAGATTTAATAGGCCGGTGGGGTGGAGCCGAAGAACGATATCCCCGTGCTGCTCTCGATGAAAGATAATAGTATCGTTTACAAAATGCTAAAACTCGGAACTACTGACTCCACCGTGTTTCTAGCTGCAACCGTTCCGGATCGGGTTTTTGGAGGATGACAAAAGCATGCTCCGCCGTATGGAGGGAGGCGGCGGGTGTAAGCAAGATTTCCCATACATTACTTCCCGGCGGCGTTGCGACCACGTCTACACGGCCTATCGGATAGCCCGGTGGAAAAACGCCACTATACCCGCTGGTGACGACGAGCTGGCCTTGTGCAACGGGTTCTGTTTTTACGACATGCTCCAGCATGAGCACGGCTCTTCGGTTGGGAGACCAACTGACGATGCCGGACACCTGAAGGGGAAGTACTTTGGCTGGAACGTGAAAGTCACTATTCAAGTAGGGCATCACCAGGCTATAGTGCTCACTCGCCTCTACCACTTTGCCCAGAATCCCTTTCTCATCGACGACCGCCATGCCTGCATCCACCCGGTCGGCTCGGCCCACATCGAGCGTGAGGTAGTTCTGACGGCGGAAAATATCCTTGGTGATGATGCGGGCTGCGACCATGTCATAGTCGCTGATTTCCTTCAGCCCAAGTAATCGACGCAGGCGTTCATTTTCGAGCCGGGCTTCGCGAGAGCGAGCGAGCCGGCTGGAAAAATCAATATTTTCAAGCCGGAGAAGTTCATTGTCGTCGATGGCTCGGATAAACTGCCCTACCCAGGCAAAGCGAACTTCGATCCAACTCGTCATTTCCAGGGAAGTCCTCCGCAATCCCCGTAGCATGGGGTCGTTCCGGGCCAGCATGAAGACCAGCGAGATTATCAACAGCAGCGAGAGAATAACCCAGTCGCGAATGCGATCCCATAGGTGGAAAGGCATGGCTTCACCGGTAGTGAAACTTCAGTATTCGTTTCACAAAAAAGGGAAAAGGGGTTTCCCTGTCGAACGTTCTGCGTTTGATTCAGAAGCGAAGTGTGGCGGCCTTCGGATCACATGGTTCTACATCAGCACTCGCTTGAAGGGTTCAACGTCTTCCAGCACTTTGCCTGTTCCGCGCACGACGGCGGTTAGTGGATCTTCAGCCACGTAGACCGGAAGCTCGACCCTGTTTCGGATGAGTGCGTCCAGCCCTTTTAGGAGGGAGCCGCCCCCAGTGAGCATGATGCCTCGTTCTAGAATGTCGGATCCCAACTCAGGCGGAGTCTGTTCAAGACATCGAAGCACGGCGGCCGTAATCTGGCCGACGGCATCCCCGAGGGCTTCGCGTACGTCCTCCGAGGTGATGGCTCGAACTTTCGGGATGCCACTCACCAGATCTCGCCCTTTGACCGACAATTCCAACTCCGGTTCAAGTTCGACGGCGCTTCCTACTTCACACTTGATCCGTTCCGCCGTTCGATTCCCGATGAGCAGGTTGTGATCCCGCTTGAAATACTGGAGGATCGCTTCGTCGATCTCATCTCCGCCGACTCGGATCGATTCTTCGATTACGATGCCGGAGAGAGCGATGACGGCGATTTCCGTCGTGCCTCCTCCTACATCGACAATCATATTGCCGACGGGCTCTTCGACGTTCAGCCCGATGCCGATAGCCGCTGCCATCGGTTCGGCGATGAGATAGACTTGCTTGGCACCGGCATGCTCGGCGGAATCGCGTACGGCACGCTTTTCGACTTCGGTAATCCCGCTCGGAATGCAGACGACCATCTGCCGGATCGATGTGAACCAGCTTTTCTGCACTTTTTGGATCAGGCCCCGGATGAGTTGCTCGGCCACCTCGAAATCTGCGATCACACCGTCTTTGAGCGGCCGGATGGTCTCGATTTCCTTGTGGGTGCGCTCGTGCATCTGGAGCGCTTCATGCCCGATCGCGATAGTTTTACGTGTGTTGCGATGGACCGCTACGATGCTCGGCTCGTTCAGGACAATACCCTTGCCTTTTATGTAGATCAGGGTATTAGCTGTGCCGAGATCGATAGCAACATCGGACGAAAATCTAAAAAAGCCCATGTATGTTCAGATCAAACGCGTACCAGAGCCGGATTTGGGCGCGGGATGTCATTCCGCAGGGCGGAAGATACAACGAAAAATGCCGGATTGGCGAAAGATACCTAGATTTTAATGGCGAAAATGCCGCTTTCCCGTAAAAATCATCGCGATGCCGTGATCGTTGGCCGCCTGGATGACCTCTTCGTCTCGAATCGAACCGCCCGGTTGGATCGCAGCGCGTGCACCGCTCGCGGCGGCAGCCACCAGGCCGTCGGCGAAGGGGAAAAAGGCATCGGATGCTACCACGGATCCCGTGAAATCAAGTTCCGACTTGCCGCCCTTGGCTACCGCAAGTTCGGAGGCATCAATGCGGCTCATCTGGCCTGCCCCGATGCCGAGGGTAGCGCGATCCCTCGCATAGACGATGGCGTTGCTCTTGACATGCTTCACCACCCGCCAGGCAAAGTCGAGGTCTAACCATTCGGCATCGGACGGCTCGCGCTCCGTGACGACTCGATACTGTTCTCGTTGGCTTCCTCGGTTCGGCAAGACGGGGTCGCGGCGTTGGACGAGCAGCCCGCCCATGACGGACCGCACGTCGAGATCCGAGCCGGTGCGTGCCGGGGTGCGTTGCCTGATGAGACGACGGTTTTTCTTCTGCATCAAGAAATCGAGCACGCCTTCTTCGAATTCCGGTGCGATGATGATCTCGGTGAAAATGCTGTTGATAGCCTCCGCCGTGGCCCGATCCAGCGCCCGATTCACCACGACGATGCCGCCGAAGGGGGACTGCCGGTCCGTCGCAAAGGCGCGATGGTAGGCCTGTTCCAGGGTGTCGGCGATCGCGATGCCGCACGGGTTTGTGTGCTTGAGGATCGCGCAGGTAGGATCGTCGTCGCGAAACTCGTCGATGAGTTGCAGCGCGGCGCTCAGGTCGATGAGGTTGTTGAACGACAAATCTTTGCCGTGGAGCTTCTCAAAAAATGCTTCAGGCCGGCCGTAGAGGGCTGCCTGCTGATGGGGGTTTTCGCCATAGCGAAGCATCTGGACCCGGGGAAGGGTCAGGTTGAGGGTCTCGGGCAAGGCCTCTTCCGTTTCTGCAAGACCGTTTTGCCGTGCGAAGTAGTCGGCGATAGCGCGGTCATATTTGGCCGTGTGTTCGAAGGCGGTGCGCGTGAGCCGACGCCGCGTGCTCATCGAGAGGTGCCCGTCCTTTTTTCTCATCTCGTCCAGAACCGCCGCATAGTCCTCCGGCGAGGTCACGACGGCGACGAAGGCGAAGTTTTTGGCGGCTGCACGCACCATGCCCGGGCCGCCGATGTCGATGTTTTCGACGGCTTCGGCCTCGGTGACGCCTTCTCGGGCTACGGTCTGGGTGAAAGGATAGAGATTTACTACGACCAGGTCGAAGGGCTCAATCTCGTTGGCTTCGAGTTCGGCCAGGTCTTCGGGATCGTTGCGCCGGGCAAGGAGACCGCCGTGAACCGCCGGGTGGAGGGTTTTCACGCGGCCGCCCAGGATTTCAGGGAATCCCGTGACGTTCGACACTTCCCGGACACGGAGGCCGGCGTCCTGCAACACACGCGCCGTGCCGCCGGATGAGACGAGTTCGACCCCTTGATCGGCCAACTGCCGGGCAAAATCGACCAGTCTGGTTTTGTCGTAGACAGACAGAAGAGCGCGGCGGACCCGAACCAGATCGTCCGGTGCGGGGAGGTCTTTGACGTGGATCATGTCAGGTCAGGTTGTGAATCAAAAGAGAGAAGCGGGCGCGTTGCTATGAGAGAGGGCTTGAGGTTGTCGGTGTCTTTTCTTGAATGCGAACGAGGCGTCCGTCAACCGTCACCCGGCCTTCCGCAAAGAGACGGAGGGCTTCCGGGTACAAGCGGTGTTCAACCTGAAGCACCCTGGCGGCCAGGGTTTCCGGCGTGTCGTCGGGGAGGACGGGGACGGGTTCTTGCAGCACGATGGGGCCGGTGTCGTACTCTTCGTCAACGAGATGGACCGTCGCGCCGGTCCAGCGCACTCCGTAGGACAGGATCGCCTGGTGAACGCGCCTGCCATACATGCCCTTGCCTCCGAACGCAGGAAGCATCGCCGGATGAATGTTGAGCATTCGGTTAGGGAAAGCATGCACCACCTCGGAAGGAACCTTGCGCATATACCCGGCGAGCGCGATGAAATTGACGGCATGTCCTTCGAGCGCTTCTAGCATCGCCTTCACGTACGCTTTTTCATCCTCAAAAGCCCTGCGGTCGAGGACGGCGGTAGCTACTCCATGCCCTTCGGCCCGTGCGAGCGCACCTGCATCGGGCTTATTACTCAGGCACAGTGCAATGGTAACAGGCAGGGTGCCGAGCGCCACCGCATCCAGGATGGCCTGAAAGTTCGTACCGCCTCCCGAAGCAAAGACGGCAAGACGCATCGGTGTGTCTGGAGCGATAGGCTTCATGCCGTTGCTTATTCGCTGGAGAGGGGCAGGTCGGGTATCATGAACGGTCCCTGGATCCTCTGGATCGAAGGTAGGTGTCGAAACACCGCATTGTACTACGGGTCGTCGTGAAAGGATTTAAAGACCTTGAGAAAAAGGTCACGAAACGACGGGTGTCAGGATTGACAGGGCGGCGCTTCCTTCGGTTACCTCCAGACGGCCACGAACACCGATGGGCACTGTGCTCTTCACGGGGAAATGGCCGTAGACGAGACCTGTTGCTACCGGGTAGGGTACTTCTCCAAGGTAGTGAGCGACGACTTCTTCAGGAGTAAGAGTCGGACGGTTTTCGGGAGGCTGCCATTCCGTGATGCCGCCCAGGATCATGCCCCCGAGTTTGTCGAGGACGCCGGAGAGTTTCAGTTGCGCCAGCAGGGCGTCAATCCGGTAAGGTTGTTCGCCTACTTCCTCGACAAAAAGCAGTGCCCCTTCGAGCGAGGGTAGATACGGCGTCCCCAGGAGCCGTACCACCGTGGAGAGATTGCCCCCCAGGAGGACCCCCTCCGCTACACCGGTTCGCACCGGTCGCAACTCTTCACCGTGAGGGCCGAGGAGTGGTCGGGGAGTTTCACCTCGAGCCAGGGACCAGAACGAGCGTTCTGCCCTGGGATCGATGTCGCCCCATTCGACGGCCAGCATGGGGCCGGAGAGGCCGCGCCATCCCGCCATGTGAAAAAGGGCCAGGTGTAGCGCCGTAATGTCGCTGTAGCCGACGAGGAGCTTGGGGTGTCTGCGGGCGGCGGCGTAGTCGAGGTGGGGAAGGAGGCGGAGCGTGCCGTACCCTCCGCGCGCACAGAAGAGGGCCTTCACATCTTGTCGGCGAAGAAACCGGTTGAACTCATCTAGGCGCTCGGGATCCGGGCCGGCCAGATATCCGCAGGACTGAAGGTCGGAGCGCCCGAGTTGAACCCGATAGCCGAGGGATTCCAGATGGGCGATGCCGGCGGTGAGCTTTGACGGATCTTTCGGAGCACTCGCCGGCGCAACGACCCCGATGATGTCGCCGGGTTGGAGGGGGGAAGGAAGAGGGGAGACAGTCAACGGCTTGTGAACAGGTCTTGTGAGAAAACCGGCAGTCGTGTTGCAGGTCAGGCCCTTTTTAATGCGAGCTTACTGGTCGAAGTCGCGCTCGTGGAGGAGGGTGTAGGTGAAGGAATTGCCGAAGGCCTGCGCGCCTTTTTCGAAGACGGCTATCAGGTAATTAAATTGCAGGGGGTCGCACATCACCTGGCAACCGGCGCTCCACTTATGGACGTTCAGGGATTCACCCAGCCGCGAAGCCCGGTGAAGGTTGATGCCGAACATCCCCGTTTCTTCGCGCCCTGATTCGAAATCCAACTCGGTGTCCCGGTCAAAATCTCGGATCACGGTAAGGGGCGACTTCTGGACGAGGGCTTTGTACTTCCCCCGGTGTTTGCCTAGCTGGAACAGGCTGCGATGTTGCCCTTCCTTGACGATGGCCGTACCCAACTGATTCATCGGATTACCTAACCAGAACAAGCCCGGGTCGGTAGTTGCCGGGAAGGCATTGAAAATCCAGCGCCCGTGCGACATGTAAAACACGGTGATCCAGTCGTCGAACGTGTGGGGGACGAGACTTGCGGTTCGGATGCCGACGAGGTTCAAGTCAAATGGTTTGTCGGGATTCCGGTAGATGCGATAGCCTTTCCGGCTCATCACGTCGAGAATAGCATCCAATTGGGGGCGAAAGCGGCTCATGGCGTTCCTCTACGTTTGATGGTTGGATCATCGAAGGACATCCTGGCAAAGAAGTCGGTGTCGGCTTTTTAGGTTGAGCTGTAATGGACGGGGCTTCTCCTTTATAGACGTCATGGTGCCCTGAACGTGGCGCAGCGCGTGTACCGTCACTCCGAGCCGGATGGGTTCTGCTCCTGCCATCTCTCCACCATGAAACCTAGAAAGCCCCGCCATGCCTCTGCCGCGGCCGGGTTGACCATACCTGCTTCTGCATTTTCCTCCAGAATACTGACCTTCATCTGCATGCTGGAAAGGAGATCGCGATTGATGCGAGCACCTTGACTCAACAGCAACTCGACCACCTTCACCTGCCCGGCGAAGGCCGCATTCATCAGCGGCGTCTTGTCGGCACCACCCAGGTTTTCAATGTCGGCCCCGGCTTCCAGCAAACGCTCCACGATATGGTCATGGCCATACTCTGCTGCCAGATTCAAGGCCGTATCGCCGAAATCCCCGCGCGCGTTCACGTCGGCCCCTTCAGTCAAAGCCTCGTTGACTGTGTTCAAGTTGCCTTCGCTTGCCGCCTGGCGTAGTTGTTGATCGAGGGTCATTGTCGTGGAGGTATCGTTATGGGTGTGTAGTAGTCGTTGCTCGTGTCAGACAATGAGAGTGTCTATCATCACGCCCACAGGTAAAAAATGAGCATCCGTTCTCCTGCACATCAGAGATCGGAGCTTATCGTCCCACATCCTTCTCTCCCATTCGGATTGAGTGGAGGATGTTGAGGTAGCTATAGTAGCGTTGTTCGGTGATCTCGTCTTCAAGGACAGCTTCTTTGACGGCGCAGCCTGGTTCGTGATCGTGCGTGCAGGTAGGGAAACGACAGTCCTCAAGGTAGGGCTGAAATTCGGGAAAGAAGTGCGTCAATTCCCATGGTTCGAGATCGATGACGCCGAACTCGCGCATGCCGGGCGTGTCGACGACGAAGCCTCCATCGGAGAGAGGGAAGAGGGCGGCGTGCGTCGTCGTATGGCGGCCTTTCCGCGTTTTCAGGCTCACTTCTCCGGTGCGCAGGTCCAGGCCGGGCTCGGCGGCGTTCAGCAACGTCGATTTGCCTACTCCGGAAGGCCCCGTGATTACGCTGGTTTGATCCAGAAGGGCATTGCGGAAGGCATTCACGCCCTCGCCCGTTAACGCGCTGGTCAGCAGAATCTCGTAGCCGAGGTCCTGATAGAGCGTCTTCAGATGGTCGAGGGTGGACCGGCTTTTCTTATCCAGCAGATCGATCTTGTTAAAGACGATCCCTGCCGGAATGTCATGCGCTTCTGCGGTGACAAGGACACGGTCGATGAAGCCGGGCCTGGGTTTGGGAAGGTGGATGGACTGTACGATCCATACCCTGTCGATGTTAGTCACGATGATCTGCTCGCGCCCTACACGACGCCCGGCAGCCCGGCGACTGAGTTTGTTTTTGCGTTCGTGGATGTCTGTGATCAGGCCGGTACCGTCCGGATTGAGCCGAAGGGTCACCCGGTCGCCCACCGCAACGGGGTTGGTTACTTCTTGTTCTTCCAACCGGAATTTGCCGCGCACTTTTGAGGATACGACGCGGTCGTCTACTTGCACCTCGTGCCAGCTTCCCGTCGAACAAATGACGACGCCGTGAAGCGGGGAGGTGTCGGTAGAAGTGGCTTCCTGGGTGGTGTCGGTGGACATAGGCGGGAACAGCCGCCTCCAGTGACGGCACGAGAGTGAAACTTGGCCTGCGAGGGCACGTCTATACCGTTGATCACGGCACCTACACATACCGCGCTGCTATTGGCGCAGATTCACAACAGACGCCATGACAGATCAGCAAGATCCCCGCAGAGAGCAATACGACCGCGCTCGCGAAGCCTTTGAAGACCTCAAGATCGAGGATAGAACGCTTTTTCTCCTTAAAGAAACCATTAACACCATCGCTCAAGGCGTCGATCAAGCGGTAAAGACGCTGGCTGACGGAGTCGGTGGTTTGTTTCACGAGGAAGAAGCGTCGGATAACGGCGAGGCCGAAGAGCCCAAGGCGAAGTCAACCCGGTCACGCGCTTCCACCCGGAAGAAAGCAACCGGAACGTCGTCCAAAAGCACGACGACCAGGAAAACGACGACGAAAAAAACGTCCACTGCGAAGAAATCTCGACCAAAGAGCGAC
Organism: Rhodothermales bacterium; assembly: GCA_046756545.1. GTDB lineage: Bacteria > Bacteroidota > Rhodothermia > Rhodothermales > JBHHWM01 > JBHHWM01. The sequence continues at coordinate 11,422 of JBHHWM010000041.1, read as the reverse complement.
GACGCCTGATCCCGATGCCCGACCCCGAAGAGCACCGCATTATCCAGTTCGATGAGCTTAATGTGCTCGGCAAGGCCGTCTTTTTAACCGGAGCGGCTGTGAAGGCAACGGCACAATTTATCGATAAGGCCCTGGAGCGGACGGTCGATATCGTGCTGGAGGCCGAGCGTGCTTTCAAGCAGGGCCGCGATCCCAACGTCGAGGACGCTAAGATCCTCGAAGAACACGACGAGAGGTGAGCGTATAGACGTTGGTCAAAACGATAAGGGCTGCTTGCATCGCGCAGGCAGCCCTTCTGTTTTCGAAAAAAAAGTGTACCGGCTAGTTTATCACCGTGCTCTGGACCGACTCGATACCGTTCGGCACGACGGCATGAGGCTGTTTCTCTGAGTCCGGTATGGTGAACAACGCCACCGGATCGGTAACAGGTTCTTTTTCGAGCACGAAGTCGATGACTTCCTCCATGCGCTTCAGATAGGTGATCTCGAGGCCTTCGAGGGCGTCGTTGTTAATCTCCTTGATGTCTTTTTCGTTCTTATGCGGAAGCAGCACTTGATCGATGCCGGCTCGTTTGGCCGCCAGCACTTTTTCTTTGATGCCGCCAACCGGCAAGACGAGGCCGCGAAGCGTGATCTCGCCGGTCATGGCCATGGTGTGCTTGATCCGGCGCTGGGTAAAGATCGAAATGAGCGCTGAGAGCATGGCCACGCCTGCCGAAGGACCGTCTTTCGGCACGGCCCCGGCGGGCACATGCACGTGAAGATCCCAGTACCGGAACGCATCAAGCGGAATGCCCAGTTCAGGAGCACGCGACTTGACGTACGAAAGCGCGGCCTGTGCCGACTCCTTCATCACGTCGCCGAGCTGGCCGGTCAAGATCATGCGACCTGACCCTCGCGAGATCGACGCCTCGATAAAGAGGATGTCGCCGCCTACGGGGGTCCAGGCCAGGCCGGTAGCCACGCCGGGTACCTCGGTGCGTTCGGCGATGTCGCTGAAGAACTTGCGCGCGCCCAGGTAGGCCTCGAGTTCGTCGGGCTGGACGGTCTCGGTCTCGACCTCATCGACCGCTACCTTCTTTGCCACTCCCCGCGCCACCGATCCGATGGTCCGTTCGAGTTGCCGGACGCCTGATTCGCGGGTATACCCGTCGATGATCAGGTTCAGCGCTTCGTCGGAAATAGAGAATTGCTCGGGCTTCAGTCCGTTGCGCTCGGTCTGACGAGGCACGAGGTATTGCCGGGCAATAGCCAGCTTCTCGTATTGCGTGTATCCAGTGATCTGGATGACTTCCATCCGGTCGCGGAGCGGAGCCGGGATCATCTCCAGATAGTTGGCCGTGGCGATGAACAGCACTTTCGAGAGATCGTAATCGATCTCCAGGTAGTGATCGTTGAAGGTGTGGTTCTGCTCCGGATCGAGCACTTCGAGCAGGGCACTTGACGGGTCGCCGCGAAAGTCGGAGCCCAGCTTGTCTACTTCGTCGAGCATGAAGACGGGGTTGGCCGTACCGGCCTTTTTCAATCCTTGCAGGATGCGCCCCGGCAACGCGCCGACGTAGGTGCGTCGATGGCCGCGAATCTCGGCCTCGTCGCGGACGCCTCCCAGGCTCATGCGCACGAACTCACGACCGACGGCGCGAGCAATGCTCTTGCCCAGGCTGGTTTTACCAACCCCCGGGGGGCCGTAGAAACACAGGATCGGCGCTTTCATGTCGCCCTTGAGCTTGAGCACGGCGAGGTATTCGAGGATGCGTTTCTTGACTTTTTCCAGGCCGTAATGATCTTCGTCAAGGATCTGCTCGGCCCGCTTGATGTCGAGGAGGTCTTCGGAGTACTCGGTCCAGGGAAGGTCGAGGATCCAATCGACATAATTACGCGTGACGGCGTAGTCCGGCGCGGCAGGGTTGATCCGCGTGAGCCGCCCCAGTTCCTTCATCACGACCTTGTGCGCGTGCTCCGGCAGGTTTTTTTCTTCTGCACGCTTGCGTAACTGTTCGAGGTCGCCTTCCCCGTCTTCTTCGCCGAGTTCTTCCTGGATGGCCTTCATCTGCTGGCGGAGCAGGTACTCTCGCTGCTGTTGATCCACGTCGCTCTTGACACGCGAGCGAATCTCTTCGGAAAGCTGAAGCACCTGAATCTCGCGGTTGAGATGCTTCATCACCAGGTTGGCGCGTTCGACCAGCGAGAGGGTTTCGAGCAACTCCTGCTTGTCCTCGACCTCGACTTGCAAGTTGGAGGCGATGAAGTGGATCAAGAACGACGGCGAGTCGATGTTTTCGATGGCGTAGGCGGCCTCGCTGGGCAGATTCGGCGACATCGCTACGATTTGAATGGCCAACTCTTTGATCGAGCGTATCAGGGCCTGAAGCTGAATCTCTTCGTCCTCGTCGATGTACTCGGCCAGAGGCTCGACGTGGGCCTTGAAGTAGGGGTCGCTCTGTACGTAATCGGTGATATGGAAGCGGCGTTTGCCCTGGATCACAATCGATTTAGATCCGTCAGGCATCTTGATCAGCTTTAGGATAGTGGCAACTGTGCCGGTCTCGTAGAGATCCTCCGGCGTGGGGTCCTCGATCTCACTGCTGCGTTGCGAGACGACGCCGATGAGCTTGTCGGCGTTCGAGGCGTCTTTGACCAGTTTGAGCGACGCATCGCGGCCAATGGTGATCGGCAGGACGACACCCGGAAACAACACCGTATTACGCAGGGCGAGGATGGGGAGGGTGTCGGGTACGCTCGACGTACTCATTTCCTGCTCATCAGCAGCCGTCGGGAGCGGAATGCTTTGCTCGGGGGTGTCTTCTATCGACAGGTGGAAAGGGTTCATTATCATAGGATTCTCAATACGAACAGTCTTTTCTGGAGGACATGAATGCCCTGTTGAGAGCGTGCCGCCTGGGGTTTCCAGGGGAAGCGAAACGCGGGTTTGATTGACACTGCAGTGGTTCAAAAACCAGGCCAAAGCAAGGGGTCTGTCAATGTGGCGGGGTCGAAGAGGTGAGCGTATGGTTTATGAGAGTGGGTGTGTGAAAAGGGGGGCACCGACGGAGTCCGGTGGCTTTCGTGGACGACAACGTACAACTAGATTAGTTTCTGGATGGTTGCCTCAACCTCTTTGATCTGGAAAGGTTTGCTCAGGATTACATTAATGGCATGATCCGGATCACCAACTTCCGTATCGCCGGTGAGCAGCACGATGGGGAGATCGGGGTACCGCCGGCGGAGGATCTGGGCCAGTTCGCGCCCATTCATTTCGGGCATCGCCTGATCGACGATGACGATGTCGAAGGGTCTGGCCTGAGTAAGGACGAGCGCTTCAGGGCCGGAGGCGGCGGCCCAGACGGTATGCCCTCGCAGCGTCAGGAGCTTCGTCAGAACGGAACGCACCATCTCTTCGTCGTCAACCAGGAGGATGCGGGCCGATTCGGAGGGCGGTTCGACGGATTCTTCTTCCTGGGTGAACGTGGCCTCCAGGGCCGGTGGAAAGGTGAGCGTAAACGTCGTTCCTTTCCCCAGTTTCGACGTGAAGCTCACCGCGCCCTCATGTTCTTGTATGATGCCGTAGCTGACCGCCAGGCCCATGCCGGTGCCATACTCTCCTTTGGTAGTGAAAAGAGGTTCGAAGATGCGGCTGCGCACCGTCTCACTCATACCCGTCCCGGTATCGCTGATCTGGACCTGCACGCCTTCGTGTTCGCGGTAGAACGTGCTCAACGAAAGGTGCCCGCCCGTGGGCATGGCCTGCACCGCGTTGAGAATGAGGTTGACGAAGACCTCCCGTAACTCCGCCGCTGACCCCATGACCGGAGGCACTTCGTTCAAATCAAGTGCTAATTGGATGTCGATGCCCTGGCGGCGCGGTTCGTTATACCAGTAGGGACGTGTGAACGAGACGCAGTCCTGGACGAGACTCGGCAAATCGAGCGGTTCGAAGAGCGTCTGTTTTTCCTGCCGTATGTATTGCTGAATTTTACGCACCAGCGCGGCCCCGTCGAGTGCAGCCTTTTCGATGGTGCCGAGGTGGGCCGTGTAGGTGCTGAAGAGGGGAGGGGCGATGTTGAAGGTCTTGAGCAGTTCGGTATAACCGAGGATGCCGCTGAGCAGGTTATTGAAATCGTGTGCGATACCCATCGTCATGCGGCCCAACGTTTCGAGGCGATGGCGTTGGGTCTGGTTCACCGTCCAACTTGTCGGTTCCACCAGCACTTCGCCGGATATGGTGATAGCTCCGATGCAAGGCTGCTCGTTCTCGTCGAGCATCTGCACGGGCAGAAAATGGAGCAAAACGAATAACGGCTCGTCGCGCTCGGCCGTCTGAACGGGAAAGATCTGGTTCGTGACCAGGGATCCACCAGCGGCCTCCTCTACGCACTGCACAACCAGGACCTGATCTTCGGGAGAAAGGTGTGCCCAGGCGTTTTCGTAGGGGCCAAAAACCGACTGCCACGCGTCGTTGGCCGAGACCAGACTACCTTCGGGCAGACATGTGGCGACGAGTAGTTCCGGTTCGAAAGGTGCGAAAGATTCAGGCGAATCTACCATGAATACGACCGTTACGGGGTCCTCCCTTCGGTGATCAAAAGCTACGTATTCAATACTATAGTAGGTGAGGTAGGAGTATCGGCCGGGTAGGATCCCGGCAAAAGTTGGTTCCTGTTCGCAAATCGCATCGACCCAAAAGCCGATTCATGCGTTCCCTGAGGGACGAGCGATTCCGAGAAGGTCCTGTGTAGCTTGCAGGAGCGTCGGCTTCGCGCTGGATAGAAAATAGGACATCTCAAACTTGTTTGTATAACCATGTGGCACGAGAATATACTGGGCACCATCGGCAACACGCCGTTGGTCAAGATCAACCGCCTTGCGGCAGACCTGCCATGCCGTGTACTGGCGAAAGTCGAATTCTTCAATCCCGGCGCTTCGGTCAAAGACCGTATCGGCGTTAGCATGATCGAAGATGCCGAGCGACGGGGCGTGCTCAAACCCGGCGGCACCATCATCGAAGGAACCAGCGGAAACACGGGGACCGGGCTGGCCCTGGCGGCTATCGCCAAGGGGTATCACTGCATCTTCACGACGACCGACAAGCAGAGCCAGGAGAAAACCGATGTCCTTCGTGCACTCGGAGCCGAAGTGCTGGTTTGCCCGACAAATGTAGCCCCGGACGACCCGCGTTCCTATTACATGGTAGCACGTCGGCTGGCGCAGGAGATCCCCAACTCGGTCTATCTCAACCAGTACGACAACCCGTCCAATACGGAAGCGCATTATCAGACCACCGGCCCCGAAATCTGGGAGCAAACCGAGGGGCGCGTCACACACTACATTGCCGGATCAGGTACCGGAGGCACGATCTCGGGCACGGGCCGGTATCTGAAAGAGCAAAATCCGGAGATCAAGGTCATTGGGGTAGATCCGTACGGATCCGTTTACTACAAATACTTTCACACGGGCGAGTTCGACGAGAACGAGATCTATCCCTACCTGACGGAAGGCGTCGGCGAGGATATTCTGGCGAAGAATATGGACTTCAGCCTCGTAGACGACTACGTGCGGGTCACGGACAAGGAATCGATGCAGGTGACCCGCCGGTTGGCGCGCGAGGAAGGGTTGTTCGTCGGTCAATCGTGTGGAATGGCAATGGCCGGCGCGCTCCAGTGGTTACACGCTCACCGAGATGAATTGACCGAGGACGATCTCATCGTGGTCATCCTTCCGGATTCCGGCTTCCGGTATCTTTCGAAGACGTACAACGACACCTGGATGCGGAATCACGGCTTTCTGGAGCGGGAGCCCGACCTGACGGTCGAACAAGTTCTGGCGGTGCGTCGTCAGGAGAAGTCGGTCGTGGCCGTGGGGCCGTCGGATACGCTGCATGCGGCGATTCAATGCATGACCGAGCACGGCATCTCGCAGATACCCGTCATCGAAGACGGCCAGGTGGTAGGGAGTCTCACTGAGACCGTTATCCTTAACCGGCTCATCGAGCAACCGGCTGCGCGCGATCAGGAGGTGCGCGAGATCATGAGTGAACCGTTTCCCATCGTGCCGCGTTCGCTCCACCTCGATCATCTTTCGACCTATCTTGAGCAAGGTGCCGGGGCCGTCCTCGTCGAACCCGACGCCGAACACCCCTATCAGATCATCACAAAGAGCGACCTGATCAGCGCCCTGGCCGGCGCGGGTAGAAGCAGCAACGGCCTCAACGGAACCTGAATCCTCTCATACCTGAATACCATGAACGACGACAAGCCGAAGGATAAAACCGCCCAGCAGTTAAACATTGAACTGACCGAAGAAATCGCGGAAGGCGTCTACTCGAACCTTGTCATGATCGCGCATTCGCCGGAAGAGTTTATCCTCGACTTTATCCGTGTGGTGCCGGGGGTGCCAAAAGCGCGCGTGAAGAGCCGCATCATCGTCACTCCGCAACATGCCAAGCGGCTGTTGCGGGCGCTGGCCGACAACATCGAACGCTACGAACGCTCGCACGGCGTCATCGATGAACGGATGCCGCCGGGCCAGACGATCCACTTCGGCGGTGGAAGCGTCGGCGAGGCGTGATGTTTGCGGAACTGACCCCTCATTTCCGTGCTCGCACCAGCATCACCAGGGCTACGATGAGGAAGACGACGTGAGGGAGCCATGCCGCCAATGCCGGTGGGAGTTCGCCAAAATACCCCAGCGGCTCGGTGAGTTTTTGAAGGACTAGATAGGAAAAGGCGGCCAGAAGCCCAAGCCCGATCTGAACAGCCTGACCGCCACGCCGCCGCACGGCAGCCAGGGGGAGTGCGATAAGCACCAGGATCAAGTTGGCGAAAGGATAGGAAAACTTCGTGTAGTAGCCGACCAGCGGCCGCCCGATGTTGTTGGCTCCCGAGCGTTGCAACTGCTCAACGTAGTCGGCTGCAACGGGAATGGTCATCGATTCGATGTCGCGTTCTGTTCGTGCCAGGTCGCGGGGGTAGACCGTCAACAGCGTGTCGAGTTCGTCCCTCACGAAACGGTGCTCGCTGCCCTCAACGGAGAAGGTACGAACGACGGCGTCTGTGAGGCGCCAGAGCTTCAGGGAATCGACCCACTGCATATGCACGGCGTCCACGCGTTTGACGAGGCGCTGGTCACGGCTGAACTGTTGAAGCGAAACGCGATAGGCCATGTTGGTTCGGCGTTCAAAAAAACCTACTGAAAGGATTCCGCTCGGGCTCTGCCGGTGAATGTCGCTCGTGTCGATCTGGCGCGGCGCGTCTCTGAGGTATTTGCTGTCGTATTCGAGCACGGTCCCATTCGTGATAGGGACGATCCAGCCGTTGAACCAGATCATAAAACCGGTGACGAGCAGCGCCACGGCCAGGTACGGGCGAAGCAACCGGTAGAGGGACACGCCGCTCGTTTGTAGGGCGACCAGTTGCAGTTGCTGCGCCAGCTTCCCGGTGAGGTAGATGCACGAGAGAAACAGGGCCAATGGCGACGTGAGCCGCATAATCTCGGGAATATAACTCGGGTAATAAATCGTGTAAATTTCCCACATCGGAGCTTCACGGTCGAGGAAATCATCCACATGTTCCAGGTAATGGATCAGGATGAAGAAGACGATGAGCGCCCCGGTCATAAAGACGAATCCGATGAGCAGACGTCGAATGATGTGAAGGTCGAAGGTCGTCACGGTGGGTGCGGATAATGGTGCATTAATGCGTCGAAAGGAGTGCTATTTCACAGATAGTTGCTTTGCTCTAAGTTGGCTCTTTGGACTTGGTTCCGTAGCTTGAAACTTCTTGTGCAGAGTCGAGCTCCGTCCCGACGGCGCTGCCGTCAATGGATCGGGTGCTTTGACCGAGGATCTCAAGAAACGGACCACTGAAAGCTCATCGCAACAAGCATAGACAATGAAAGTTCACGAGTATCAGGCGAAAGACATCCTCGAGAAATATGGTGTGGCGGTGCAACCGGGCATCGTGGCCCGAACCGTCGAGGAAGCGGTAGAAGGGGCAAGGAAGCTTCAGGAAGACGGGGCGGAACTGTTCGTGGTGAAGGCACAGATCCACGCGGGCGGACGCGGCAAGGGAGGGGGTGTGAAGCTGGCGCGCAGCCTCGACGAGGTGCGGGAGAAGGCCGATGCCATCCTGGGCATGAACCTCGTGACGCACCAGACCGGACCGGATGGTCAGGAAGTGCGCGCGGTGCTCATCGCCGATGCCGTTGATATTGCCCGAGAATACTATGTGGGCGTCACGCTCGACCGGCAGCAGAGCATGGATGTCATCATGGCTTCGACCGAGGGCGGTGTCGAGATCGAAAAGGTAGCTGCCGAAACGCCCGAGAAAATCCGCAAGGTGTGGATCGATCCGGCTACGGGTCTCAAACCTTATCAGGCACGGCAGATTGCCTTCGGCCTCGGGTTTGAGGGAGCGACTCTCAAGCAGGCCGTCCGTTTCATCTCGGCGCTCTACAAGGCTTACGCAGAGAGTGATGCCTCTCTGGCCGAGATCAACCCGCTTGTATTGACAGACCAGGGCGACGTCGTCGCCGTCGACGCAAAGATCAATCTCGACGATAACGCGCTCTACCGGCACAAGGATCTGGCGGAACTGCGCGATCTTCACGAGGAGGACCCGCTCGAAGTAGAAGCCAGCGAGCACCATCTCAACTACATCAAGCTCGACGGCAACGTCGGATGCATGGTGAACGGGGCGGGCCTCGCCATGGCTACGATGGACATCATTAAGCTGGCTGGCGGCGAGCCTGCCAACTTCCTGGACGTGGGAGGAGCGGCCAGCGCCGAGACGGTCGAAGCCGGATTCCGTATCATTCTCAAGGATCCGAACGTCAAGGCCATCCTGGTCAACATCTTCGGGGGCATCGTGCGTTGCGACCGCGTGGCGCGGGGCGTCGTCGAAGCGGCGAACAATGTGGGCATCGACGTGCCGTTGATAGTCCGACTCCAGGGCACCAATGCCGAAGAAGGCCAGCACATCCTTCGAGAAAGCGGGCTCAAGATCGGGACGGCCATCTTGCTCAAAGAAGCCGCCGAAAAAGTCACGCAGGCCCTCGCCAACCAGGTAGAGGTGTAAGTGTTACTTCGGTGTTGGGCGATTTGGGAGTAGAAGCGAGTTAGAAGCCTTATCCAGAATCCCCATGGCTATTGCAACAAAAAAGGATTCCAGGGCGGGTCTTAAAGACCTCGAAATTCGTGAAGGGCTTGACGGGTTGACGCCGGCTCGCATCATCACCCTGTATCGAAGGGCCCCGTTACTCCGTCCCGTCTCAGACCCGGAGCGCGTCTGGTCTATGTTCGAGAAGGCTTCGCTGGTATTAACGGCCTGGGACAAGGGGCACCTCGTCGGCATTGCGAGGGTGCTCACCGACGGGGTGCTCTATAGCTACCTGTGCGACCTCGCCGTCGAACCCGACGTACAACGCCTGGGTGTGGGGAAGACCCTGATCACCGAAGTGCTCCACCGGTGCAAAGGGACCGAAGTGACCCTGCGCGACTCGGACATTTCCGCCGGGTACTACGCGCATCTTGGGTTCAAACGCGTGGAAAATGCGTGGGTGCGTAAGGCGACTTAGAGGTGTAGTATCATCTCAGACGAGGTAGTAAGAGAGACCTGGTCTGTGGTTTGCAAATGATCGACTACGCCCTTGACACCGGCCATTTGTTGGACGAGGGAGAGGAGCAGTTCGCGGTTTAATTCGTGGCTGACGGTGCCGTGGAGGGTTACAATGCCGTGTTGGACGTAAAAATGAATACCTCCGAGGCCGGTCACCTCAAGATCCCGCTCGAACGTCCAGTACAGGCGGAGCGCCAGGACTTTGTCTTTTATCGTCAGGCGCGAGTCGCGAACCGGAGTGCTGCGCAAACGACGTGCGAATCGCCTTTTGGAAGAAGACTTCATGTACAGACGGCAAAGGCATCCCCTTACGGGGTAAGCGCTCTGTTCGGTGGGTCGAAAGGAGTACGTGAGCAAACGGTCGATGCCATCCGATACAGCATCAGAGTGGGGTATCGGTAGCGCGTTGTCCGTCCTTCATTTATCTGGAACAACGCATTAGTAGGGGTTCTGGTCTATCCTAAAACAAATCTTCACAATAGGTTGTGGGGGTTAAGAATGTAACATTGTCTGGAAAAAGGTGCAATGCTTTTCCGCAGTATCGATGAAACACCTCGTAAAGCAGCAACAGATAATCAGGCCGAGACCGGGCCATAATTAGAAGACATTGCCGAAGCCACGGTCCCGGTCGGAGCGCGGTTGCCGGATCCGAAGGAGGTCGCGGAGGTGACCGCTTTTGACGTGCAGGTCGAAGCCCCACGACTGAAACCGACCGAATGGTACCCATCGGAAAGCCATCTCCCAACATCCGAAATCGCGGTGGATATTCAGGGAAGTCGTGACGATCTCCTGTAGCTCAAAATCATAGCCAGTCTGGCCGCGTATCTTCCAGTTCGGCGTCAGGTTGAAGTCGAAGCGTGCATTGACGGTGGCCGACTGTCGCGTCTCATTCAGAAACTTGCTGAGGCTGTAATTGAACGTGACGTCGAGCGACCAGGGGATCGAGAAATCGGTGACGCCGTCCGGCGTAGTGAGGCTCCCGAAAGGGGACGAGGCGAAGGGATCATTGAGGCCCAGCGACGACGTGGTAGCCGCCCCTAACGGTTGCGGCCCGCGCCGTGCCGTAGAAGAGGGGGGGCTCGCCCCCTGTTGTTTGCTGCGTAACTTAAAGCTGCCGCCGAGGCGCAGGTCGGTCAGGCGCGCGAATCGAGCGTTGCGCAGCGAAAAAACATACCGGTTGATGGCTCTTCCGAGGGTATCGACGGCATACGGCGAAAAGGTCGAACTAAAATTCAGATCCAGCTTGCCGAATACCTTGGTGCGAGCGCTGAGCCGGATAGGAGACAGATTCAAGGAATCGGCGGCGAAGTTATAGCTCGAACTCACGTTGACATCGAACAGCTTCACGGCGCGAGACCGTTGCTCGCCGGTCGAATCGACAGAGACGCGCTTCGTTTCAAAAATATTATTCAAGCTGAACGTGAGTGCCTGTTGCCTCCCGGTCTGTACCCCCCGGGCGATGTTGTAGCGTCTGGCTACGGCCTCACCGTTGATCGAATCCACCACGGCTTCTCCGCTGTCATTAAGCAAGGCGCGGCTGTAGCCCCAGAACGCATCGCCGAAGTCGGGCCGATAGGAAAACCCGAGGCTGGGGCGGAGGGTGTGCCGGAATCCCTGGTACGGACCCACTTTCAGCGGAAAGAGGCCGTAGATGGTCGTCGTGGCCGAGATGCCCGTGTTGAACTGCCGCAGCGCGAAAAAGCCGGGAATGGCCTCGGTAGTCGTCGTGTTCGTAGAGTCAGTGAAGGTTCTACGTTCGGTCTGGATGAGCCATTCTTCCGAATAATTGAACCGGGGCGAGACGTTGAGCCG